>JAHHQZ010000045.1 GCA_020026075.1 Actinobacillus sp. | reverse complement strand
AGTCAGAAAGTCAGAAAGTCAGAAAGTCAGAAAGTCAGAAAGTCAGAAAGTCAGACAAGCTGGCAGCCAGCTAGGAATACAATGTTTTAAATTCGGTTAGAACGGATAGGGAATGAGGGGAGCGGATGTAAAGCTATGGGTGAAAACTGCCACGCTGGAATTTTCAACAAAATTTTAGCGAAAATTCCAGCGTTCGTTTTATGGATTATTTTTCTGTGGGGACTTCCGATTGGCAATGTGGGCATTGTAGGGCGTGTTCTTCGCCGTTGTGAATGATGAAATGTCCCATTTTTTGTTTTTTCGTGTCTAAATAATGGCTGTTGTAGCGGTTTTCGCCGACGTTGAGCGGTACTCGTTCCACGATATTTAAGCCCGCTTGGGTTAAGGTGGCCATTTTTTGTGGGTTGTTGGTGAGCAGGCGAATTTGTTGTACGCCAAGTAGATTGAAAATATCCGCACAAACGGTGAAATCACGCTCATCAGCGGCAAAGCCTAAGGCTAAGTTGGCTTCTATGGTGTCCATTCCTTCATCTTGCAAGGCGTAGGCACGGATTTTGTTGATTAAGCCAATGCCACGACCTTCTTCACGGTGATAAATCAACACGCCACGTCCAGCCTCGCTAATTTGTTTTAAGGCAGTTTTTAATTGGAAACCGCAGTCGCATTTTAGGCTGTGTAAAGCGTCGCCTGTTAAGCATTCAGAGTGAATGCGTGCTAGCACAGGTTTGCCATCGGCGACATCACCCATTACTAAGGCTACGTGTTCTTTTTTTGTGCTTGGGCTTTCAAAGCCGACAATGCGGAAGGTGCCAAACTTGGTTGGTAAGTTAGCTTGGGCGATACATTTTATATCCGACATAATAAATCCTATTTATTTTTAACATTTAATGTGTACACTAGCGCCGAATTATAAGCGAATACACGGAAATTTCTATGCTAAAACGTCTATCAATCTATTCAGTTACTCTTCTTCTTGTACCTTTTTTTGCTTTTGTCAGTGGTTGGCATTGGCAACCTGATCACGTTGTTGGTGGCTGGGATTACGGTTTATTTTTAATTACAGAAACTGCTGGCAAGCCTTTTGCCATCGTAACTTGTGGGGCGTTTGCGTTATTTTATTTGGTGCTGGTGAAAAACAAAAAACGAGCAGTCGCAGCGATTATTGTAATGGCGTTGGCATTGGGGATTACGCAGGGGATTAAATCAGTTTTGAAACCTGCATTAAAGGCCGATCGTCCCTTTGTTACGGCGATGTTGGCGGCGAAAACCTTACCGAAAGCGGATTTCTATTTGCATTCTCGCAAGGTTCGAGGCGAGCTGGTTAAACATTATTATAACGGCACTAATACGCCACAATGGCTGGTGGAACACCGTGCACAGGAAACCAGTTTTTCCTTGCCGTCTGGGCATTCTTTATTCGCAGCGATGTGGGTAATGTTGGCGGTTGGGTTTGCAATGTTGTTGCGCAATCGTTACTTAGCTTATTTTTCCTATGGGGTTACAGCGTGGGCGATTCTGGTTCTGACAAGTCGGCTCGTTCTAGGAATGCACTCCCCTGCTGATTTAGCATTAGCTATTGGTACCGCTTGGCTGGTGGCGGTCTTACTATTTTCATTTTTACCACGACTTAACTTTTTTAACATAACAGATAATGCCTAGGTCGGAATATTTGTAGAAAATTTACCATTTTTAGGTATGTTTTCTCGTAGTTATTTTTAGTTTAATCTGATACTTATTTTTTAATCATACTTTATTCAGGGAGAAACAGATTTTAATGACTGCGGTAATTGATAAAAATATACACCCTAAGGTGCTTAATCACCCAGCGGGGCTTTTTGTACTCTTTTTTACAGAAATGTGGGAACGTTTTAGTTTCTACGGAATGCGTGCATTGCTCGTGCTTTTCTTAGTGAGTGCTTTCACTGACGGCGGTTGGGCGTGGTCTCGCCAAGACGCTGGTGAATTATACGCTTGGTATACGGCGTTGGTTTATTTAACACCGCTCGTGGGCGGCTGGATTGCGGATCGCTATACGGGTGCAAGGGCAGCCATTATCGTTGGCGGTACCTTGATGGCGCTAGGGCATTTTTTCTTAGCCTTTGAAACAACATTTATGTTCTATCTTGGCTTGGCAGCATTGGTGGTGGGTAATGGTTTCTTCAAACCAAACATTGCCACGATGGTGGGTGAGTTGTATACCAACCCTGCGAAAAAAGACAGTGCATACACTATTTTCTATATGGGCATTAACGCTGGGGCGTTTCTTGGCATTATGCTTTGTGGCTATGTGGGTGAAACCGTAGGCTGGTCTTACGGCTTTGGGCTTGCAGGGATCTTTATGTTCTTTGGCTTGTTGCAATTCATCTTCTCTAAAAAACTTTTTGGCGAGGTCGGAATTTTAACGAAAAAAGTGGAAAAACAAGCGGTTGCAGCCTCACAAAAACTCACCAAAGTGGAAAAAGATCGTATTATGGTGATCGGGATTATGGCCTTGTTTGTAATGGTGTTCTGGTGGGCGTTTGAGCAAGCGGGTTCATCAATGACCATTTTCGCCAAAGACTACACAGAACGTGTGCTTGTAGGCGGCTGGGCAACAACATTCGTATGGATTAACTTCTTCCTAACCATTATTCCTGTGATTGTTGTTACTTACGTACTTGGCTTGTTGATTAAACGCACTTTTACTATTATTCCACTATCGAACATATTTTTAACCACAAGTTTTGTGATTATTTGGGGCATCGTGATTTGGAAAATCTTCGGCGAATTTAGCTCAACCGATAGCATCGAAGTGCCAGCCTCTTGGTTTGGGATTCTAAACTCATTTTTCATCATCACCTTAGCGCCGTTGGTGTCTAAAATTTGGGACAGCCGTTTGAATGTGAATGGTCCTGTAAAATTTGCAATGGGCTTGGCCTTGTTGGGTATCGGCTTTGGTTTCTTAGCCTATGGCTCAATGGGAATCGAAGACGGCGCAACGGTGGCATCTGTTTCGATGGCGTGGTTGATTATCGCTTATTTATTCCACACCTTAGGCGAATTATGCTTATCCCCAATCGGTTTATCTTATGTGAGTAAACTTTCACCGAAAAACCTTGTGGGGATTATGTTCGGTGTGTGGTTCTTGTCCTCTTTCTTTGGCAACCTTGTATCAGGCTACACCGCAAGCCGTATTGATACACTCAATGAATCACTTGGGCTTTCAGGGTTCTTCTTACTCTTTACCTTGATCCCACTGGCTACAGCGGTGCTGATGTTGTTACTTTCTAAATTCTTAGAAAAACGTATGCACGGCATTCATTAAAAACACGAGGGGTGATTATTCACCCCCTTTTTTATTTTAAGGAGTTATAAATGCTTTACGGAATTGATATTGGTGGCACTAAAATTGAATTGGCGGTGTTTGACGAGCAGTTAAACAAACTGTCGGCAGAACGTGTACCAACGCCCAAAACAAGCTATGAAGATTGGCTCAGTGCCATTGCACAGTTGGTGAAAAACGCAGATGAAACCTATCAATGCAAAGGAAAAGTTGGCATTGGCGTACCGGGTTTTATTAACCAGCAAACAGGCATTGCCTATATTACAAACATTCCAGCAGCCAGTGGTCAGCGAATTTTAGCGGATTTAAGCGAGCGTTTAGGTCGCCCTGTACGCGGCGAAAATGATGCGAACTGTTTTGCGTTATCCGAAGCAATGGCAGAGGATAATCGTCAATATCACTCAGTGCTTGGGCTGATTTTAGGCACAGGCTTTGGTGGCGGTTTGATCTTAAACGGCAATGTTTACGCTGGGCGAAACGGAATGGCAGGCGAGCTTGGTCATATTCAACTCAACTTCCACGCCTTGAAATTGCTAGGCTGGAATAATGCACCAATTTATGACTGTGACTGCGGTAACAAAGCGTGCTTGGATACCTACCTTTCAGGGCGTGGCTTTGAATTTTTATACCGTGATTTATGCGGCGAAAGCTTATCTGCTCCTGTGATCATTGAGCGTTTTTATGCAGGCGATGAAGAAGTGGTAGCCTTTGTGGAAATGTTCGTTAAAGTTTGTGCAACGGCAATCGCCAACATTAGCACAATGCTTGACCCAGACTTGATCGTACTAGGCGGCGGCTTATCGAACTTCGAGTATTTATATCAAGCCTTACCAAAAGCATTACCGCAATATTTAATGAAAAATGCCCCAGTGCCTGTGATTAAAAAGGCACAATTTGGTGATGCTGGCGGTACACGCGGTGCGGCAGCTCTGTGGCTTATCAAATAAGTCTTATCTAATAAATCACTTAAATTTTTAGTTAAAGTTTAAATAAAACCATTGCTAATTGACCTGACCCCAAAAACTTAGACTAAATTAATTTAAGGACTGGGCTCTGTAT
>JAHHQZ010000044.1 GCA_020026075.1 Actinobacillus sp. | reverse complement strand
ATTTTGGCGTGGTGGTAACGGTGGTGGTGTGTCTTCCGCTGGTTTTGCTGGCAGCTTAGCAGTCGCCTCATCACCATCACCTGTCCCCACAGGCAGCACACGACCTTTGTTTGGGCGTGGTGGCTTGGCAGGGGCGGTAGTTTGGAGATCTTCAATCGCCGCATAGTCGCTATCAGCATCGGCAGCTGGTTTTGCTTTATTGGCAAGTTGTGGGTTGCCTGCTACGCTGACATTAATTTCTTCATAGTCAGAATCTGACTCTGCTACCGATTTACTACTATCGGTTGCCAGCGTTGATTCTGCCACTTTAACATCTTGACTGTCTGCTGGTTTTAGACGAGATTTAATCCCTTCGTAACCACGTTCGGCGAGCTGTTTAATGTCTGCAACTTCAAAATTAAACTGTGTGCGAGCAATGGTATCGTCACGTTTGACCGTTTTGGTATCGGCTAAGTTTGCTTTAATAGCGTCCCCTTGTGTCGCTGCTTGTGGGGTAACCCCTTGTAAAACGCTATGTTGTTCAGCTTCATAATGTTTTTGCTCAACACGACCACCACGAACATTAAACTGTCCTACGCCTAAGTCATCGTGGTTGTTAATTCCAGCAATCCCTACGCTCACACCTGCGTTGCCGCCGTCTTTATGGTGTGAGTCTTGTAAAGTTTTG
Source organism: Actinobacillus sp. (assembly GCA_020026075.1). Classification (GTDB taxonomy): domain Bacteria; phylum Pseudomonadota; class Gammaproteobacteria; order Enterobacterales; family Pasteurellaceae; genus Actinobacillus_C. Next base: position 4,971 of record JAHHQZ010000044.1, on the reverse strand, counting down.
CTGGTAACCTTGCTTTTAATTGCAAGATTACCTTGCCCACTTTTATCCACGATATGACCAGCAGTTAAGTTCAAGTCGTTGATTTCACCAGTAATTATTCCGGCCTTGATCCCTGCTCGCTGTTCTACGGTACGAGCGTCTTCACGTTCAAGTCCACCGCCAATGCCAATGGTTAAGCTTGGTTTAACCGTCAGTGACGTTGTAACTGCACCACCCAAGCCAATGTTTGCCTCAGAGGTGTATGCACGGCGTGTATAGCTGTCTTGTTGGGACTGAACGTTAGTTTTACCTTTAACGTTTAAATGTACTTTATCGGCATCAATTTCGGAGCCCACTAGGCTAAAGTTGCCTTCTGTTTCCACTTGTACTGATTGCCCTTTTAAGCGGCTGGTATTGTGAGTAACACTTACGGTGGTGCTTTGGGTAGAAGATGCCTCTAAGGATTGGCTCACGCCCACGCTACAGCCATCAGACAATATGCCGCAACTAACGCTTCCACCAGTGGCAGTTTTAAAGTGGAAACCTTTTTCAGTTTCTTTTCGCTCCGTTTTTCCAGCGTTGATGGTAACACCGTCTTTTGCTCGTAAACGAATGTGGCTGTTTTCATCAGACTCTACATTGTTCAAGGTTAATTGATTGAAAGATTGCAAATTGGTGCGACCGCCAATGCGAGTGCGAGCATCAGACGTTTGATCCACTGTATTTTCGCTATGCGTAATTTCTAACACATGTTTGAAACTACCGCCTGCGGCATCGCCTGTAACTAAATTCAGTGCGGTGCTAGCCGCCTCTAAGGCAACGGTGCCGTCTTGTTTTAAGCCGTTTTGCGTTTCTTTGGTTTTACGAACAATGGTGTCCATGGCATCGCCAATGGCTGAATGCCCTTCTGTTTCAATGCCTAAACGCCAGCCTGTTTTGGTCACTTTTTCATTTAAGCGATCTTTGGCTTTTTGGGCAGTAATATCATTAGCTTGCAAGGTAAAACCTTGTTGTTCAGCCGCTACACGTTTTTGTTTATCAGCTTCACGGCGGAAGAAATCTTCATCTTTCGCTTTAAGCAAGTCGTCTACTTCTGCTTTGCTAAGACGATTTAAGCTGCTAAGTTTGTTGTTCGGCTGCGGTACATTTGATGCAGTGGTGCTTGCAGTATTGCTATCAGCAACGTTGGCAACTTCAGCAACATTATGATCTGACGAGCTTTCACCTTGTGTAGCGTTAATATCTACACCACCCACATTTGCGGTACCTAGCACGTGCAACGTACCACTTTTCGCCGTTAAGTTTGCGCTGTTATGCGTTAAGGCTGTGCGTTGTGTGCTGGTTTTAGAGAAACGGAAACCTGCATCACCATTGACACCAAAATTATCCGCATCCCCAGTGCCAGCTGTTGCACCGTCTACTTCATTAATACCAACACGTACCTGTTTGCCACCAGCACTGGCGCTTAAATTAAATTCTGCTTGTACGATCACTTCATTAGTTTTGCGATCCGTAATGGTTTTGCCGGCCTCGGTATTGTAATTACCTTTAACCACACCCGTTAAACGTTCTGTTTGTACATCGCTACCACGTTGGTTGACATCACCTCGCACGCCCAAATGAAGATGATCAAAGGCGACTTTCGACCCTACTGTTTTCGCGTTTGCGGTTTCAGTTTCGTGCAAGCCGATAACACGTCCGCTAATACGAGAAAGGATGTCTTTTTGTTTTAGGGAGTTTTCGGTTTCGTAAATGCTATCTAAGTTGAGATTTTTCATACCGATGTAGCCCGTTTTACCGCTAATATCCCCCGCCGTGCTGTTAATATCTGCGTTTTTACCCGTTTCTAAATGTACGTGACCTTCGGAGCGAATGGCGCTTTTCACCACAGCAGTAGAACCATCACCCTGAGCAATGGTTTGCCCTAGGTTATCAATGCCGTTTTTCGCTTTTAGGCGAGTTTTATCACGGCTTAAAATATCGCCACGATTGGTGATTTTATTTTTTGCAGTAATATCAACTTGATTGCCACTGATTGTGCCAGTGTTTTGTACATCTTTCGTTTTTAGCTTAATTATTCCAGCCTTGACAACGGCATTGCCTAACCCACGAAACGCCTCAACATCTTTTTGCGTTTGTTGAGCTAAATACACTTGCGGTACAAGCACTTCTTGTCCGTCAACATTTTGTTTAACGTACCAAACAATGTCTTCATTTAATTTCGCTTGTTGTTCAGCAGTGAGTGCTTGCCCCACTTTAAGCCCAAGATCTTTGGCGGAGTAGTAGGCATTGTCGATCAGTTTTTTGACTAAATCTTGCTGTGAAACGTTGTATTTTAACGCCAAATGGTTATCCGCTTTCTTCTCAATAATGCGAGAGATCAGCTGATTTTGGAAATAGTTCGCCGATCACATTGGCTGGTGTTGTATCCGTACTAGCCTGTACAGCACGGTCTTCCTGCTCTTGTGGCTCAGTTGAGCTAGAATGTGATACGGTTTGCGTGGTAGAGTTTGCTGCATTTAAACGGCCTAAGAAGTAACCTGCACCTACGTAATTATCCTGTTGAATGTAGTCAACACGGGAACGATACAACGGGTTGGTTTCTACTTTGGTGATGTTTTTCAAACGTTCTTCTTCGGAAACACGGGCATTTTCAATTTCACGCTGACGAGCTTTCTCGTTTTCCAAAAGCTGGCGGTAATCATCAATTTTGCCGATGATATTGCTGTGTTGCTGATTAAATTCATTAGCAATGGTTTTAAGCTGTGCAATTTCATCGTTGAGCGCTTGTTTTTCTGTCGCATTTTTTGCATTAGATAATGCTTTTTCTAGTTCGCTTAGCTCTGCTTTACGCTCATCATCCAGCTCTAATAAACGTTTAATACGCTCATCTTGTGGTAAATCCTTATAGGCTTCACCTAAGAAATAATGACGTTTTCTTGCCTTTTCTTCATCGGCTAAACGTTTTTGCTCGGCGATAAGTGCTTGTTTTTTGGTTGCATCTTTTTCATCCTGTAATGCTTTCGCTAAACGTGCTTTATCTGCGGTCAGTTTTTGTTGGCTTGCCTTACGTTCTGCACGCAGACGATCTTGCTCTTTTTTCAATTGTGCAAGGGCTTGTGCTTCCAAAGTACGGCGTTTGTCATCTTCAGCTTTACGCTGGGCGATGAGTTTTTCACGGGCTGCTTGTTCTTGTTTTTCACGTGCAGCTTGCTCTTCTGGGGTTTCAAGAATTAAATCTTTATCATCCGCATCCAAATTTGCCTTTGGATCATTGTTGAACTTCGGCAAAATATCCTGTTTTTTATCAAATAAACCACCTGCGATAAGTTCTAATAAGACTTGGTGCTCCAACTGGCTATCGCTGTTGTTTAGGCTATTTTGTTCATAACTTGGAATGCTAAAATTTGCCTGTGGCACATCAATGCGGTGTTGCCCTACATTGATAGTCGTTGATTTGCCTTGCTCAGCAGAAGCACCATTACGCAATAACTTAGCATCACCAGTTAGGCTATCAACTAAGAATTTCGCTTTGTAGCCACTTGGGTAGAAGTCGATCTTATGGTTAGGTTCGTTTTTAAAGTTTTTCCATAATTCTTTCGCTACACCATAATCTTGGGTTGCCCAGTTAGCACCAAAAATAACCGTCATCATACGTTGGAAACTTGGTGATTCAACTTGACTAAGCAGTTTCAATACTTGGGAATTTTGCCCATAGTAGAATCCTGCGTAAACGGCTGAACTATCCCCAAAGATCGCATTAAAGAACGATTCTAAGTCTTTGAATTGATAGGTTTTATAAACGCTCAACCCCGTTTTAAACACGCTCAGTGCTTGGAAACCTGCGGTAATGTTGGCTGGGCGTTTTAAGTAATCTTTCACGAGATCCAATTCAGTTTTTGGCACATCGTTAATGATTTGCGTTGCCTTGCTGGCTTTAAAGTCGCCACGCACATTGACTACACCGTGGTTAATAAAACCTTGTGATGAACGTTCAGATTTAGTACTTGGTTTTTGAATAAATTCAATTCCGCCTTCTCCTTCAATGCGCCCTGCTTTATCCACATCTAATTTATTAATAAATTCCGGCGTATCGATTTTAATGTCATAGTAATCGTAACGGCTATAACGATAATGTTCACGAGAGGCCTTGTGATCTTTGCTTAAACCCTGTTCTACTTTGCCTTTAAAGGTTACGTCATTGATAACCGCATTTGCAGTGTAGGTTTGTTTACCTTTGGCATAAATGTAACCAAGATTGCGAATGATATTATCCGCTGTTAAAGCCAATGTACCGTCTGTATGAATAACCCCAGTCGCAAGGTTGGTGAGATCATCACCAACACTGATACTAATAGCATCTTTGGCTGCTAATAGTCCTGCATTGATGGTTTTACCGACAATGTTTTTCACCTGTAATTGCTTACCACTAACCAGCGTTCCCTGATTGTCAAAACCATTTTGACTGGTAATGGCAATTTCAGCACCAGATGAAAGAGCTTGATCCTTGCCGATAGTCACTTTATTGGCGTTCAGTGTGAGTTTTTCTTGCACCGTGCCTAATTTATGCGTGGCAGCATCATAATCACCCGTGAAATCAAAGTTGGCATTTTTCGCCAAAATATTCCCGCCCTCGGTATAGTCAGCTTTGTTATCTGCACCCATGCCTGTAACTTTAAGGTTTAAATTTTCCGTTACAAACACGTCGCCTTGATTGTCTACTTTCTTGCTGTCAACAGCTAAGTTATAAGCGGCAATGTTGCCTTTATTTTCTAAGTGTTCGGTTTTAATCGTGGCGTTATGCGCAACCAGTTTGCTGTCTTTTGCGATGGAAACTTTTTTCTTCGCATTGAGTTTAGTTTCTTTGGCAGCAAGTTTGGCACCATTTTGAATACTGATATTTTCTTCAATATCACTATCAAAATTGTCCACTCGCACATTTTGATCTGCACCCCAAAAGTTGGACTAACCAGTCAACTAATTAAGGTGCAG
>JAHHQZ010000043.1 GCA_020026075.1 Actinobacillus sp. | reverse complement strand
ATCTGCACCTTAATTAGTTGACTGGTTAGTCCAACTTTTGGGGTGCAGATCAAAAATCTCCGCTGGTTTTTTTATGAAAATTCCAGCCTAACATTTTTTCAAAATGGCACGCAAAAGCTGTTCTTCGATTAACTTTTGGTATTCACCTGCTCGGTAAGCATGGGAAATTTGCTCGCGTGCCGTTGGGTTCGCCGCCAATTTTTCTTGTAAAGCCATTGGCCATTCACGGTAAATTACGTTGGTTTTTTCGCCATTTAACGCAAAAACGCTTGGAATATTGTAGGTTTCTTCCACGACTTTTTGCTGTTTGGCATTGTCAAAATACGCCAGTTCCTTAATTAAAAAACGTGGTAAATAACGCACGTGAATGTGTTTACAATGCTCCGCCATTTTCTGCAAAATCGGCACAAATACCACGCAATCGGGGCAGAATGGCTCTGCTAAACATAAATAATTTTGCGGTGTTTGAATGGTATCTAACGCCGCTAAGGTTTGATGCGACAGGGTGATTTTCTCAAACCACGCCTGCTGTTTTTCAGCATCGACAGGCGTGTTGAAGTTTAAATAATCAATATAGTTAAAGATTTTCATAAAATATCCTTTTGAAAATAAATGAAATTTACAAGCCAAGTGCGTATTTTAACGCACGTTTTTTTAAGGGCTGGCAATGATCAACGCCAATCAGTGCGGCGTTGCGTAATAATTTAAGCGGTAAAATTGGCGTTTTAAAGCCTTTGTAAAAAAAATCTATCGCCGATTGCATTAGTAAATTATCCGCTCGACGGGTGCGTTCATAGCGTTTTAACACCGCATCGCTGGCGAGATCTTCCCCTTTAGCGTGTGCATTTTTTAGCACGTCCAGCAAAGCTTTTACGTCTTTAAAACCTAAGTTTACCCCTTGCCCTGCCAGTGGATTTATCGTGTGCGCCGCATCGCCTAACAGTACCACGCCGTTTTTCACATAAGTTTGAGCGTGGCGGCGTGTGAGTGGAAAACTGGTACGATTTAACACATCAACCTCGCCAAGCTGGGCAGGGAAGGCTTGCATTACCGCACGGCTCAGTGCGGCGAGAGATAATTTTTTCAGTTCCGCAATTTTTTGTGGGCTGTCGTACCAAACCAAGCAAGCGTTATGCCCTGTCAACGGCAAAAAGGCACGAGGTCCTGTTGGGTAGAATTGTTGCCACGTGGCTCGGTGTTGTGGCTTATTGGTTTTCACTGTCAACAGCATACAATCCTGACGATATTGCCAAGCAGTTACGCCAATGCCTGCGGTTTGGCGCACGAGAGAATTAGCACCGTCTGCGGCAATGAGCAATGGGCTGGTGAATGTTTGTGCATTTTCAAGCTGAACACACCAATCGCCATTCGGCGTAGGCCGGAATATTTGCTGAATTTTTACATTTTGCATTGCGTTTAACGTAGGGCATTGCGCAAAAGTTTGCCAAATCGCCCCTTGGGTTACGTGGTTTTCGATCATAAAACCCAGTTCAGGCAAGCCTAAATCTGCACAGTCAAAGTAGGTTCCCATTCCGGGCGTTTCCCACGTTTCAAGACGGTAATACGGGCAGTGGCGCATTTTTTCCACATTTTGCCAAGCCCCAAGGGATTGCAACAACGCCACCGAACCCGCACTAATGGCGGAGATTCGCAAGTCGTAAGGGGCGTTTGGATCGTAAGCAGGTAGGCTATCCCGTTCAAGTAAAAGCACCTGTAAACCGAGATCTGCCAAGCCTTTTGCCGTTGCTGCACCAACCATTCCGCCGCCAATAATAATGGCATTGAAAGCCTGTGTTGTTGAGTGAAAATTATCCGTCATAATGCCCCTATTAAATTGATGATAAACGGGCGAATTGTAATTGAAAACGCTACACGAAAACAGCCTAAGCAAAGAATAACCTTATAAATTGTAGGCTGGAATAATTGGCGAAATTCTGTATGAATACACGGGCTATGCTAGGGTTGGTGGTAAAAATCACGTATAATCGTACCAATTTTTTTGCCTATAATTTTTAGGCAGTATTGAGAAAGGAATATCCATTTATGCTTGATAGCGAACAAACCATTCCTGAACTGGTGAATTGGACAAAAAACCAAAACTTTGCCATTAACCTGCCCTCTGATAGGCTGGCGTTTTTATTAAGTATTGCTATTTATAACCAAGAATCCATTGATGGTGAGCTGTTGGAAACGGATCTTGTGGATCTTTTTCGCCACGTTTCACGAGGATTTGAGCAGGCGGAGGAAACCATTGCCTCTCGTGCCAACAATGCCATTAATGACTTGGTGAAACAGCGTTTTGTGCATCGTTTTACCAGCGAATTTACCGATGGCTTAGCCATTTACCGTTTAACGCCGCTCGGTGTTGCCATTGCTGATTATTTCATCCGTCAACGTGAATTTTCCGCCCTGCGTTTGTCTGTGCAACTTTCCATTGTGGCAAGTGAAGTGGAGCGTGCGGCCAGTGCAGCGGAAGAGGACGGCGACAATTTCCATTGGCGTCGCCAAGTGTTCGCTCCGCTGAAATATTCTGTGGCAGAAATTTTTGATAGCATTGATTTTTCCCAGCGGGTGATGGACGAAAATCAGCACGCCATTAAGCAAGAAATCGCTCAGCTTTTGAGCAAAGATTGGCAAGCCGCCATTGCGAGCTGTGAGCAGTTGCTGGATGAAACTTCGGGCAATTTGCGTGAATTGCAAGATACGCTCAACGCCGCTGGCGACAAACTCCAAGCGCAGTTGTTGCGTATTCAATCTAAGCTGATTGGGCGTGATGATCTTGAATTTATTGATGATCTGATTATCGATCTGCAAAATAAATTGGATCGCATCATTAGCTGGGGACAGCAGGCGATTGATCTTTGGATCGGCTACGATCGCCACGTGCATAAATTTATCCGTACCGCCATTGATTTGGATAAAAATCGTGTGTTCTCACAACGCCTACGCCGTAGTATTTTTGATTATTTTGACGCACCTTGGTTCTTGTGGACGGCGAATGCAGAGCGTTTAGTGGATATGCGTGATGAGTCCCTCGTGTTGCACGATGAAGAGGCGCTCGGCACGCTGCCTGAACCGCTACAATACGAAAGTTTAACCCTCGCCCAAGAAGAAATCGCCAAAGATATTCAGGCGATGTTGGCGCAGTATCGTCAGGCGAACCAAGCTTTGCATTTGGGCGAAATTTTACAATCTCACTTGCAAAAACACCCACTGCATCAGCATTTTGACATCGCACGCCTTGTGGTTGACGAGGCGGTGAAATTGGGAATGGCGCAAGGCGATTGGCAAGCGGTTGCCGCCGAATGGCAAGCCATTAACGCACACGGCGCTGCCGTGCAAGCGCACCCGATTAACGATTTTGCGGACAATACCGCTAAACAAGCTATGTCTAAAAAAAGCTAGGTCGGAATAAATGCAAAATTTTTGTCAAAATTCCGACCTCCGTTAAATGTAAAAATAAGAGATGATTATGTTAGATCCCCTTTCTTCCGCAAGTAATGAACAAGCAGCGGCACTCACGCCCAAAATGGCGCAGGCCCTTGCAAATCCGATTTTCCCCGCTGTGGATAGCCAGTTGCGAGCTGGTCGCCACATTTGCGCTGATAAGCTCGATGAACACAGCTTTCTGCTGGATTTTCAAACCGAATTAGATGAATTTTACCGCCGTTATCACGTGGAATTGGTGCGTGCGCCAGAAGGCTTTTTCTATTTGCGCCCACGTGCAACCACGCTGATTGCTCGTTCCGTTTTAAGTGAACTGGAAATGCTGGTGGGAAAAGTGTTGTGCTACTTATATTTAAGCCCAGAACGTTTGGCACAGCAGGGTATTTTTAACCAAGATGAAGTGTTTGATGAATTGCTGAATTTAAGCGACCCTGAAAAATTATTGCGTGCGGTAAACCCACGCTCCACAGGTTCCGATTTAGACAAACAAAAACTCAATGAAAAAGTGCGTGCGGCGTTAAACCGTTTACGCCGTTTAGGAATGATCACCAGCGTAGGCGATCAGCACAGTGGCAAATTTAGCATTGCCGAAGCCGTGTTCCGTTTTGGTGCCGAAGTGCGTGCAGGCGATGATCCGCAGGCAGCACAAGCTCGCTTAATTCGTGATGGCGAAGGGGCGAATGCGAGATCCCTTGCCGATGAAAAAAGCCAAGCCGTAGAAAATGTAGATCTAGAAAAAGCAGACGATGAGGAAACCGTTTTATGACCTTAGCCAATCACCACGAGATTTTGCGTGGCAAATTTCGATCCCTAACCTTAGTGAACTGGAACGGTTTTTTCGCCCGTACCTTTGATATTGATAATTTAGTTACAACCCTGTCAGGGGGGAACGGTGCGGGGAAATCTACCACAATGGCAGGTTTTGTCAGCGCCTTAATTCCAGATTTAACCCTGTTGCATTTCCGCAACACCACAGAAGCCGGCGCAAGTGGCGGCTCACGAGATAAAGGCTTGCACGGTAAGCTCAAACCTGGTGTTTGTTACGCAATGTTAGAGGCGGAAAACTCTCGTGGCCAGCGTGTGTTTATGGGCGTGCGATTACAGCAAGTGGCAGGGCGTGATAAAAAAGTCGACCTGAAAACCTTTTCTTTGCTAAATATTCCGGCCTCCGTTTTACCAACCCAACTGCTCACCGAGCAAGTAAACGCTACGCACGCACGTGTGTTGCCGTTGACGGATCTTGCTGAAAAAGTGGCAAGCTTAAACGGTGAATTTAAGCAGTACAACGCCATTACCGATTACCACTCCACAATGTTTGATCTCGGCTTATTGCCAAAACGTTTGCGTTCGAGCGGTGATCGTTCCAAGTTTTATAAATTGATCGAGGCCTCGTTATACGGCGGTATTTCCAGTGCCATTACTCGCTCATTGCGTGATTATTTATTGCCTGAAAATGACGGCGTGAAAAAAGCCTTTGCGGATATGGAATCCGCTTTGCGTGAAAACCGAATGACCTTGCAGGCGATCAAAATGACGCAAGGGGATCGGGATTTATTCAAGCATTTAATTCACGAAACCACGCAATATGTGGCGGCGGACTATATGCGCCACGCTAACGAGCGTCGTGGCAATATTGATAACGCCTTAACCTTGCGCCGTGAATTGCTCAAAGCGAAAAGCGACCAAACCTTAGCCCAACAACAGTTGGTCGATTTAAGCCGAGAAACCGCACAGCTTACAGAAAGCATTGCCACTTTAGAAGAACAGCTACAAGCGGCATCGGACTTCCTAAATTTGGTGAAAAATGCTACACGTCATCAAGAGAAAATCGAGCGTTATCAAGAAGATATTGAATTATTACAAGCACGCTTAGAAGAACAAGAAGGCGTACTGGAAAGTGCACGAGAAGAGGAGTTGCTAAGCCAAGAAAGCCTTGAACATTTAGAGGCCAGCATTGATGAATTGCGTGATCAATTAGCGGATTATCAGCAAGCGTTGGACGGTCAGCAAACTCGTGCCTTGCAATATGCTCAGGCAATGCAGGCTTTACAAAAAGCCCAAACGCAATGCGCCTTGCCAAGTTTAACGGCGGAAAATGCGGCGGATTATGCGGAAGAATTTCAAGCACAGCTTGACGAAATGACAGACGCCTTGCTGGATTTAGAGCAAAAAGTGAGCGTAGCAACGCACAGTCAAGATAAGTTCGAGCAAGCCTATCAACTTGTGTGTCAAATGGCAGGCGATGTGAGCCGTGATGAGGCGTGGCACGTGGCGCAGGATTTATTGCGTGATTTCCCAAGCCAAAAAATACAGGCACAGCAAGCACCACAATTACGTAGCTATTTGCAACAATTACAAAGCCGTTTGCAGCAGCAACATCAGCTTGTGCAATCCTTGAAAACCTTTAATGAACGCAGTGGCGCACAGGTGCAAAACGCAGAAGATTTGGATCTTTTCATTGAAGAAAAAGAAAGCTTGCAGGAAAGCTTGCTCGCTAATGCAGAAGAGCTGAATGACGTTCGCATGGAATTACGCCAGCAAGAGGCACAGTTTGCCCAAAAGGCAGAAATTTATCGCAACCAAGCACCAAATTGGCTGGTAGCGCAAACCGCACTTGAACAGTTGCAACACAATGCACAAATGACCTTTGAAAGTAGCCAAGCGGTTACGCAATTTATGCAGCAACAGTTTGAAAAAGAGCGTGATTTAACCCTTATGCGCGACAAACTGGACAGCAAACGCCAGCAATTAGACGAGCAAATTAGTCGTTTAAGCTTGCCTGATGGGGCAGAAGATCCACGCTTAACCGCACTGGCGGAGCGTTTTCAAGGGGTGCTGTTGTCCGAGCTTTATGATGATGTCGCAGTGGAAGACGCACCGTATTTCTCCGCCCTTTATGGGCCAGCTCGCCACGCCATCGTGGTGCGTGATCTCAAAGCCATTGAGACGGATCTTGCCGAGTTGGAAGATTGCCCGCAGGATCTGTACTTCATTGAAGGGGATCCAAGTGCTTTTGATGACAACAGCGTTTATTCCGCCCAAGAAACGGCACAGGGCGTTGTAGTGCAAGTGTCTGAACGCACCTTGCGTTATTCCAAATTCCCAACCGTACCGCTATTTGGGCGTGCGGCACGTGAAACTCAGCGTGAAAAGCTAGAAGTAGAACGTGATGCCGTGCAAGAAGAATACGCAATGTTGGCTTTTGACGTGCAAAAATGCCAGCGTTTGTATCAACAATTCAGCGATTTTGTTGGACGTCATTTAAGCTTAGCTTTTGAGCCAAACCCAGAGTTAGCATTGGAAAATATTCAGCGTGAACGTGCGGAAGTGGAGCGTGAATTGTTGCGTGTGGAAAACGACTACCAACAATGCCAAGCCCAGCTTAACAAAACCAAAGAACAGCTAGCGTGGCTACAAAAACTCGCACCACAAATGGCGTTGCTCGAAGAAACGGATCTCGCAGAGCAATGTGATGTTTACCGTGAAAATCTCGCCCAAGCACAAGACGATGAAATTTTTGTGCGCCAGCACGGCAGCGCAATACAGCAGCTTGCACCGCTTGCGAATGTTTTGCAAACTGATCCTGCGAAATTTGAGAACGTTCAGCAAGAATACGATCGTGTGAAAGATCGCCAAAAACAACTTCAACAGCGTGTGTTTTTATTAGGCGATGTGGTGCAACGTCAAGCGCATTTTGCTTACGGCGATGCCCAGTTGACCGAGCAAAGCGACTTATACAAACAGCTCCGCACCCAGCTTGAACAACAGCAAACCCAGCGTGAAAATTTACGCCAAAAATTACGGCGTGACCAAAGCCAAGTGGCGCAGTATCAGCAAGTTTACATTGGCTTAGAATCTGCCTTGCAAGAGAAAAGCAAAATGCTGGCGGAGCTACAAGGCGAAGTGAAAGAACTAGGAATGCGTTGGCAAGAAACCAGCGAAGAACAAGCGCAAGCCACACGTGATGACTTGCAACAACAGCTTACCCACAGCCGTCAGCGTCAGCAATTTGTGGAAAAACAACTAACACTCATCGAAAGCGAAACCGACACTCGCCAGCGTGATATTCGCAAAGCTCAGCGTGAATACCAACAGCAACGTGCGTTGGTGGTAAGTGCCAAAGTGAGCTGGTGCATTGTGTTGCGTTTATCTCGTGAGGCTGCCATTGAAAAACGCCTACACCGCCGTGAGTTGGCGTATTTATCCAGCGAAGAATTGCGTTCAATGTCGGACAAAGCGCTGGGTGCGTTACGAAATGCGGTAGCGGATAACGAATATTTGCGTGATAGCCTGCGTCAATCAGAAGACAATCGTCAGCCTGAAAACAAAGTGCGTTTCTTTATCGCCGTTTATCAGCACCTGCGTGAACGTATTCGTCAAGACATTGTCAAAACCGATGATCCAATCGATGCCATCGAACAAATGGAAGTGGAACTTGCGCGCCTAACGGAAGAATTAACCAACCGTGAGAAAAAACTCGCCATCAGCGCAGAAAGCGTGGCGAACATTATGCGCAAAACCATTCAGCGTGAAGAACACCGCATTCGCCTGCTCAATCAAGGCTTACAAAATATCGCCTTTGGTCAGGTGCAATCCGTTCGTTTAGTGGTCAACGTGCGTGACAGCCACGCAATGTTGCTTGAAGCTCTCGCTCGCAACGATGACGTAAATCAGGATTTATTCAACGACAACCGCTTAACTTTCTCCGAAGCGATGGCAAAACTCTACCAACGCTTAAATCCGCATTTGGAAATGGGGCAACGCAGCCCGCAAACCATTGGCGAAAGCTTGCTAGATTACCGCAATTATTTGGATCTTGAAGTGGAAGTTTATCGTGGCACGGACGGCTGGTTGCGTGCGGAAAGTGGCGCACTTTCCACAGGTGAGGCCATTGGTACAGGTATGTCTATCTTGCTAATGGTGGTGCAAAGCTGGGAAGAAGAAAGCCGCCGCATTCGTGCCAAAGACATTCTGCCGTGTCGCTTGTTATTCCTTGATGAGGCCGCACGTTTGGACGCAAAATCCATCGCCACATTGTTTGAATTGTGCGAACGTTTGGATATGCAGTTGCTCATTGCCGCCCCTGAAAACATCAGCCCAGAAAAAGGTACGACCTACAAACTGGTGCGTAAAATTTCAGGCAACCAAGAATACGTTCACGTGGTGGGCTTGAAAGGTTTTGGTGCAAGAGAGGCCTAATCCCTACGCCGGAATTTTTGCGAAAATTTCGGCGTGCTTTTTTCATTCTTTTTCTCTTAAAACAAGGAGTTATCAATGAAATTGTATGTTTACGATCACTGCCCATACTGCGTGCGCCCACGCATTATTGCAGGCTTAAAACACCTACCTTTGGAATTGGTTTATCCGCTCAACGATGACGAACAAACCCCAATCAGCCTCGTGGGCAAAAAACTCGTGCCGATTTTGATCAAAGAAAACGGCGAACCAATGGGCGAAAGCCTAGACATCACCACCTACCTAGACAACCTAGACGGCAAACCAATGCTAAGCGAAAGCGTTCGCCCTGAAATTCAACAGTGGTTCGATGATGTAAGCAGTTACTACTACCGCCTACTGCACCCACGTTGCGTGAAACTCGGCTTGCCAGAGTTCGCCACACAAGGGGCGATTGACTACTTCGTCAACAAAAAATCCGCACGCATTGGCGACTTCAACGAAAATCTCACCAACAGCGACACCTACATTGAACGCCTAACCCAAGATTTAGCTCGCCTAGAAACACTGATTAAAACAGAAAATAGCCTAAACGACAGCTATTCCTACGAAGACATTCTCGTCTTCCCAATGCTACGCAACCTAACAATGGTCAAAGGTTTAGTTTTCCCAAGCAAAGTAAAAACTTACTTAGACAACCTCGCCCAAGCAAGCCAAATCCCCCTTTATCAAGGCATTTAACGCCGTTTAAACCGCTGTTAAACCCCATTTAAAACCAACCGCTAAGAACAACCTGACCTGACCCCAAAAACTTAGACTAAATTAATTTAAGGACTGGGCTCTGTA
>JAHHQZ010000042.1 GCA_020026075.1 Actinobacillus sp. | reverse complement strand
AATCTGCACCTTAATTAGTTGACTGGTTAGTCCAACTTTTGGGGTGCAGATCATTCAGGCGGCTTTATTATAGCATTTTTTTGCCAATTATTTCGGCGTAGCAGGTTTAGCTAAGCTGGCTTTCGCTTCTTCTTTCAACCATTTACCTTCGAGCAAGAATTTACGTGCATTCTCAATAAAGGTTTCACGTTTGAGATTTTGTAACGCATCCGCCAACGCTAAACGTTCAGAAGTCGTTTGCCCAGTGGCAACAATATCCCCCCAATAGTAGCCTGCCGCCTCGTTGAGGTTCTGTGCTGGCTGACGTAATTCGGTGATCAACGCTTTTTTGAACGTCATAAATTTGTTGGCACCTAGATTATTTAAATCTTTGGCAAACTGTTTATTGAAGGCCGTAATTTCTGCGGAAATTTTGGCAAGATCTGCTGTTGGTGATTCCACTGCAAACACGATCCCTGCTTGACGGTTCACTGGGTAATTCGTTGCAAACACAATATAGCCAAGCTGTTTTTCCGTACGCAAGCTGTTAAAGAACGGTGAACTCATCATTTTCGCTAAAAGTTTCGCATTCGCTAGCGCCTCAATGCCTGTTTGACCTTGCAAATAAAGCACCGTTGCGTTGTCTTGATGTTTCACATCAAACACGTTTTGCTCATCTTTTTTGATCTGATAAACCGTTGGATAACGCCATTTCGCTTGTAAATTGGTTTGCGTTAAGGTTTTCGCTAATTCATCACTTAGCGCTCGAGCTTGTTCAGGGGTGTTGTTGCCGTAAACCAGCATTCTTACTGCCATTTTCGCCAACAAGGCTTTGTGTACCTGTGTTAAATCATTTAACGACAAAGCCTGTAACGCCGTTAAACGTTCTACAATCGTTGGATTCTTAAGCAATGTGTTACCTAAATGGGTAAAGGCTTGGCGATACGGCATTTGTGTAGCGACATTTTGCAAGCTTTCCACGTAGGTTTTTTTCTCACGAGCGAATAATTCAGGGGTAACATTAAAATGCTGTAATTTCTGCAACATTGTGTTGACCATAATCGGCATTTTTTGCTGGTAGCCGGATAAATCCAGTTTCAAGTAGGTTTCTGTTGGTAAGAAACTGGCGCTTAAACCTGCCACACTGCCCTGATAAAACTCGGTGCTAAGCTGTTCATTAAGAATTTTCGCCAGCAATTTCATTGCCACTTTTTCTTTTACCGTCAATGACATTGCAGGCTGTAAAGCAATATTGGTTACCGAACGTGGCACGCTAAATTCTGTATTGTGGTGATAGAACAACTCCACGCCGTTGGCGAGTTTCTCGTTAAGGGTCGCATTATCCGCTGGTACGTTGGTCAAAGATAAATCTGTGGCAACGAATGGATTTTCGTCTGGAAGTTGCATTTGTGCCGCCAATGTTGCGTCACTGCCTTGCAATGTTGACAAACTTTGCGCCGTTGGGTGTGAGGTGCGGTAAGAAACATCAAAGTATTTTGTGCGTTTGTTGCCTTTGATTTCTGGTGCGGTGATTTGGATTAACGCATTCTCAGGTCGGAATTTTTGCAGAATTTTTGTCACTTTTTGCTGATCAAACCCCGCATAAATCGCACCCAAAGCGAGAATATCCTGTGCTGGATAACGGTTTAAACGTGTGGCCAGTTCTGATGTTTCATCAATGGCATCACCTTTTTCTTCAAAGCGGAAATCAGTAGCCGCCTCTGTGGCCAGCTCTTTATAGCGCACAGCACCATTTGGATCGTCTAGCAGACGTTTGGCGTAAGCAAAAATCAAAGCAGTTACATTTTGGTAATGTTTAAGCCCTTTTTCTGTTAGTTGAAGATTAACTTCAAAAGGCACTTCCGAGCCGATTTTCTCGCCAACGCCAGCCCCTAACTCTGTGATATAGCCTGCTTTTTTCAATGTATCCACTAAGCCATTTTTGCCTGGATAATTAAAATTATAGGCTAAGTATGTCCATACTTTGTGGTATTTGTCTGCTAAATCATAAGGATACACCACGCTTACCATCATATTTTTTTCTTGACGCAAGCTGTGGTTTTCAAGCAATAACGGTAATTTTTGCCCAGCAAATAATTTTTCATTGATTTCCGTTGAGGCCGCATTTTTGTGATTGGGAACGTCTTTAAAATAAGCCTCGCCCCATTGTTGGAGAATTTTGGTGCTTTGCCGCCCTACAATCACTGCCGACATACGATCCGCTGAATAATAAGCTTTGTAGAATTTCAGCAACGCTGGGCGAACGCTTGCTTGTGGCAAGGTTTCAAGACTGCCTACGTTAAAACGTGCATAAGGGTGATTTGGATTAATGCCTTGTTTGTACACATCAAACGCTCGCCAGCCGTAAGCTCGAATTTTGGCTCGATACTCGGAATCTACGGCGTGGCGTTCACGGTTGACGTAGTCTTTTAACATCAAAGGGGCGACAAAAAAGCGTGAAAAACGGCTCAACGCACCTTTGAGATCTTTCGGGTTCACATCAAAATAATAGTTAGTGTGATCAAATGCCGTGTAAGCATTATTGCTGCCGCCATTGGCAGAAATGTAGCTCATAAATTCATCAGGCGATGGGTATTTATCCGTTCCTAAGAACAACATATGTTCTAAGAAGTGTGCCAAACCTGGAAATTGTTTCGGCTCGTTACCGCTCCCGACAGCAACATCCACAGAAACCGCCGCTTTGGTAGCCTCTGGGTCGGAAATGACGAGCAATTTAAAGCCATTGGGCAAAACGGTATAAGCATATTCACGTTTATCATTAGGGCTTTTGCGAATGTCAACGTGCTGTGCCAACATAGGGGCATTGGCAACGGCAGCCGTTGTGCTATCAGCCCACACGGGCGCACTTGTCCCTGCTAAAGTGCAAGCAACGAACACTGCCAATGTCGCTTTGCGTAAAGGTTGAGTCATCAATTTCATTGTTGTGTTTCTCCCTATTGCTAGGCTGGAATATTTGTCAAAATTTTGATGAAAATTCCGGCCTTCGTTTTTATTACTTGGTCAACGCTTTTTCGATTTTCTCGGATAAATCTGGGCTAAGATTTTCTTCGGCACGCAAGTGTTGTAAGGCCTCTTTCATTAAGCCTTGACGGTTTTCATCATAGCGATTGAAACGGATCAACGGCTCAATTAAACGAGAGGCCACTTGCGGATTGGTTTCGTTTAACTGCAATAAAATATCCCTTAAAAAGGCATAGCCCTCCCCTGTTTCCACGTGGAATTGCGCAAGGTTATTCACCGAAAATGCACCAATTAAACTGCGTACACGGTTTGGATTTTGCATTGAGAAACTGCGGTGATTTAAGAGATTTTTCACTCGTGTCAAGGCTGCTGAATCTGGGCGGCTGGCTTGAATGGCGAACCATTTATCCATTACCAAGCCATCGTGTGCCCATTTTTCTTCAAAATCGGTGAGCAGAGTTTCAGCAGTGGCAAGTTTCGCCTGTGCGGCAGCTTTCAAGGCTGCAAGGGTATCCGTCATATTGTCAGATTCGTAATAATGACGAGTAACAAGGCTTTCGCCAAAACGTGTAAAGGCCAAATAGGATAAGCAAAGATTGCGTAAAGCGCGGTGTGCTACGGCCTCTTGGCTAAATACATAATGATCCGCTTTGTATTTTTTGTATGCGTCGTAGAAATCTTGCTGTAAGGCATCGCTAATTTGCTGTTGCATAAAATCACGCACCGCAACAATAGCCACAGGGTCGATAACATCCACTGTTTCTGCAAAAGTCATTGCAGATGGCAAGGCTAAAATTAAAGCGGCAATGGCTTCATTACTCTCAGCATTTTGCAAGGTCGCTTTTAATGCAGCTAAAAATTCCGCTGGGAATTGCAAGGCTTCCCCTTGTGCAAAGCGAGTTAAATTGGCTTTTAACACTTGATTAAACAGCATTTGTGTGGCGTCCCAACGCACAAATTCATTTTCCGCGAACTGCATTAAAGTGATCAACTGCGCCATTGTGTAGTCGTAATGTAGTTTTACAGGGGCGGAGAAATCACATAGCAAAGCTGGGATCGGCTGGCTGTCAATGTGGTTAAAGGTAAACGTTTGGCTAGCGGTTTTGACATCTAGCACATCGTGATCAAGGGCAAATTTTTTGCCGTTCACATCATACAAAGCAATTTTTAATGGAATGTGCAAACTGTCTTTTTCTGTTTGATCCGCAGTGGCTGGCGTATGTTGTTCTACGGTTAATTGATAGGTTTGTGTGGCGACATCATAAGTATCACGCACCGTTAAAACAGGCGTACCAGATTGAGAATACCATTTTCTAAATAAGGTCAAATCCACACCGCTGGCTCGTTCCATTGCGCTGACAAAATCATCACAAGTCGCCGCTTTCCCGTCATTTTCCGCAATGTATAAACGCATACCCGCTTGGAAATTGTCTTCGCCGAGCAAGGTGTGCATCATACGGATCACTTCGGCGCCTTTTTCGTACACGGTCATTGTGTAGAAATTATTCATTTCAACCACTTTTTCAGGGCGGATTGGGTGCGACATTGGGCTTGCGTCTTCTGGGAATTGCATTGCACGCAATACGTTGACATTGTTAATGCGGTTTACTGCTCGAGAGCCAACATCGGAGGAAAACTCTTGGTCACGGAATACAGTCAAGCCCTCTTTTAAGCTTAATTGGAACCAATCACGACAGGTGACACGGTTGCCTGTCCAGTTGTGGAAATATTCGTGTCCGATCACCGATTCTACGCCGAGATAGTCGTCATCTGTGGCGGTTTGCGGATTGGCAAGCACATATTTTGAGTTAAAAATGTTCAAGCCTTTGTTTTCCATCGCCCCCATATTGAAGAAATCCACAGCGACAATCATATAAATATCAAGGTCATACTCTAAACCAAAACGGTCTTCGTCCCATTTCATCGCTTTTTTCAAGCTTTCCATTGCAAAGTCTGCACGATCCAAATTGCCCACGTCCACGAACAGTTCCAATTTCACTTGACGACCGCTTTTTGTAGTAAAAGTATCTTCCAACACATCAAACTGCCCTGCCACTAAGGCGAACAAGTAGCACGGTTTGGGGAACGGATCTTGCCACTCAACCCAATGTTTGCCATCAGGCAATTCTCCACTGGCAATACGGTTACCATTGGAAAGCAAATAGGGGTAGGCCGTTTTATTTGCCGTAATTTTGGTCGTGTAACGTGCCAGCACATCAGGACGGTCAAGGAAATAGGTAATTTGACGAAAACCTTCTGCCTCGCACTGCGTACAAAGTGCCTCGCCTGACTGGTAAAGCCCTTGCAGGCTGGTGTTTTTCGCAGGCACTAACAGCGTTTGAATTTCTAAGGTGAAATCCTGCAAATCTGCTGGAATTAGCAAAGATAACGCCGTTTTTGTTAATTCATAATCTGTTAGTTTTTCACCGTTCAGCTTCACAGAAACCAGCTCAAAGCCTTGCCCATCAAGGGTTAAGGTTTTGCTGTCTTTTAAACGTTTCACTTGGCTCGTGGCCGTTACCAGCGTGTTATTAGGATCTAATTGAAAATCCAACGCCACATCCGTAATGGTGAAATCAGGGGTTTGATAATCTTTACGATACTTCGCTTGTTTTGGCATAGTGGTGTCCTTCTGTCTAAGTAATAATTGAAGTTGTTCAGAAAATTCTAGCTGTTGATTATACTAAATAATGAAGTTGCTTTTGAGTTTGAGTAAGCTTCTGTTTGATAAATGTATCCATATACACATAATCAGGATTTCCTTTTGTATCTACAGGTAATTTGAACGTCAAATCAAGACTTTGAGAGCTGCGTAATTTCTTATCAAAAGAGAACTTTTCAGCAAGTGCTTTTTTCATCGCTGTTGCAAAAAATAACATTGTTTCTTTTGAGTATTCTCGTTCTGTACTCCAATAAACACCTGTATCATCACCTGCTCCAAATTCATAATCTCGATAAAAAGTATTTCCAAATATATCAATGGTAATTGAGTTTTTGGGAAAAACTGCAACGGGATTAGCAATATAATTAACAATCCCTGTGTTCGTTACACCAGCCATTACAAAAGGTATATTTCCTGATCTTTGATCCGCTTTTGTTAGGCGTTTTCCTTGCTCAATTCGATTAAAAATACTCCTAAAACTAAAAATTTTCCATTCTTTAATATCTAAATAAATATTTTTCGATTTTTCTACTGACCCTAGTTTCACTAGGTCAGTACTGACCCTAGTTTCCAAATTTTGCATATATGTTTCCATATATGCAAAATTTGGATTACCTGCCTCATCGGCAGGTAATTTTATTTTTAGGCTAGCTAGTACCTTACTTGAAATTTGGTCTGAATAGTCAAATTTATTTATCGTTTCTCTAATAATGGAAACAAGAAAACAGCCAATGAAACGATTTAACTCATAATTTTTTAACTGCAAACAATGGACTTTCATATCTAAACTTGCCGCATAATTATGATAAAAAACCGTTCCCAAAAAAGATACGCTTATAAAGTTTTCATAAACTCTATAATTAGGGTTTGTTTTACAACAGTCATAATATCCGATTATTCCATTATTTAAGTTTGTAACCGTAATTCTTGGAGTATTACCATCTTGTAAATTCTTTTTATCTACACTGGCTCCTGTTGGTACTTGCTTATTTTTACTATCAATCGTCTTAAAAACATTAAAAATAGAAAACTCTTTCCATTTGGTTGTATCAATCTTATTCATTGGTTCGCTCTTTTTCAATCATAATAGAAACTTGATTATTGTCTTCGCTTACTTCACTGCTATACAATACCTTTTTGAGTAATTTCTCATTAAATGTTTTAACATCAATTCCTTGTTCAAACATTAGATAATCTAAAATAGTTTTCTTAAAATCATCTTCACTAATTTCAAAAGGTTTTTCAGGCTTTTGATAACTCAAATGTTGTTGAAGATCTATCCATTTGATAGTTTCATTACCGCTTTGTTTACGGATAATATCAATCCAATTATCTTCTATTGCTTGCCATCTGTTTTTAATATCTTGTCTTCCTTGATTTTTAACCGTTTCTAAACCATCATCTTCAATATAACAAGTAAAAATTTCTTTATTAGAATGCGGAATACCTGCTGTAAAAATAAAAATTGATGTGGTAACCCCTTCATTAAATACATTTTCAGGTAATTTGATGATTTTTTCCAGCGTAGAGTGTTTTAATAGTTTTTTGCCATTATCTTTTTCCAACTTTTTATCAGGTAGAATAAAGGCACATTTCGTATTTTGTGGAATATTTTTAAGCACGTTATCCACAATGGTCATACAGCCGTATTTACGCTCAAACGGTGGGTTCATCAAAACTTTTGTGATAGGTTTAGAGTTTATCCACTCACAAGCCTCACTTTTACGGCTGTCTAATTGTTCTAGGTTTGTTTTACCGTCTTTATGGATAAGCATATTCGCACAAGCAAGGGCATAAATTTCACGATCAAATTCAATACCAAACAGTTGATTTTGTTTAATTTGTTTTGCCTTTTCTGTATTGCTTCCGCCTGCTTCTTTGATCATATTTGCCATTGATTTTGCTAAAAATGCACCACTTCCACAGGCTGCATCAAGCACGACATCATTTTGATTAACATCAATTAAGCGATACATAAAAGAAGTAATGTGATCAGGGGTAAAAACTTGACCGCTCTCTGATTTTTTCTTGTAACGGTTAAACTCGTTAAAGAAAATCCCCATTACATCTTCACCATTCCAATAATCAGAATTAACGCAGTCGGATATTTCACTCACCCATTTAATAAAGTTATCTACATCTTCTTGGTATTCCGTCCAATTCATTCTGATTTCAGAATAGACATCAAGTAATAAGCCAACTTTTTGATTGATGGCTTTTGCGTCTTTTAGTGATTTTGATAAGGTAGAATGAATAGATTGATGAAAAGCGTGGTAATCCATTCCAATAATCAAGGCATTCTCATTATATCGTTTGGCAACCAAAGCACAGGCAGTAAAAATCATTCGATGATAAAGATTTTTTATGCCAAATTGAAAATGGAGAATATTATTGATTTTTTGTGTAAGGCTATAAATCTTTTGTTTATCAATGGTATTTTTTGAGAACAAAGCAAGGTAATAAGACTTATGCTCTAATTTTTTTGATACATCTTCTAATTCAATGTTGTTTTTGAATACACGAATATCTGTACCATTAAACAAAAGACCGATATGGTTTTTATATTTTGTTGCAACAATATCAAGATTTTTGAATAGTTCATTTTTCCATTTGTCTAGGAATATATTTTCTCTTTCTGATTTTGTTTCCAAAATAATTACAGGATCATTGGTATTTTGGGGTAAATACCAACCATCTGGTTTATCATTAATGCCCTTAAAGCCTAACTGATTAAAAGTCGTTATTTGACCCGTACCTTGCTTAACATTGTTTTCTTTTTGATCAAATCCTAAAATAATTTTAGCATTATCTCTTACTTCATCTTCTGTTCTCATAAAATTTCCTTTATTTAAAATGGTCAAAACTTGACGCTTGAAATGTAACGTTTTTCCCTTGTCGTTGCAATACAGTTCCTGTGTTGGCGGTAAGGCGGCCTATACAGGTAACAGGGCAAGGGACTCGCTTGTTTGCGATGGCTTGTTGAAAAGCGGTGATTTTATCCGCTGGCACGGTGAAACAGAGTTCGTAATCCTCGCCGCCTGTTAGGGCAAAGGTTTCCGCTTGTTGCAAAGGAAACGCCGAGCGTAAGGCTTGTGATAAAGGCAAATATTCTAGGTTTATCACGATACCGCATTGGCTTTTCTGCAAAATGTGTTGCACATCGCCAAGTAGACCGTCTGAAATATCCAATGCACAACGTGAAAAATGCTGTTTCAGTAAAAATTTTCCCAACGCAACACGGGGCGTTGGGCGGAAATGACGTGCCAATAAAGCATTTTTAATGGCAGGGGCTAGGCCGGAATTTTCGCCGTTTTTTTGTTCATCAAGCAATAAGGCTAAGCCTGCAGCACTGTCGCCTAACGTGCCAGATACAAAAACATAATCCCCTGCTTTACCTGCGTTACGTTGTAACGCTTGCCCTTTTGGCAACAAGCCCTGTGCGGTGATAGTTACGCAGTGCAATGCACCTTTGGTGGTGTCGCCGCCGATAAGTGCGATATTTTCCTGTTTTAAATACGCAAAAAGTGCCTGCGAAAATGCCGCAAGCCACTGCTCATCAATCGTTGGCAAGGTCAACGCTAATGACACCCACGCAGGCGTTGCCCCCATTGCTGCCAAGTCGCTAATATTGCTCGCCAAGGCTTTGTAGGCTAAATCTGCAGGGGAAATGTTGGGCAAAAAGTGGCTATGCTCCACCATTGTGTCTGTGGTGATAGCAATTTGCTGATCCGTTGGGCAATCCACAATGGCGCAATCATCGCCAATGCCCAGCGCAACATTAGAAAAAGTAGTTTGGTTAAAATAACGTGCGATAAGATCAAATTCGCCCATTGTGGTTTTCATCCTTTAAAAAGGCCGAAATTTTCAAAAAAATTCCAGCCTAGCAAATGCATTGGTTAATCATAAAACTCCGCCATTATACACCCCTTTACGATTAATGCCCTAGATGACCTGACCCCAAAAACTTAGACTAAATTAATTTAAGGACTGGGCTCTGTAT
>JAHHQZ010000041.1 GCA_020026075.1 Actinobacillus sp. | reverse complement strand
AAATCTGCACCTTAATTAGTTGACTGGTTAGTCCAACTTTTGGGGTGCAGATCATGATGTAGCGGTTTTTATTTTTGTTTTGCGATCACGATCGCAAAAATTTTGTTTCAATGCACAGAATGTTTACAAGGGGCAAGCCATCCTTGCTTTAATAGTTAAGCTTTTGAGGAGTATTGTTAGCACTAGGCTGGGGAAAGGGGATGGATTAAATATTCAAGGTGGGATTTTTTGATAAAATTTTGACGAAAATTCCAGCCTTTTTATTTTGTTTTGCGATGGTGATCGCAAAATTTTGTTTTGATTGACGCAAAAAGCAAAGGAAGTTCTCCATTTTGCTGTTTGTTTTCGTTGATAATGCCGTTTGTGATAAAAGAGAAAAAGTGAATAAGGATGCAAAGTGGGAAAGGATAACCTACGTGGTTCAACGAATAAAGCTGTTACAAACAGGGAAAAATGTGCCATAATCGCCCGCTTGTATTTTTAAAGAAACTCTTATTATGCAATCGAATTTATCCCTAGCGTCTAAATTTACACTTCAAGCAAGTGATTTACAGCCGTTGCTACCAGAAACTGTGACAACGGAGCAGACGATTACATCAAATTTTCAGTATTTTGATATTCAACCGAAAGTGACTTTGGCATTGGCGCAATTTTTGCAAAATGCGAGTGCACAAGCGTTGGTGCTACAAAGCGAAAATACCAGCGAAAGCATTTTATTGCTCAGCCATTATTTAAAACAACAATATGCCCAAGCGAAACCCTTTGTCGCAGCCCAGCCCGATTATGACATTATTCCCCAAAACGCAGACTGGAATATTTCTTTAAAAAATAATCACTTAGCTACAATGCCCGTGTTAAGTGCATTGTATTTAGAAAAAGCCCAACTGTTTGGCAATGTGATTTACTCGCCGAAAACCGCCCATAGCGACAGCCAATGTGCTATTAATGCGGGGTTGTTACAGCAAGCAAATGGGGGGCTTTTGCTGTTGCCTGTGGTGGCTTTTTTAGCTGAACCTCGTCTTTGGCAGCGTTTAAAATCTACCTTAATGGCGAAACGTTTCGCTTGGCAAACATCTGACTTTAACCAAGCTTGCCCTGTGGTTGTGCCAGATTTTCCTGTGCGGTTAAAAGTGATTTTTGTGGGTAGCCGTGAAGAATTAATGCATTTGGAGGCATTGGATCCTACGCTTTATCAATGGGCAAGTTATGGCGAAATACAGGGGCTTTTGCATATTACACAAGGGGATAACGCCCAGAAATGGTGTGATTTTGTGCGTTTTGTGGCACAAAAAGAAAGCGTTTTACTGGGGATAGGTGCTGAGCAAGCGTTATATGCTCATTTAGTGCGCAAAAGCGAAGATCGCCATTGGGTGCCCTTAGATTACACGGCTTTGCGCCGTTTATTTGGCGATATTCGCACGCAAGCGAAAACTAATTATTTAACCGCAGAACATTTAAAGCATCATTTCCAAAAACAAGCTGAAAATTCCAGCCTACTACGAGAACATGCCCTAGATGCCATTTTGCAAGAGCAAATTTACATCGCCACTGCAGGGGTGTGCGTGGGGCAAGTCAATGGGCTTTCGGTTGTGGAATATGCAGGAATGCCACAGGCCTTTGGCGAGCCTGTTCGCATTAGCTGTTTAGTTCAGTTTGGTGATGGTGAGGTGATTGATGTGGAACGCAAAACGGAGCTAGCGGGCAATTTGCACAGTAAAGGCTTGCTCATTGCGGAGGCTTGTTTGGCGAATGTGCTGGGTTTGCCTGCACAACTGCCTTTCTCAGCGACAGTGGTATTTGAGCAATCCTACGGTGAAATAGACGGCGACAGCGCCTCTTTGGCATGCTTTTTAAGTTTAATCAGTAGCCTTGCCGAAGTGCCTGTACCGCAACACATCGCCGTTACAGGGAGCATTGATCAATTCGGCTTAGTGCATAGCGTGGGCGGCGTGAATGAAAAAATCGAAGGCTTTTTCGCCTTGTGCAAAGCTCGTAATTTTAATCTTGATGACAACGCCAAAAACGCTGGTGCCGTTCACGGTGTGGTGATCCCAAAAGTTACTTATCATCAACTCAGTTTGAACGATGAGGTGATCGCCGCCGTCAATGAAGGGAAGTTCGCCATTTGGGCAGTAGACGATGTAAACGAAGCATGCGAGGTCGTTTTTGGGCAAGCCCTTGTGGCACTAAACCCATCACGCCGTCAACGCCGTAAAAACCCTGATTTAGTGTGGTGCATTCAACAACGTTTTGCCCAACACCACGAGCCAAAAGGCGGCTGGTTTACACGTTTGTTTCGCTAAACTTTCGCCAAAATGCCACGCCGGAATATTGCAAAAAATAATGTGATAAAAATTTGTGAAATATTCCAGCCCTCGTTTTTGCGTAACTTTTCGCAGTCAAAGCGGGGTAATTGTTGTAATAAAAGGTGATTTCTTGCGTGGTTCATATTATTATTAGCCACTTTTCACCATCACAAATTGATAAAAAAAAACAAATAGATAAACGTAAGGATAAGAACATTATGCCTGATTTAACGCAAACCCTAACTGAACTCACTCAACAAGCGACAGCAGAACTTGCCGCTTTGCCTGAAAATCGTCTTGATTGCCTAGATGAATTTCGTGTGGCGTATTTCGGTAAAAAAGGTCATTTTACGCAAATGATGCAAGGCCTACGCAATGTTGAGCCTAGCGAGCGCCCAAAAGTAGGGGCAAAAATTAACGAGGCGAAACAGCACGTTCAACAGTTGTTGAATGAAACCAAAGCCTTATGGGAAGAAAATGCTTTAAACGCCCAACTGGCGGCAGAAAGTATTGATGTGAGCTTACCTGGTCGTCATACCGAGCTTGGCGGTTTACATCCTGTAACAATGACCATCAATCGTGTGGTGGATTTTTTCTCAACGCTCGGTTTTGAAGTGGCAGAAGGTCCTGAAATTGAAAGCGATTTCTACAACTTTGATGCCTTGAATATTCCAGCCCACCATCCAGCCCGTGCGGATCACGATACATTTTGGTTTGATGTAAAACGTTTATTACGTACGCAAACCTCTGGCGTGCAAATTCGTACAATGGAAAAACAACAGCCGCCAATCCGCATTATGGCACCAGGTAAAGTGTACCGTAACGACTACGACCAAACGCACACGCCAATGTTCCATCAAATTGAACTGCTTTATGTGGACAAACATGCGAATTTTGCGGAATTAAAAGGCTTATTGCACGATTTTCTGCGAGCATTCTTTGAAGAAGATCTTAAGGTGCGTTTCCGTCCGTCTTATTTCCCATTCACAGAGCCTTCCGCCGAAGTGGATGTTATGGGTAAAAACGGCAAATGGTTGGAAGTGTTAGGCTGCGGTATGGTGCATCCAAACGTATTGCGCAATGTGGGCATTGATCCGAACGAATACACAGGTTTTGCCGTAGGTATGGGCGTGGAGCGTTTAACAATGTTGCGTTATAACGTAACTGATCTACGTGCTTTCTTTGAAAATGATCTGCGTTTTTTACAACAATTTAAATAATTTAAGGAATAAAGAATGAAATTAAGTGAAAACTGGTTGCGTGAGTGGGTGAATCCAAGCATTGATAGCGAAACCTTGTGCGATCAATTAACAATGCTCGGCTTAGAAGTAGACGGTTGCGAGCCTGTGGCTGGGGCATTCTCTGGCGTGGTTGTGGGTGAAGTAGTGGAGTGTGCACGCCATCCTGATGCAGACAAATTACAAGTTACCAAAGTCAATGTTGGCGGCGAACGTTTGCTTGACATCGTGTGCGGTGCGAGAAACTGTCGTTTAGGCTTGAAAGTGGCTTGTGCCACAGACGGTGCGATTTTGCCAGGTGATTTTAAAATCAAGAAAACCAAATTGCGTGGTCAGCCGTCCGAAGGAATGTTGTGTTCTTTTGGTGAATTAGGCATTGAAGACGACAAGGATGGCATTTTAGAACTGCCAGCCGATGCCCCAGTGGGTATGGATTTGCGTGAATATTTAGGTTTTGATGACAATAGCATTGAAGTGAGCTTAACGCCAAACCGTGCAGACTGTTTGAGCATTGCAGGGGTTGCCCGTGATATTGCAGCCTTAAATCAATTAAATCTAACCGTACCAGCGGTAGAGGCTGTGCCAGCAACCCATAACGACAGCGTAGCGATTAACGTTGAAGCGAAAGAGGCGGCACCTCGCTATTTATTGCGTTTGATTAAAAACGTCAACCCACAAGCGAAAACCCCACTTTGGATGCAAGAAAAACTACGTCGTGGCGGCATTCGTTCCATTGATGCCTTAGTGGATATTACCAACTACATTTTGTTGGAATTTGGTCAACCAATGCACGCTTTTGATGCGGACAAAGTGACGGCACCTGTGGTTGTACGTTTTGCGAAACCGCAAGAAACCTTAACCTTGCTCGATGGTAACACCGTAGAATTGCAAGAAAATACGCTAGTGATCGCCGATCAATCAGGGGCATTAGCGATGGCCGGAATTTTCGGCGGAGAAATGAGTGGTGTTACCGCAGAAACCAAAAATGTATTGCTCGAATCCGCATTCTTCGCACCATTAGCCATTACTGGCCGTGCACGCCAATACGGCTTGCACACAGACGCATCACACCGTTTTGAACGAGGTGTCGATTTCAATTTATGCCAGCAAATGATGGAACGTGCCACTGCTTTAATTTTAAGCATTTGTGGTGGCGAAGCAGGCCCTGTATGTGCTGACGAAAATTTAGAAAATATTCCGACCTTGCCAAAAATCACCTTAACTCGTAAAAAGTTAGATACTTTGCTAGGTCATCATATTCCAAGCGAACAAGTGACAGACATTCTGCAACGCTTAGGTTTTGCCGTAGAAGTGGGCGATGAACAGTGGCAAGTAACGCCAAGCTCGTGGCGTTTTGACGTGGCGATCGAAGAAGATCTCATCGAAGAAGTGGCACGCTTGTATGGTTACAACAGCATTCCAAACCAAGCACCGTTAGCTCATTTGCGTTTACGCACCCAGCCAGAAAAAGATGTGAGCCTAAACCGCTTACGTCAAGCCTTTGTGGATAGCGATTACCACGAAATTATTTCATATAGCTTTGTGGATCCTGACACGCAAGCCTTGTTGCATCCTGCACAAGAGGCGATGGTGTTGCCAAATCCAATTTCCCGTGAAATGTCTGCAATGCGTTTGTCTTTAATGGCAGGTTTATTAGGCGCAGTAGCCTATAACCAAAACCGTCAACAAAACCGTATTCGTTTATTTGAAACGGGCTTACGTTTTGTACCAGACACACAAGCAGAAAACGGCATTCGCCAAGAAATGGTCGTTGGGGCAGTGATTGTTGGCGACCGTACAGCGCTTAACTGGGAAAGCAAACCGCAGCCAGTGGATTTCTTTGATTTGAAAGGGGACTTAGAACGCATTTTAACCCTAACGAATGCCGAAAAAACCTTAACCTTTGTCGCTAAAACTTTCCCAGCGTTGCATCCAGGACAATCTGCTGCAATCTTAGTTGACGGCAAAGAAGTGGGCTTTATTGGCACGTTACACCCACGTGTTGCACAAAGGTTAGGCATTAGCGGTAAGCCAATTATTATGCAAATCGAATGGTCAAGCATTAACGAAAAAGCCATTCCAAATGTGCATTCTGTTTCTCGTTTCCCTGCGAACAAACGTGACTTAGCCATTGTGGTTGATGCAACCGTGCCAGCAGGCGATGTGCTAAAAGTGAGCCGTCAAGCCGGCGGTGAACGTTTAACCAATGTTACCCTGTTTGACGTTTATCAAGGCGACAACTTGCCACAGGGTAAGAAAAGTTTAGCGGTAAGCTTAACTATTCAAGACAGCGAAAAAACCCTTGAAGAAAAGGATATTCAAGCAGTTGTCAATGCGGTTCTAACGGCGTTAAACGGCCAATTTAATGCAACATTACGTGACTAGGGAGGGACTATGGCCACCATTACGAAACAGAATTTAGCCGATAAGGTAGCAGATTTATTATGCGATGAACGTCGTGAGGAATTTCCATTTATCGACCCACGCATTCCACAAGCTCAAGCTAAGCATTTTGTGGAAACATTTTTTGATGCTCTACGTGCCACCCTTTCCCGTGGCGAAAATATTAAGCTTTCAGGCTTTGGTAATTTCGAATTGCGTCAAAAAACGGCACGTCCAGGTCGTAACCCTAAAACAGGTGAAAGTATTCCTGTAAAAGCACGTCGTGTGGTAGTGTTTAAATCAGGTCAAAAATTGCGTAAACGTGTAGAAAAATCCGTTCCTGTTGATCTTTAAGCAGTAAAAAAGCCGCTTTTATAAGCGGCTTTTTTATGGTAGTCGATTAGTAATTCGCAAGTATATCCGCTACTTCCACAGCATTCTGAGCAACGATTAAATGCTCAATATCCTGTTCATTTTGAAATAGTGTGGCTAATTTTGTAATGGTTTGTAAGTGATTTTCAGCATCTTTGGCTGCAAGCATAATGGCAAGATACACATCGCCATTATCAGTACTTTCTAAATCTGCACCATTCTTAAAAATGGTAACTTGCAAACCTGCCTTATTTACACCATCTTCAGGGCGTGCGTGAGGCATTGCTATTTTGGGAGCCAATACATAATAAGCACCAATTTCATTGTGCGTATTTTTGATCGCCTGCAAATAATTTGGCTCAATATTACGGCGTTCCAATAATAGGGAGCCCATTGTATTTATTGCATTTTCTACACTACTTGGGCGTTCCTGTACAATAAGAATATTGTCGCCCACAAGTTCTTTTAAATTCACGATACGATCCACCCTAAAAGAAGTCCAACAACACCGAAATCAGAATCTGCAAACGTGGTTGCTTGGAAACCTAGGTTACTTAAAACAGGGAGCAGTAACATTGGCAAAATAGAGATAACAATACCTTGCGTAAACGCACCAGCGATCGCTCCTCGTAAGCCTCCCATTGTGTTTCCATAAACCCCTGATGCACCACCCACAAAAAAATGTGGAACTACGCCAGCAACGATAACTGTCCAACCCATACTCGCTTGAATGCCCATTACTAAAATTCCCGCAGCGAAAGATGATAGAAAACCGATCAATACGGCATTCGGTGCATACGGAAATACCATAGGGCAATCTAAGGCAGGTTTAGCATTGGGTACGAGCTTATCGGAAATCCCTTTAAATGCTGGTACGATTTCAGCAATGAACATTTTTACCCCTTGTAAAACAATGTAAACACCACCTGCAAAAATAAAGGATTGGATAATGGTGAATACGATCCAATTTTGGCCATTGGAAAGTTGCTCAACGAAGGTACGTCCAGCAAAAAGTGAAGCAATTAAGAAAAAGACAGTCATTGTAACAGCAATGGCAACAGGGGTATCTCGTAAGAACATTAGACTTTTTGGCACATTTAAATCTTCTGTTGATTGCGATTTATTGCCCACTTTGCTTGCGACAAATGCAGAAATGACATAAGAAAGTGTTGAAAAATGCCCCATTGCTAGTTGATCAGTTTGCATTACTTTTTTTGTATAAGGTTGGGCAATGGCTGGCATTATGACCATTAAACTACCAACAATTACAGCACCTAAAACCACCAATGTAACCCCTTTAATGTTAGCAGTAGACAAAATGACAGCTACCAGCATAGACATAAACATTGTGTGGTGTCCTGTTAAGAAAATATATTTTAGGGGAGTGAAACGAGCCAATAAAATGTTGACGATGAAGGCAAAAAACATAATCAACGCCATTTCATAGCCAAAGGATTTTTGTGCAATCGCTACAATAGCCTCGTTATTTGGTACAACGCCAGTAATGGAAAACGCTTCTGTAAATACGGCTGAAAAGTTACCTAATGCACCAATTAAGGCCCCAGCCCCAAAACCTAAAATTAAATAGCCTAAAACGGTTTTAATTGTACCTTTTAGTAGGGTAGATATGCCAACACGTTGCACACTTAGCCCAACGAAAGCGATTAAACCAACCATTACTGCGGGTTCTTTCAAGATTCCCAGCATAAATTCAAAGAATGCTTGCATAGTTCCCTCTAATTAAAAAAAACCGCTAGTTGTTGCTCCAAAGCGGCTTTATCAAAAATATTGGTTAGGCTAACAATATTTTGTTTGCCTGCATCTTTTAATTGGTTTGCTACATCATTGGCGGCGACCCAAATATCAGCTTGGCTAGACATTGCCGAAGACAGATCTTCGTGGCTAACATCGGCGGTTGCGCCAATTTTGGCTAATACGTCTTTTACCGCCATTTCCATCATAAGTGATGTGCCTAATCCATTACCACAGACGACAAGTACTTTTTTCATACGAATACCTCATAAGTTGGTTGATAAAAAAACGTCGGCTAGTATACAGCGAGGTGTGGGTAGATCAAGTGCTAATTGGTAATAACCGTATTAACGAGACCTTTATAGAACTTTGATAGATAGAATAAGGTAGAATCGGTGTTTTTTATGGCAACAAAATTTCTGCAAAAATTCCAGTCTACCTTTTTACTGGAAAAGTGCGTATTATAACTGGCCTTCTTTATGATGAATCACACACAATGGCACGCAAGAAATCTCATACTTCAAAAAAATTTAAATCCATTATTCTAATTATTATTCTCGGTTTTGCTGGTTATTTCAGCAATGGCTATGTTGATTGGAGAGGGATAATTCGCCAAGTAGTGAGCCAGCAGACTATATATCTCAAAACAGTTTATTCCTCGTGATTGGCTAGGGGATAAATCTCGCCACAAAAGCCATTCTTCAAATCTCAATCCTCATAATTACAATGATGAAGGCGGTACTTGTGCATTAAATTTATACGAAAACCACGCCCCCATCATTGAAATAAAAAAAATGGTACAGGAAAGCAAAATTTTGTGTAATTACGCTTATGCAGGGCGAGTGAGTTTTATTTCAAAATCAAATCTTTACAGTGCTGAACACTTAACGGCGAAACGCATTCGTGCGGCGAAGAAAATTGAACGCATCAACCCTTTTCACCCTGATTCTCGCCTAACGGAAAGCCAAAGTGCAACGCTACAAGATTACCAAAATTCAGGCTACGATCGTGGGCATTTGGCACCGAATGCCGATATGGCGACGGCACAAGAACAGTATCAATCGTTTTCTTTGGCTAATATGGTGCCGCAAAGTGGCGAGAATAACCGCAAAACTTGGGCGAAAGTAGAGGAAATCACCCGTCAATTAGCACAGCGTTACGGCAGCATTTTCGTGGTAACAATGCCAGTGTATGAGGCGGTGAACGGCAAAATTCCAGCACGTATCAAAACCATCGGCGAACATAACGTGTATATTCCGCAATTTATAGCAAAAGCCATTTATGTGCCAAAAATCAACCAAGCAGTGGTCGTGCTTAGCCCAAATGATGATAGCCATAGTGTACAACTGCTCAGTTTGGCACGCTTTCAACAACTGGCACACATTCGAGTTTTTCCATCATTAAACGAAAAAGTACAGCGCAAACGTGGTACTTTCTTTAAATGGAAACCCATACATTAGGATTTATTATGCAAAATTTAACCAAAAAACTTGAAACTGAACTTCCTACGGATGATTTATTCAATGCACAATTAGCACCTTTTAATGTGCAAGCAGGGGCATTTTCCATTACCAGCAGTGCTGAAAGCCTGTTGATTGAGGCTTACACAGGGCAATTTAACGTGGAAATTTTTGCCGATCAGCAAGGCTTGGCGTTGGTGTCCCTGCTTTTGCAA
This sequence comes from Actinobacillus sp., assembly GCA_020026075.1. Classification (GTDB taxonomy): domain Bacteria; phylum Pseudomonadota; class Gammaproteobacteria; order Enterobacterales; family Pasteurellaceae; genus Actinobacillus_C. The sequence continues at coordinate 1,161 of JAHHQZ010000041.1, read as the reverse complement.
ACCCTGTCGGAGCAAGCGGATAAAAACACGCCGTTTCCCTATCATTTTTCCTTAAAAAATTCCGGCCTAGCGGATCAGGCTGTAAGCGATGTTTATGTGAAAACGCCGTTGGATTTTCTCGTGGCGAGTTATGTGTTCATCAGTGCTGAACATCGTTTGCTCAACTTGAATGAAATCGAATTGCTACCCACAACCCTTGCTCCGCAGCCTGTGCGTGATGTGCCGAATGGTTTTGCTTAAATGAGGGTGGATTTACATTGCCACAGCACGGCATCGGATGGACAACTTTCGCCAACGGAGCTGGTGGAACGTGCTGCCGCTCGTGGTGTTACAACGCTTGCGTTGACGGACCACGACACTGTGCAGGGCATTCGTGAGGCAAAAAATGCGGCAATGCAGCACGGCATTCAACTTATTTCAGGGGTGGAAATTTCTGCACAATGGAACGGCAAAAGCGTGCATATTGTAGGGTTAAATTTTGACGAAAAATTCCAGCCTATGCTGGATTTTCTAAAAAAACAGCAAGCGTTACGCCAACAACGAGCGGAGCAAATCGGCGAACGTTTAGCCAATGCAGGTATTCCCAATGCGTTTGAAAACTCTCAAAAATACACCGCAGGGGAAGTAACTCGCGCACACTATGCACGTTATTTAATCGAAATCGGCAAAGCCAAAGATATGAAACAGGCATTCAAACGCTATCTTGGTGTGGGTAAGGCAGGTTATGTGAAAACCCAATGGTGCGAAATGGCAGACGCTGTGGCGATTATTCGTCAAGCAGGCGGTGTGGCGGTGTTCGCTCACCCCTTGCGGTATAATTTTTCACGCAATCAAATTCGCCGTATTGCTAGTGATTTTGCTTGCTGTGGCGGTGGAGCAATGGAAGTTGCAGGTTGCAACCAAAATTCAGAACAACGCCAATTTTTGCATCAATTAGCCTTGCAAGAAAGCTTGCAAGCGAGCGTGGGATCGGATTTTCATTTTATATCCGCTTGGTGCGATTTAGGTCGAGATCTTGTTTTGCAGGAAGGCGCTCAGCCTGTATGGGAATGTTTTGTAACTTAAGGAATTTGCGAGATAAAGTTGCTATAAAAAACACCCCAGCTCTGATCTGCACCCCAAAAGTTGGACTAACCAGTCAACTAATTAAGGTGCAGATTT
>JAHHQZ010000040.1 GCA_020026075.1 Actinobacillus sp. | reverse complement strand
AAATTATATTTATTTATAGTTTTTTTATAGGTTTTATGTTTCTATTTCTAACCCCCTGTTTACCATTTGCTGTTGGTGGAACGTTGTCATCAAACGTAACCACGGCATCGGCATCATTGGGGGATACAAGCGTATAGCCTGCCTGCGTTAAAGCAGGAGTTAAACGGGCGTTTAATAAGGCTTTACGCCCATCGCCCAAATACTCGGGATAAAAAATAGAAATGTTCATTGGTGTTATCCTTTTTATGTTAAGAAATGAATAAGGCGTCATTTTGTACTTGTCGAGAATCCGTAGGATCGTCAAGCCATTGAATGCCAGGGCTTTCCACAACGCGTGTCGCAATGCGAACCGCTTGGTTTAATGCATCTTTTACGGTGAGTTTTTGGGCAAATAACCCTGCTAAAAAGCTACCGAGTAAGCTGTCGCCAGCACCTGTGGTGCTGACGAGTTGTTGGCAAGGGAACAATGCGTGAAGCACGTTTCCAGTTTGATCAACTAAGTAAGCCCCTTTTTCACCTGCGGATAAAAGCACATAGTGAGTTTTACCGTGGCAAAGGCGTTTGGCGGCGTGTAACTGCGCTTGTAAATCCCATACATTTTCATCAGGAGCGAAAATGCGCAGTTCTTCATCGTTGGGTTTGAGTAAAAACGGCTGAGCAGCAGCAGCTTTGGCTAAGGCTTGGCCGCTTGTATCTAGCACCCAGCAAACGCCTTGTGCGGTTAAACGTTCGCACCACTGGGCAAACATTTCTGCTGTAATGCCCTGTGGGAGCGAACCGCAAATGGCAACGCAATCAAAGGTGTTGTGCCAGTTTTCACTGCTTTGGCAAAAGGCTTGCCATTCTTGTTCAGAAACTCGAAATCCCGTGAAATTTAAATCCGTCGTTTGCTGTTGACTGGTGATTTTAACGTTGGTTCGCGTACTGCCATTCACGGTGAAAAAGGCGTTAGTGATTTGTTTTTCAGCCAGTAAACGCTCAAACGGCTCAGCGTTATCAGCGCCTAAAAAGCCTGTGGCGGTAACGTCAGCACCAAGTTGACGTAAAACTTGAGCTACGTTGATGCCTTTGCCATCAGGGTGCGAGCTTAGCGGACGAATGGGGTTCACGCCACCAATGTGCAATTCGTCGGTTTCGCCTACGAGATCAATGGCGGGGTTTAAGGTAACGGTTAGAAAACGCATTATTCCCCCAGCTTGTCCGCAATGCCTTGCCCGATGGCGTTTATAGCCTCGATGGCATCGTTACCATCTGCTTTCACATAGAGGGTTTGCCCTGCTTTAACGCCAAGGGTTAATAGTTTCATTAAATTTTTACCGTTGATCCAGTCGACATTGTTGGTGGAAAACTGAATGGTGCAACTAAATTTTTTGGCAATTTTGACCAAATTGGTTGCAGGGCGTGCGTGTAAACCGTGAGGATTTTGAATGATAAACTCCGCACAGTGCTCAGCGGTTTCATTTTGTGTTTCCACGTTGGATGCAGGGGGCGGAATTTCTATGGATTTTCCAGCGTAGATATTTTCCAATAACGCTATCAGTTCAGGTTTATCAAGGGTTTGTAGCTGGCGACAAATATGGTCGTCTAAACGCAATAATAATGGCGTAAGCTGGCTTGTCGTTTGCGAAATGGTTAGCATCACAGTGCCTTGTTGGTTGCGAGCCAGTGCTAAGCCTGCTTTCTCATTACCGATCGCACTGTCGGTGAGGTAACAATTCGGTGCAATTTCTAATGGCTGTTGTGCTAACACGTTATTTAAAAATTGATCGTTGCAGTAGCCGTACTGTTGTAGTTGGCTGACATTTTCAGCGGTGAGTGTGAGTAAATTTTGCGATGGTAAGTGAAGGGAAATCAGAGCAGGATTGATGATTTTTTCCGTAGGCTGGAATATTTCAATGAAATCTGACACATTGGTGGTTTCAGCTAATTTTTTAGCTAAATGTTCATCGCTGAGCAACTCGGTAATACGTCGCAGAATAGCTAAATGTTCGTCTGATTGTGCTGCAATGCCGATGATGATAAAGGCTTTTTCACCATTTCCCCAGTCTATTCCTTGCGGATACTGGGCAATGAAAACACCCGTTTGATTGATTAAATTACGCGCAGCTAGCGTGCCGTGTGGAATGGCAATTCCGTTGCCGAGATAGGTGGTGGTTTGTTTTTCCCGTGCTAACATCGCTTGGGCAAAGCCTGTTTGTACGTAGCCTAAATGTTTAAGCTGATTAGCGATAAACTCAATCGCCGTCGCTTTATCGATCGCCTGTTGGTTTAAGGCGATATTTTGTTCAGAAATGGTGAGCATTTTTTTCTCCTTAAAATAATGGAAAAAAATTTTAACAGAAAGTGTTTTTTAAAAATGTGAAATGGATCACAGAATAAAAATTTATTTAGGTTTATCATTATCAGTCTGAGTTTGTTTTAATAAATTTTGAACATTATCTTGTAAGGAGTATGAAATGAAGAAAGGTTTTTCTCTTGCCATTGGGGCATTAATTATTGGTTTAGCAGGCTGTTCGGCACAACCGCCAAAAGCAGACACCAGTGCGTATACAAAATTAGGCGTACAGTGGATGCAAAATTCTGGCGAGTACGATGCGTTAGCGTATCAGGCATTTAACAACGCAAAATTAGCGTTCTTGAAAAATAAAGTGCGTGGTAAGAAAAATGCGGTCATTGTGGATTTAGATGAAACGATGATCGATAACAGTGCCTATGCAGCGTGGCAAGTGGCGAATCATAAACCGTATTCTTCCGCTACTTGGGCTGAATGGGTGAAAGCAAAACAAGCAAAAGAAATTCCAGGTGCAGTAGCATTTTCAAACTTCGTGGTTAAACACGGTGGAGAAATGTTCTATATTTCCAACCGTCGTGTGAGTGGTTATGCACCAACAGTGGAAAACTTAAAAGCGTTAGGTTTCCCACAAGTTGATGCAAAACATTTGTTATTACGTGAAAAGACTTCCGATAAAGCTGCTCGTGTGAATGCGGTGAAAGCACAAGGCTATCATATTGCGTTAATGATGGGCGATAATTTAGACGATTTCGGTAGCGATGTTTATCATAAAACGAACGCCGAACGCCGTGCTTTCGTTGAACAACACAAACAAAACTACGGTACTAAATGGATCGTTTTACCAAATCCAAACTACGGCAGTTTCACGCATGCAGGCGATGTTGCCCTTAAACCGTGGGACGGTAAATAATTTTCCTTTTCTTTTTTCCAATGTTCTAAGTAAAAAGGCAAAAGCACTGTTTTTACAGTGCTTTTTTATGTGAAAGGCGTTAGCGCTGGCAGTCAATCGGACGCCATTTTTTGTTGTAGCAAATGTGAATTTCGCTGCGGCTAACACGAATAAATACGTGTTTTAATTGTGGATTATGCTGTTTTAAATAGGCGATTAACTGACGTTTATTCGGTTTGTTCGGCGGCAATTTTAGGCTGTTGAACAAGGCTTTTTCCATATAAAAGTAGTCGCTGGCTGTGCGGAATGCACAAGCGCCGTGTTTTTCCCATTCCCCTTGCAGAAGTTTTTTTCCGGGTGAAATCGGTAAATATTGCTCAATGAGTTTTTCAGGCAAAGGCGGTAAATCCCCTTGGCAAAAACGAGGGTGATCGCTTATGCGTTTGGCGCTGCCATTTTGCGGCCATAAACCGTGTACGACCCAGCCAAAATGAGCTTTGGGGTTGCATTGGTATTGTAAATTCGCAGGAATTTCGCCATATTTGCGTTGTGTGGCGGCGCAAAAACTCGGCGAGTAGGACAGGGAAAGCATATAGTAATCCACAGGTGCCGTGCGGTTTTCGCCAAAAGGATCATCTTTTAAATGGGTATCGTAATCGGCAAAAAAGGAATGGGCAAGGCTGGTGGCACTTAGTAGGCCAAAAGCGCTGGCAAACAGGGCGGTTTTAAAATGTTTCATTGTTTCTCCTTTGGTTATAAAGCGAGTTGCGGAAAATAACGCTCGGTCAATTGCACCATTTCATCCATAGAAATTAGTGTAATGTGGGGGAAATGGCGGCGATAATGGGATAACAGTCCGCGCGCCAGTACATCATCGTGCAGGGCAAAACAAGGCGTTTGACAATTTTCGCTTAAATATTCCAGCCTAGCATTTAAGGGCAAGGTTACACCGCTTTGCCACAGTAAAATGGCATCTTGTACGCTGGGCATGAGTGGTGCGTTGGGTGGCGTATTGTGTGAAAGGGTGATAAGCATAGTTTTCCTAAAAGGTTAAAATTTTCTCCGCTTGGTGTAGTTTTTCATTGAGTTCCGTTGTGGATAACCATTTTACGTCAAGGCTTGGTGTTTGCGTTAAGCCACGAGTGTTCCAGCTTTCTTGGCAAGCAAAACGCTGTTCAATATCGTATAAATCCAACAACTTAAAGGCAGGAGTGAAGTCTTTTTGTCCAACATGTTCGCCTTGCTGGTCGGGCAATAAATTAAATACGCCATCGCCTATAAAGAAAACGCCAATGTCGTCTTCGTGGCAAAAATTACTGGCGGCGAGCAGAGCGTCTAAGCCTTCTCGTGCGTGGGCAGTGCTGTGAGGAGCGTGGGAAAAAACAATGGCTAGTTTCATTTCTAAAATTGTATCAATCGATCGGCGTTAAACACCGCTTGGCTAAATTCACCCAATCCTGCTAACTGAAACGGTTCGGCGAGATTGGTTTTCGTGGCAAGGGGCGTGGTTTGTTCGTCCACAACGCCACGACGTTGCGCTGCCGCAATGCACAAATTTAATGGCACGTGGTGAGCTTGGGCAAAGGCTTGCCAGTCTTTTAATAAGTGGTGTTCATCATTGGCTGGCGAAAGCAGTGCATTGGCGTTGTAAACGCCATCTTGCATAAAAAAAACTTGGTCTACGCAATGCCCAGCGTTAATGACGGCTTTGGCAAACTGTAGCCCTAAAAAACTGCCCGTATGACCATAAGGGACGTGGCGGATAACGATAAGATAACGCATAGTTTTGTATAGTAAACCGTATAAAAAAACGCACGCTAGGCGTGCGTTTCGTGATTATTTTGCAGGTTTCACGTCAAGAACTTTGACTTTAAAAAAGAGACTTGCGTTCGCTGGAATGCTACCTGCGCCGTGATCGCCGTAAGCGAGGTTCGCCGGAATAACCATTTCCATTTCACCGCCTTTTTTCAGTAGCTGCAAGCCTTCTTGCCAGCCTTTAATCACGCCGTTGACTGGGAACTCAATAGCACCATTATGGTGGCTGGATGCGTCAAATACTTGACCGTTAGCGAGTTGACCTTCGTATTCTACTTTTACGATGTCATCTGCTTTAATGGCTGTATCTTTTCCAGGATTGATAATACGGTAAAGCAAGCCTGATGCGGTTTTTTTCACATTAGGTTCTTTCAAAAAGCGTTCGGCAAGGGCTTTGTTGCCGTTTTCAACCGCAAGGGTTTGTGCGGTTTGTACTTTTTGCTCAATGGCGTTTAAGACTTCACCGATTTGTTTATCAGTCATTGTTGGCGTATTGTCGAGAGCGTCTTTAACGCCTGCTAAAATTTTAGCGTTGTCGTAGTTAATCACGTCTTTTTGCGTAGCGATAAGATTGGTTAGGAAATTTTGACCAAAGGCATAGCCAATGGCGTAAGAGGCGTTTTGGTCAAAGGTTTTTGCATCTTGAGCAACGGCGCTACCGGCAACGGCAACAGCGGTGATCGTGAGTGCGATTTTTTTAAGTTTTAACATCGTTCGTATCCTTTTATAATAACGAAAAATCAGGGCGTAGATTAAAGTGCAGGATAAAAAAGTCAATCTTTTTATTTGCGCCCTAACAGCATAATTTTGACAAAATGAGAATGCCTATGTCAGCGAATGAAACCGTGCTTAACGCACGTATCACCGAGCTTGAAATGAAAGTTGCATTTCAAGAAAATGCATTGGAAAGCTTAAACCAAGCCTTGATCGATCAGCAGTTTTTAATTGATAAACTTGAACGCCAACTGCGTCACGTGGCGGGCAAATTGCAAGGAATGCAAGCGTCTAATATCGCAAGCCTTGCGGAAGAAACCCCACCGCCCCATTACTAACCCCCATTCACTTAGGTCGGAATTTTTTGAAAAATTCCGGCCTTCACTCAATAAGGATTATGATGAACGAAAATTACGATCACCACTGGCAAAATACGTTGTTACCATTCGCCGAAAGCACGCCGCTACAAACCTTTCAAGGCAAGAAAAACTGCCCGATTCGTTATCGCCACTTTACTCACGACACCCCAGCGTCAGTGCTGTTGGTGATCGTCAATGGGCGTAGCGAAAATTTATCTAAATGGAGCGAAGTGGCGTGGGATTTTTTCCAGCAGGGCTTTGATATTTTAATGCTCGATCATCGTGGGCAGGGCTTTTCTGGCCGCTTACTGGCAGATAAACAAAAAGGCTACGTGGACGAATTTCGCTACTATGCAGACGATTTAGATGGCGTTATTAAACAGGTGACGGCGCAAACGCCTTATGCAACGCAGTATTTGCTGGCGCATTCAATGGGAAGTTTGATCGCAAGCCAATATTTGGCAAATTACGATCATTTCATTAAAAAAGCCGTGCTGTGTGCGCCGTTTTGGGGTGTGCCAACAGCGCATCCTGTGCGAGATCGTTTGCTGGTAAATATAATGATGGTGCTAGGGCAAGGGCAGCGTTATGTGGCAGGACAAGGTGCTTACCAAGCAAGAAATCCGCAAGAAAATGATCTAAGCCACAGCGCCGAGCGTGTTGCGTGGCAGGATAAATTGGTTCAGCAAAATCCAGCACTTGCACTCGGTGGTGCAACGTATCGTTGGCTACATTTGTGCTGGCAGCACATTTTGGAATTGCCGACGTTGTTGCAACGTATTGAAATTCCCGTGTTGGTATTACAAGCAGCGGAAGACAGTATTGTGAATAATGACGATGTGCCTGAGTTGATTGGCTATTTGCAAAAAGGGCAACATCAGCTTGTGGCGGGGGCGAAACACGAAATTTTATTTGAAACTGACGACATTCGTTCGCCAGTTTTCAAACAGGTGTTACAGTTTTTCCAAGCGGATTAAGCGACAATCATTCGCCACACGAAAAAACCAAGTGCAGTGCAAAGCAAGCCGCCGATGACGTGTAAACCAATAATTTCCAAGCCAATCAACCATTTATCGCTCGCGAGGTATTCATATACTTCTGCAGAAAAAGAGGAAAAAGTGGTTAAACTGCCAAGAAAGCCCGTGATCAGCAGGGCTTTCCACGCAGGGGAAATTTCAGGATAGTAGGCAAAAATGGCAACGAATAAGCCGATTAAAAAACAGCCTAAATAGTTGGCGATGAGCGTACCAAAGGCCAGCGTGGACACCAAAGGGTTTAATACTAAGCTGATTAAATAGCGAGACGAGGCACCAAAGGCGGCGCCAATGCTGACAAGTCCAATAGACTGCAAAATGTTCATAAATTATCCTTCACAGGTTGCGAGAAAATGGGCAACGGCCTCATCGCCGTTATTGCCGATTTGTTCTAAGTTTGGTAGGGCTTTGAGTAAACGTGGATCCGCATTTCCCATCACTAATCCCGTTTTGACGGCCGCTAGCATTTGTTCATCGTTCAATCCATCACCAAACGCTACAGAATTTTGCAAAATATTCCGACCTAGCACTTTTTCCAGCGTACTCGCTTTGGAAACACCTTTCGCCATAATTTCCAAACAATGTGGCGATGAATAGGTGTAACTCACACGATCACCAAATTGTTGCTCAATGTATTGTTCCAGCTGGTGCAGACGATCTGCGCCATAAGATAAAAAGTACACTTTTTCCACTTTATGGAATGAATGCTGGTGGAAATCCACTTTTTGATAGGTAAAGCCTGTTACACGATGGAATTTTTCCGCATCTGGCACATCGTGGTTACTAAACCAGCCGTTTTTTTCGTAGGTGTTCACACAAACTTGCGTATCATTAGAAAAGGTCGTAAGCGTGCGTGCGAGATCGTCATCAATTAAACGGGCAAAAATCGGCTCGCCGTTAATATGATCGGCTCTGGCACCGTTGGAGGTAATAATGCAAATGTCGTCAATACCTGCCAATTGGAATAATCTTTGTGCGTCCGCAAAAGGGCGACCTGTTGCAACCACAAAAGGAATTTGGCGTTTACGCAGGTTTTTAATGGTATCAATGGTGAATGCGCCTAAAAGATGATCAGGATTGAGCAAAGTGCCGTCTAAATCAGAAATTACAGCAGAAAAAGGAAAGCGTTGCATAGGAATTCCCCATAAAAAAGTTACAAAAAAACCCTGTGAACCACAGGGCTTTTAAACCAGTCAAATTATTTTTTTGAGCTTGGAATATTGAAACGTTTGTTGAAACGTTCTACACGACCACCAGTGTCAACAACACGTTGTTTACCAGTGTAGAAAGGGTGGCATTTGCCACAAACGTCTAAGTTTAAATCTTTACCCACTGTTGAGCGAGTTTTGATTACGTTACCGCAAGAACAAGTTGCAGTAATTTCTTTATATTCTGGATGAATACCTTGTTTCATAGGAAAACCTCAATTTGAAGCCACTCCGCTCTCTAAGACTGAACTTAGCACCGAGTGTAGTTAATCATAAGCCCGAAGGCCGTTTCAAAGGTCGCACATTATACTGAATGCCCTGTGGCTTTCAAGAGAAATTATTAATTTTGTCAGCAAAACACACCAAAATCGTTCACTTTTACGGTCATTATTTTTGCAAATATTCCAGCCTAAGCAAAAATTGTTTTGTGTTTAAGCCAAATTCGTAGCCGCCGAGCGTGCCGTTTTGTTGAATGACACGATGACAAGGCACGATAATAGTCAAGCGGTTGGCATTATTGGCCCCACCCACAGCACGCATTGCTTGCGGATTCCCCAGTTGCTCGGCAATGGCTTTGTATGATCGGGTTTCGCCGTAAGGAATTTGCAACAACGCTTGCCACACTCGCACTTGAAACGGTGTACCTTGCAAAAATAACGGCAAATCGAAATATTGTCGCTGTTGATGAAAATATTCGTTGAGTTGCTGTTTCGCTTGTTGCAACAACGGCGTTTCCTGCGCTACGAGTGTCACTTTTAGCCGCTGGATTAAATGAGCTAAATGGCGATTAAGCGGACGATGCGGCGGTAATTGCACAAAGCATAGTTGTTGGTTATATTCCCCAAGCCAAATATCGCCAATGGGGGTTGGAAAGGTTGTGGTGAAAATAAAGGGTACCATATTTTTTACTTACATTAACAAATCTTCATTTTTTTTATGATTCCAGTGACCTAATTTTTTATCCATATACTGAAAATATTCATTTGTAAATGTGCCTTGCACACAAGTTAATTTGTCTAGTCGTGTATTTACATTTTTGCCTTCTAAGGCTGTATTTAGTGTTACAGGACCAGTTAAGTGAAATACTCCACCATCGATACGTCTTTGCTCAATGTTATCAATAATAATATCTAATGTTTCTTTTAGAAACTCATTATTTGGTTTAGTGGCTAAAAAGAAATTAGTATATTTATCTCGTCTTGTAATGAGCACTTCATTATCATTGTTTCTAATAATACTTGATAAATTCCAAATTAAATGTGCATCAATATCCATATATACGCCACCTTTTTGATGTAGTACAAATAAACGCCAAAAGTCCGCTTGTGCAGCACCATCTGTTAAGCGACAGTATGCTTCAAAGGTTACCTTATCACTATTTTCTTTAATGAATTGCTCCCTAGCTTCTGTACTCACATAGTAATAATTATAGTTTAGTGATAAAAGTCGATTGAATAGATAATTACAATAAACAGGCAAAGTGACTTTATTGCTATAATTTGTTTGCCAAATAATATTAGGGATCCGAGACTTCTGTAAGTTTTTAATTTTAGCAGGACTAAATGTAGGAATCATAAATCGCTTGTTAGGAAATGCCCAATGGAATGGATAACTTAATGTTTTTACAATATTTCCGAGTAAACGAGATAATACACCAGATAATCGAATAAGCCATTTATGTCGTACTTGAGTAACTTGCATAACGATAACCTTATTTTTATGAATATAAAGAATTAAAGTGTTGATTTTATCATAGAGGTGATTGTTAAGGATAGGAAAAACTAACATTGAATGACTTTATTTATGGTGATGTCGGATATAACAAATAACCACTAATTAATACATGGTATAAATAGTATAATATTGTAAAAAAAATGTACAACCAGTTCTAAATCATCTGTTTTTAGTACTATTCTCACTATTTCCCAAATCTCTTTATGTTTAGAAGATCTTCTTATTTTCTAACTAGGTCATTACATTTTATGTAGGAGTTTGCTAGTAATTACTGGGCGTATTAATTGCATCAAGACTAATCCCTAGCAAATCTATTTTATCGCCAACGGCATCAATAAAGATGTCATCAAGAAACCAGCCATTAGTGATAATAAACAGTTCAAAATCGTATTATTTGGCAAAGCAAACATTTTGAAAAATGGCGTTTATTGAGATAACGGCTCGCTACCCGCAAAGTTTAACCGAAGTTTTTCAAAGCCTAAGGGCTTAAATTTCTGTTCAAATAATTGATGAATTTCCCGAAGTATTTTCTTGCAATTCGTAGAGGATTAAAAAATGTCTTGGTGTGCATTTGAGTGATCCTACTCTACATAGCAGTAGCCACATTGAAAATTACAACGTTCAAACGTTCAGTTAAGCGCCAATTAATCACAAAGGTTTTTATTTTTTATCTCAACGAGTTAGTTAGTATTAAACAAATGCAGCTATAAAAAATGAAAAGGGACAAAAAGGAATAGGCTGGAATTTTTAGAGAAATTTCGGCGTAAGTGAGGTTGCTATGGCAACTTTATGCTGATATTTTTTGTGAAAGTCACCAAAATTTTTCCCAAAATTCCGGCCTTCCTTTATAAGGGTTGTGGAAAAGAGTGGGGTTTGGTGGTGT
>JAHHQZ010000004.1 GCA_020026075.1 Actinobacillus sp. | reverse complement strand
ATACAGAGCCCAGTCCTTAAATTAATTTAGTCTAAGTTTTTGGGGTCAGGTCATTGTAGGGCTTTTTTATTTCTACGGTAAAACTCTCTAAATTGGATATTTAATTGATCCTTATCTTTTCGCAGCGTTTTGTTTATTTTCTACGCCTTTTACAACTGAAAGGAACGAAAAATCAATCGTATGGATAATAAACAACCAAATGTTAAAGTTTTTATATATCGGCAAAAAGCTCTTAGCAATGAAATTGGCGAAGATGTATGGGAGTTTTTGCTTGATCAAAAAGCCCATTTACTCACCTTTGTTAAAGATGGTATGTTGACGACAATGAAGCATTTAGATCTGAAAACCAATTTAGTTGTAGACAAAAATGGTGATCATTTGTTATTACAAAACGTTGTGGAGTCTGTTTTGGAACCATTGCCTTGCTCAATGGGACTCTATGTGCAACGTTCCGATCAACAAAGCGGTATGACTCTCTGGGTGCCGCTTGAACATCTCGAACAATGCTAAAAATAGTAAAAACTCTCTAAATTTTTTGTTTAATTTTTGAATGTTTAAAAGCATTTTTTTTGCAACACTTATTGGGTTTTAACCCATAAGGAATGTTCTATGAAAAAAGTGCTTTTATTTTCTCTTCCCCTAGCCTTAGTTGCCTGTACACAAAAACAGCAAATCCCAGTCCCTAAACCACAACCTACTATTCATTTAGGTTTTGTGGATTACGAAAAGGTCAATCCTGATATTTACACAATGAAAAATACGCCGCTTAAGGTGATTCAAAATGGGCGGTACACGTTAGTAAGTGCCACCCCTAGCGACAGACAAAAATATTTACTGCAACAGTTTGTAGATTTGAGATTGCCTCGTAGTAGAAATTTTACCGTACAGCAGGGATTAGTACAGATTCTCAAAGGCACTGGATATAGTCTTTGTTCAGGTTTTTCTGCAAGTAATGTACAGCGTTTGTTCTTGCTTCCATTGCCTAAAGTGCATTATCAATTCACCACAATGACCTTAAATGATGCTCTACAAATGATGGCAGGTAGTCCTTATCGTTTAGTGGCGAATGAGGCTCGCCGTGAAGTATGTTTTGTCCCACGCAATGGTTCAATGATGACCACGCAAGCCGCTACATCAACACATCGTTCGCTAAACATTCAAACCTCAACATCAGGAGCTAAATAATGCGTAAAACCTTATTCGTGAGCGTAATGGGAATGTATGTGTTATTTGCCCACGCCATTGATGTTAATGCAGTGAATGCGACACAAGTAAAAACCATTGCCACCGCATCCGCTCAATCCACGTTTCAAAAAACGATGATGAATGAAAGCCAACCTGCGTATAGCCAGTGGGGATTAAGTCAAGAAGATTGGGCGGAATTTCAAAAAATTACTCAAGACGTGCGTCAGTATTGGTCGCCGAATTTAGATCCATTGACAACGCTAGGTGTATCAACGGACGACCCTGTAAAACGTATGAAATATGCAAGGCTTTTGGCAAAAAAAGAACACGACCGTGTGGAGCGAGAATTGGCATTTCAGCGAGCTTACGATAAAGCCTTTAAGGAGCTTTATCCAAGAGAACCGATGTTTGATATGTCAAAAATCAATTCAGCCCCTGATGAGCCAGTTGGGCGGATTCATTATTTTGTTCGATTAACAAATTGCCCAAGTTGTAGCGAAAATTTTAAACGCTTACAGAAAGCCTACCCTAATTCGCCGATTGATATTTATTTTGTGGGCAAAGCAACCAATGAAAGCATCCGGGCGTGGGCGAAAGCTGAAAATATTAGCGTAGCGGAGGTTAATTCAGGAGCAATTACCTTGAATTATGACAAGGGGGCTTGGTTCACTCACGCCAAAGGCAGAATGCCTGCGGCATTTTCCGTTAGCCATAATAATTATTTGCCATTGAACGATTAGGGGGCGTGATGTGTTTAAAAAACTAAAAAACATTGCCATTTTTTGTGCCATTATTCCAGCCTTCGTCAATACGGCGATGGCGGATTTCTCGGAAACGTTGCCTCGTCAGCCATTAGAGGTGTTGGCAGATTATGGCGGTGAAAGCATTGTGTCTTTATATGACGCTATCGCACCGAGCCGCACGGATGATGCCAAGCCGCCGTATGATAAAAATGCGTTTAAACCAACGCTTGCGGATTATTTCCCCTTAATGTCGCCGAATTGGACGCTGGGGCGTGTAACGGTGAGAAAGAGTGATTTTCCGCCTGTGGAGCCGTTTTTCATTATTGGCGGAGATAAGCCATCTTTACATTGGTTAAAAGCCAATCGTGAGCGTTTATTGGCGTTAAATGCTTTTGGGCTGATGGTGAATATCCCTAATGAAAAAGCCTTGTCGGCGGCTCGTGCAGTATTACCCGCACTTTCTATAATGCCTTATCAAGATAAAGGTCATCAGTTACAACAACGCTTACAGTTGAACCATTACCCAGTATTGATTGTGCCAGGTTTTGTGGGCAGTGATTTAGATGAACTACGTGAAGCGGTGAAACCCAAATGAGCGATCGGTATTTAGTTGAAGCCTTGTTGCGACCGCCTGTGGAGCTTTACACGGCGATTGTCTGTTTTTTAGTGGGCATTGTTTGTGTAATGTCCCCTTGGGTTTTGGCATTGACCCCAAGCATTGGGCTGGGGCTAGCGGTGCTATGTTGGCTGATTGCGGCACGGCGTTTTTGGCAAGGCTGGGAAATTATCAAATATCACCGCAATTTAAAACGCCTGCCCGTTTATAAAATGTCGAGTAAACAAATTCCTGTGGGGAGAAAATTTTTGTTTCTCGGTAAAGGTTTTCGTTGGTTACCTAAGCATACCCAGCGACTCTATGATTGTTTTACCTCTGCGGGAGAAAAATACACCCAGCCATCAAAGCTGTTTACTTGGGTGCGAGAGTTTGAAAAAACGCACCAAGATAGCGTTCTCGCTAAGTTCACAAGCAAAGATTCTTGGCTAAATCCATTTCGACCATTGCCGCCTGTTGAGGGTATTCCTGCCATTCACGGCATTGAACCCAATGAAGTGAATGTTACGGTGCCGTTAAGTAGTCGTGTGGGGCATATGTTGGTTTTAGGCACCACAAGGGTGGGGAAAACACGCTTAGCGGAGCTTTTTATCACTCAAGATATTCATCGTGGACGGACGTTTAACGAACGAGAAGTAGTGATTTTCTTTGACCCCAAAGGGGATGCCGACATTCTTAAACGAATGTACACCGAAGCCAAACGAGCAGGACGTGATAAAGAATTTTATGTGTTCCACTTAGGTTGGCCTGATATATCCGCTCGCTACAACGCAGTTGGACGTTTCAATAAAATTACCGAGGTGGCAAGCCGTATTTCAGGGCAGTTGAGCGGTGCAGGCAACAGTGCCGCTTTTAAAGAGTTTGCGTGGCGATTTGTGAATATTATTTCTCGAGCATTGGTGGAGTTAGGTCGTCGTCCGAACTATGAGCAAATTGCTCGTTATGTTCGTTCTATTGATACGTTATTTTTGGATTATGCCAAGTTCTATTTTGACAAGACAAATCCACAAGTTTGGCAAGCCATTGCTCAGCTGGCTACGCAAATTGATCAAAAGAATTTATCGTTTGCGATGAAAGGACGAAATGAAATGGTCGTGGCGGTCGATCAGTATATTCGAGCAGAAAAAATTTACGACCCCGTTTTAGATGGCCTAGCATCGGCGGTGCGTTACGATAAAACTTACTTCGATAAGATTGTTGCTAGCCTTTTACCGTTGTTAGAAAAATTAACCTCAGGCAAAGTGGCGGAATTGTTATCCCCTGACTACAACGACATTTTAGACGAACGACCGATTTTTGATTGGGAAGAAATCATTCGTAAACGTGGCATTGTTTACATTGGTTTAGATGCATTGTCGGATTTAACGGTGGCCAGTGCGGTGGGTAATTCAATGTTTGCGGATTTGGTGTCAATGGCAGGGCATATTTACAAATTCGGTATTAGCGAGGGGTTACCGCAAAACTTCAACCAAAAACACTCAACCATTCCAATCAACGTGCATTGTGATGAATTTAATGAGTTGATTGGCGATGAATTTATTCCACTGATTAACAAAGGCGGTGGTGCTGGCGTGCAGGTTACCGCTTACACGCAGACCATTTCAGATATTAAAGCTCGCATTGGTGATGCGGCCAAAGCAGGACAAATTGTAGGTAACTTCAATTCGATGGTGATGTTACGAGTAAAGGAACAAGCGACCGCCGAAATTTTGACAAAAAATTTGCACGAAGTACGAGTGCTTGATGTGATGGCGTTATCGAGTACGTCTGATTCCAGCGAAACAGGGACAAGTGAGCATTTTGGGTCAAATACAGGGGATAGGGTAAGTGCCAGTCAACGCCCAATGTTATCTACGGCCGATATTACCAATTTACCGAAAGGACAAGCCTTTGCATTAATTGAAGGCTCGCAACTTTGGAAAATTCGTATGCCGCTGCCTGTGGAAGATAAAGACGACAATATGCCCGAAAACTTGCAGCAACTCGCTAAATATATGCGAGAAAATTATAGCTCCACGGATGCGTGGTGGGAGGGCGTAAATAACTTTCAACCTAATACCGAAGCCGTAGCGGCGTTTGAAGAATTGAACAAAACGACATTGGATTAATAAGGTGATGTAATGGCAGAAGAAAGCGTAGAACGCACACAGCAAAAGCCCAAAGGAATGTTACATATTCCTTGTGATGTGATTAAAACCTTGTTGGTATCCTTAGTGTTAAGTATTGTGGTTGAGTGGCTTTGTATAGCATTTATTTGGCCTGAACAAGGCTATCAACACAGTAAAAATGTAATGACAGAGGAGTTTCACTATTTTTCGCAAGAATTTCAGCGTAGCATTTTATATGCGGAACCTGCGGTATTGGGGAAATGGCTGTTAAGCCAAACCTATTATTGGTTATTTCAATTTACAGGGATTGAGCAATGGTTGCATCATCCAGGCACAAATAACATTGTACGCTCAATGGCGTACTACTTAAATGCTTACGTTCAATCTGCACTTTATGTTACGATGACGTTTATTATTCGTGTATTGATTATTTTGTTTACATCGCCTTTTTTCTTATTGGCAGGGCTAATTGGATTGGTTGAGGGATTGGTTCAGCGAGATTTACGGCGATTTGGTGTGGGGCGAGAATCTGCTTTCAAATACCATCACGCCAAGAGATGGGTAATGCCATCAATGCTTATGGCGTGGGTAGTTTATCTTAGTGTGCCGTTTAGCGTTCACCCAAACATCATTTTAATCCCAGCGGCGGTTTTATTTGGTTTAACTATAGCCTTCACCGCAAGTAATTTCAAAAAATATCTATAATAACAATGATCTAATGACTCCGTTTTGCCCCTTCCCCCAAGGGGCTTTTTTTAGTTATTCTTATGTTCATTTCTTTCAAAAATCCCACCTAAAAAATTAAACAAATTTAATATTCAATTTTTTATTACAAAAACTAATCAGGTTTCGCATAATTCCTGCGACAAAAAACATCACAGGAGAACATTATGTCCATCATCAAAAAAACGTTATTGATTGTATGTGTGTGGGGAGCAGTGCAAATAAGCTTTGCTACCGAAACAGAGCAGTTGACACAGGCAATGCGTCAACTGGATGCGGTGAAAGCGGCGTTGTTGCGTGCCAAAACGGAAGCCAGCCTTGAAAACCGACAGGTGCAAAAACGAGCTGTTTTTCTCTACACGCAGGCTCTTAATGACGTTGCCACGATGAAGCAAGCGATTGGGGATTATTTAAATCCTAACCGCATTCAGCCCCGTAATCCTAAGCAATTAAAAACCTTATCCGTTGATTTGACCCGTATTCAATAGGGGCTAATGATGTCGGGTAAGAGTGCAATAATTGCGGGGTTTGAGGCAGGTAGTGGAGTGTCTGCTAGTTGGCTTTCATTTTTTTTACCAAGTCTGCTAATTGGCGTGATGCTGATAATTACTGGTTATATTTTGATTTCGCTTTATCAAGACTTAGCTGATGGAAATTCAAGTGTCGATAAAGTGATGCTTATTGTCATTCGTGTAATGGTGCTACTTAGCATTCTGATACTTTTTGTTTCAATTTTCTAGAGGATTTTTCAATGAAAAAAATTTCAACAATTTTTCGTAATGTATGTATTGCGGTAACAGGTTTCATTCTTTCTTCAATGCCTGCTTTTGCTGGGTTACCAAAACTTGAAGAGCCATCAGCAGGGGCTGGTCAAGGTTTTTGGGGACAATTCAAAGGCTACATTGCTGATGGTATTCAATATGCAGGTTGGGGACTTGCTGCCTTTGCATTGTTTAAAGTCGGTAATGCATTACTTGAAGATTATAGCGAAGTGCAAACGGGTAAAAAGAAATTGGGTAATTTAGGGTCAACGGCACTTATTGGTGTGTTACTTATTGTTGTTATTATTTGGCTCAGTAATGAAGCCAGTAAGATTTTTGCGTAATCATTTTTCTTTCGTTTATTTCAGCCTGAGTATTCTATGCAAGAAAACAAAACCATTGCATTTTTACCAGACCGTTTAAATCGAGAGCCGCCTGTGGCTAGTGGAATGACCTTTTCTGAGTTACTTTCTGTTATCAGTCTTTCGGCAAGTATAGGATTTGTCATTGGTCTAGTCGCAATGGTGGTGTTTAGTATCACTTGGGCGATTATTCCATCTTGTATGGTTATTTGTGGTTTGATCGGTTTGAAAGTCGGTGGTATCGGTATCTCTCGCTTAAAACGAGGCAAACCTGAGGCGTGGTTTGAGCGATATATGGCGTATCGCTTAAACCCCAAAGCCTTTATTACCGAACAACAATATTGGGGGATTCATCGTATTTATTCTGCCCCTAAAAGGAAAATGAAAAGGAAAAAATAATGTCCAAATATCGAAACGCTTTAAATAACGAGCGGTTTCACATTCAATCACTTCGTATAGTGATTGTGTGTATGACTGTCATTTGTGCGGTACTCGGCTATGGCTGGTACAACGCCCCTAAAAATTTAACCATTCACAATCCACCTGATTTACGCTCAGGCTCCACGAGAGCGTGGTGGGAAGTGCCGCCTGCCAATGTGTATAGCTTTGCTTTTTATATCTTTCAACAGCTCAACCGTTGGCCTGCGGACGGTGAGAAAGACTATATCAAAAACATTCATCAGTTGAAGCCTTTTTTAACACCTAAATGTTACGCCTATTTGCAAGCGGATTATAAAAAACGCTTATCCGCCGATGAATTACAAAGCCGTAGTCGTGGCGTGTATGAAATTCCTGGACGTGGGTTTAGTGATGCTCGTGTACAAACTAATTCACAGGATAACTGGAATGTGATTTTAGACTTAGCCACTGATGAATACTATCTCGATAACCCTGTAAAACGGGTATTAGTGCGTTATCCACTCAACGTGGTGCGTTATGATATAAATCCTGAACTTAATCCTTGGGGGTTAGCGTTAAATTGTTATACCGCTACGCCAAAACGTATTGAAATTAAAGCCACACAGGAGCCATAAGATGAAAAAACATCGTGTAACAATCATTAAAACTGCACTACTGGCGTTGACCTTGTGTAGTGGTAATGCCGTAGCGGACGTGTTCGCTCACTGGGATAAACACCCTATTACCGTACGTTTAAACGTGGGACAAGAACGTATAGTTTCTGTTGGTAAAGATGTGCAAGTGGGGATACCTGCGGCGATTAATCGCTTAGTTAGAGTACAAAATAACGATGGCAATATTTATATTAAAGCCAGCGAACCCTTTCCTAGTACACGTGTACCCTTAAGGGATATTAAAACAGGCAAACTCATTTTGTTAAATGTAGTGGCCACCGATCAAGGTAAGGATTATGAATACGAGCCGCTTGTCATCACTTATGGTGATGATGAAACGGAAACGAATCGAGCCAATGCGGATTTACCGCAAACGCCAGCGAAGGCCGACATTTCTGCAAAAATTCCAGCCTTAGTGGAAACACCAAAAACAGCGTTGCCAATTCCTGCCGCCTTAACTCGCTATGCCGCACAATCCCTTTATGCCCCAATGCGAACCATTGAGAAATTAAATGGTGTCCATCGAGTGGCGATGAAATTACCAACGACCTTGCCTGCGTTAATTCCGAATTTGCAACTGCGTATTACACCGCTCGAAAGCTGGGGTATGGGGGAGTATGTGGTTACGGCCGTTAAGCTACAAAACCTTGCTAATCATCAAGTACAGCTTGATCCACGTTATTTACAAGGGCGTTTTTATGCTGCCACGTTCCAGCATAACTGGCTAGGACAACACGGCACATTAGAAGATACCACTGTGTTGTATTTAGTAACGCAGGGCAAGCTCACAATGGCAATGATTGAGGGGTAAATAATGGCAGCAAATAAATCAAATCCACTGTTGAAGTTTATGGTGCCAGCCGTTGTTATCTTGGTTGTCGTGGTTGGCGTTATTGCCTTTCGTGATGACAAAGTACAAGGGAAAAAAGAGGATTCTTTGGTGATTTACAACTTGACCAAAGAAGAACAAAAAGAGCTTGGGTTGGCAGATGGCGACACCGCCTATGACACGCTACGCACCTTACTTGGCACGATTAAGCAAACCAAAGCGGACGTGGCAAAAGTTAAACACGACAACCAGCGTTTACTCGAAGAAAACCAAACCTTGAAAGAACAATCAGGCGATGTGGATTATAAAATTCGTCAAGAGGTAACCGCTAAACAAGAAGAATTACAAAGCACACTCGAGGCTAGATTATCTGAACTGGAACAGAAGTTGGAAGAAAAACTTCAGTCATCTACGAGTGTTGTAAACGCAATGCCGACTCAAAATGAAATGCCAATTCAAAATGATGGGGCAGCCAATGACAGTATAAACTGGGTCAATCCTGAAAATATTCCAATGTTTGATGACAAAGGAAATGCATTCTTTAGCGGTGATGGCAACGGCAACAGTAGTAATGGAGGCGGCTTTAATTTGTTTAAAGCCTTAGACAAATCAGAATTAGGACAAGCCTCTGCTCGTTTACACGGCAAGCCGAACCAATACGACGAAGAAACTCCACCGACCCCTTATTTTACCATCGCTCGCAATGCAACCCTTGCGGGTAGTGTGGCGATGACCGCCTTAATTGGGCGAGTGCCTCTCGAGGGAGCGTTGACCGATCCATTCCCATTTAAGGTAGTCATTGGACAAGAAAATCTTATGGCAAATGGATTGGAATTACCAGAAATCGAAGGAGCGATTGTGGCAGGCAAAGCCAGTGGTGATTGGACGTTATCCTGTGTGAAAGGCGATGTTGAAAGTATCACTTTTATTTTCCGTGATGGCCGCATTGTTTCACTACCAGAATCAAAAGACGGCTCAACAGGCGGTGAGCAGTTAGGTTGGCTCTCAACACCATCAGGTATTCCTTGTATTCCAGGTGTGCGTAAAACCAACGCCCCAGAGTTCTTGGCCAGCCAATTCTTAATGGCAGGGGCAGAAGCCACCGCTCAAGGCTTTAGCCAAGCACAGCTTACTACTGAATCAGGGGCGAATGGCTTTAGTCAAGCGGTGAGCGGTGATGCGGGGAAATTTGCATTAGGGCAAGGTTTAGCAGGCGGTATTAAAGCCACTGCCGATTGGTATCGTCAACGCTATGGCAATACGTTTGACGCAATTTATGTGCCGCCCGGCAAGAAAATTGTGGTGAACATTAGCAAAACCTTGCGAATCGATTACGACAAAAATGCTCGTAAAGTGAATTATGAGCAAAATGTAACAAGCCAACCAATGGACTAAGGACATAAGGACACGACAATGCAAATTAAACAGACATTTTTACTTTTACTGCCATTGACTTTAGCTGCTTGCTCCACAAGCCAAGAAAAAATCTTACCAGAGGGCGACCAAACAATGGCTCAAATATGGGCAAATAGCACAGGGGGCGTGGTTACACGCCCAGCGGTTAAGCTAAGCCAGCCAACCTTACAGGCACGAGAACAGCTCAGCCAACGTGCGATTAATAAAATTTCTACGGATATTCCAGCCTACACAAGAAATGCGGAAAATGAGGCAACGAATTTATTCCCACGTCTGCCGAACCCTAATTTGGTGATGTTTGTTTTTCCACACCTAACCAATAGCAAAGAGCCGTTGCCTGTACCTGGTTACAGCACCGTGTTTCCATTTTATGGCCGTGTGCATTATGCCCAACCAGGTGAAAGTATCGGTCATTTGTAGATTTAAACCTCATTTAAGGGGCGTTTAAAGCCCCATTGAGCCACTTTTTAATTTCTATTCATCAAGGATATATGGAATGTTAAGCCTTTTTAAACGTAAACCTAAGAATAATCCCATCGAGTGCAGCATAGACGTGGAGAACACATCAACGTCAATGATAGAACAAGCAACCACTGACACTGCACTTGATGGCTCCAAAAATTCGCAAAAAAATTCCGGCCTACCTTTTTTAAAGCGTCAAGGCACTTACACTAAGCAAGAATTCGATCAACAGTTTATCCCAATGGATAGCTTTGTAGACAAACTGCCTTATGTGGAGTTTTTAGATGCAGAGAACGCCTTATTGCTTGAAGATGGCAAAAGCTTAGCGGCGATATTTGAGTTGACGGTTATTGGCACGGAGGGTCGCTCGCTCAACTATTTAGAAGAGGTTCGCACGCAAATTACGCACGCCCTGCAAGATAGTTTTGCGGAGTTAGATATGAATCCGTGGGTCGTGCAGTTTTTCTGTCAAGATGACGAAATGGCGATGGAATACGAAGACGTGCTACGCCAATACGTTCGCCCCAATGCCGAAGGGAGTGAGTTCACGGAAAACTGGCTTAATGTAATGAGCAAGCACTTAAGGGACGTGTCGAAATCAGGCGGTTTATTTGAAGATAAAGCGGTTACAGGGACGCAATGGCGTGGCCAGCAACGCCGCACACGAATGGTGATTTATCGCTATGTGGATAAACAAACCACCTTTGATCGAGCGTTGGAAGATTTAAACGCCACTTGTGAATCCGTAACCAATGCCTTGCTAGGGGCTGGCGTAAAATCGCAACGTTGTAACGGCTACGATGTTCATCAATGGCTGTTACGTTGGTTTAACCCTAAACCTGCCGATTATGAGCGAGCAGAAGATTTTTACAAAGCCGCCCACTATACCGAGTCAACAAATGCCAAGAAAGACGATCCGTTTTTATACAACGACTTTGCCGAAACTTTACTCGTGCAATCGCCACGCACGGAGGGGGAATATTGGTATTTTGATGAGCTACCGCACACGGTCGTTGTGGTTGATTCCCTACGCCGTAGCCCCGAAGTGGGGCATTTAACAGGCGAAGTGAAACGTGGCGATAACATCAACGCCTTGTTTGATCTCTTGCCTGAAAACACCATTATGGCGATGACGATTGTGGTCTATCCGCAGGATTTACTCGAAGATCATTTGCTCAAAATCAGCAAAGGGGCATTGGGTGATAATACCGAATCTATTTATGCGAAATCTGCCGTTAGCCAAGTCAAACAATTTTTACAGGCCAAACATAAGCTATACCAAAGCTCGCTGTGCTTTTTCTTGCGAGCCAATGATGAAAAAACGCTGGTTTCTAATCGCCGTAAATTGGTAACTACGTTGCAAGCCACAGGGCTTGTGGCGACCAAAGAGGGAGCGGAAGTCGCCCCACTATCGAGCTACATCCGCTGGCTGCCGATGGTGTTTGATCCGCAATCTGATCCCAAACACCTTTACACCAAATTTAACTTTGTTCAACACATCGCTAATTTGCTACCTGTGTTTGGTCGCTCCATTGGCACTCGCCATCCAGGTATCACTTATTTTAATCGAGGCGGCTCACCGCTGGACTTTGATCCGCTCAATAAAGACGACCGAGCGAAATCAGGGCATTT
Source organism: Actinobacillus sp. (assembly GCA_020026075.1). GTDB lineage: Bacteria > Pseudomonadota > Gammaproteobacteria > Enterobacterales > Pasteurellaceae > Actinobacillus_C. The sequence continues at coordinate 60,383 of JAHHQZ010000004.1, read as the reverse complement.
GCTATTGTTAGGTCCCACAGGGGCGGGGAAATCCGCAACCTTAAACGGCAAAATCGCCCAGCTAATGGCAATGTATCGCCCACGTCTGTTCGTCATCGAGGCAGGTAATAGTTTTGGCTTGATGGCGGAATACGCCAAACGCTACGGCTTAACGGTAAACCACGTTCAGTTAAGACCAGGCAGCGGTGTGTCTTTGCCGTTGTTTGCTGACGCTCAAAAAATTGTCGATACCGCAGAGATTGATAACATTATTTTTAACAATGAAGAAAGCTTCGATGACACGCCAGTCGCTCGGTTAGGTGATGATAGCAATGATGACGATGATATTCTCGCTGATGACCAACGAGATATTTTAGGTGAAATGGAAATCATCGCTCGTTTGATGATCACAGGTGGCAAAGAGAAAGAATACGAAAAAATGACACGCGCGGACGAGGCGATGATTCGCCGTGCCATTATTCTTGCGGCGAATAACACCTTAAAAGCAGGCAAAACGTGCTTAACAGAAGATGTGGCGAAAGCCTTTCACGAAATCGCCAACGATGAAAACCTATTGCCGAAATACCGTGAAAAAGCCTATGAAATGGGCGAGTCCATTGGGCTTTTCTGCCAACCTGGTTCATTCGATGCGGAATTGTTTAATCGAGATGGCGAGCCTTGGCCTGATGCGGATATTACCTTAGTGGATCTCGCTACACTGGCTCGAGATGGCTATGGCGTGCAACTTTCCATTGCCTATATTTCCCTTATTAACCATATCAACTCAATGGGCGAAAAATACCAGTTTACAGGTCGCCCAATCGTCAATATTACGGACGAAGCTCATATCATCACCGTCAATCCAATGCTGGCTAGTTTCCTTGCCAAAGGGGGCAAGATGTGGCGAAAACTGGGGATTTGGCTATGGCTCGCCACGCAAAATATATCGGATTTTCCAGACGTAGCGGAAAAATTGTTATCAATGCTCGAATGGTGGGAGTTGCTGTACTTAGAAAAAGATGAAGTCAATCAAGTCAGCCGTTTTAAACAGTTGACCGCTGAGCAAACGGAGCTATTGCTTTCCACGAAAAAGGAAAACCGCAAATACACGGAGGGCGTGGTGTTATCGTCCAAAATGGAAGCCTTATTCCGTGTCGTGCCGCCGAGTATTTACTTAGCGTTGGCAATGACGGAAAACGAAGAAAAAGCCGAACGTGCGACCTTAATGAAAAAGCACGGCATTTCAGAATTGGATGCCGCCATTCTCGTGGCAAAAAATATTGATAAAGCAAGAGGGATCAATGAATAAACAAATGCTTGACTTATTTAGCGTAGAAACGCCAATTAAGCCTGAAAACCTACCACTGGAAAAGCTGGTAACGTTAGTTAATTCCACATTCACTGAAGAATTGGATAGCCTAGGTCGGAATATTTTCGCAAAAATTGGGGCGTACGAATCAATGGAAACTATCGCCTATCGAGCGGTTGGTACGAATAATTACAACCGAGTGAAATTCAGTGGTGAACAGGGGCAATTTTACTTAACCATTGCGGTGAGCAACTACACGGAATTTCCGCCATTCACCGCCGCCCCACGCCAATATCTCTACCTAAAAGACGAAACCGACTTGTACTGGGTTCTCGTGTATTTAGACAAACAATTACAGCAACTTACCGACACGTTACAGGAGCAAGATGATGAAAGTGAAGATGAATAAATGGATGAAAATGGCAGGGTGGTTATTTGGTACTTTTGCTGTGCTGGTTATATCCACATTTGTCGCCTTTAAATTAAGTCAAAATGGCACGGAATATATTGAAATTACGAATGCCATTCTCGCCCAAAAATTATGGCTAGCCCTGATTCGATACACCATTTATGGCATTTGTGCAGTGTATTTTTTCAAAATTCGCCGTGTGATTAACGCCAAAAATGACAACTTAAAAGAACGTAAAATCGTACAGCGAATGGGGCTGATGATTTTAGGTTTTTGTGTATTCAATGAAATTTTAGTGTGGATTTAGGGGGCGTTATGATACTAACAACTATTCGACTTGAAGTAGACAGCTACTATGAATATTTTATGAATACCTTTGCGTGGATTATGTTTGATAACACGTGGGAGCTTTTTAAGAGTACAGGGCTGTTTGCCTTACCGATTATTTTTCATGTCATTGGGAAATTTACGCAAGTCAGAGAGCAAGGGGCGGACGAGGGAAACAAGGGAAAACTACTTGTTAATTGGCTAGAAAATTACTTGTATATCACGGGTATTTTGTTATTTGCGACCTGTGTGCCGTTGTTTAAAGTGAATTTCCATATTATGGACACTAAGTTAGATGCAATGTGCGGTGCAAAACGCACTACAGTAGCCCCGAATGATACTAAACTGGGACAGGCGTATGGTTCAACCCAATTAAATGGTAAATCCCCTGAAATGCCGCTTTGGTGGGCGTTTGTGTATGGGGTAAGTAAAGGGATCACCAATGGCTTGGTGAATGGTATTCCTTGCAAGCCACACTTAGAAGAGCTAGGAATGGCGTTAAATCAGTTTTCTTTGTCGGATCCAATGTTGCGTGATGATATTGCAGAATTTAACAACTATTGCTACATCCCCGCAAAAAACCGTTTTCTAAAACAGATGAAAAACGATGGTATTCCGCTCAATAACGCCGAAGTGGCGGATATTGCCTGGCCGGGTTCAAAAATTCTCTTAGAGGGTGGTTTTTATGGCAAATACCACGCTAAATATCCGAAAATATATTGGTCATTCCTAAAATCTCGAGATTCGGGCTTTGGTACGCCCCCAGAGGCAGGCGGTTTTCCAATATGTGATGACTTTTGGAAAGGCAACGGGGTAATAATTGGTGGCAACGGTAAAAAACGTTCGTTGTACTATCGGATTTTGGATGCGTATCCTGAGGAGTTAAAAGAACAGGCGAAATTTGCCTATAAGTATATGAACAAAAAACAAGCAGGCGAAGAGTTTAATGATTTCCTTGTTCGCTATGCAATCTCGCCACAAAAAATGCAACTTTCGGACGGCACAGCCCCTTATGGTGTAGGTAAAGGAAAGTATTCAGATGTTGATAATGCAGGTAGTGGGTGGAGTCTTGCTGCTTGGGGTAAAGCAATTACTGGCTCAATTAGTACTATAGCAGCGTCGTACGGTGCAGTTAAGGAAGATATACTGGCTCAACCTAAATACAAAATAATGAAATTTTCTACACAAATCATCCAGCCTTTACTAATTGCACTATTAACGATTGTAACACCGATCATCGTTATCTTTGGTGGCTATAAGGCTAAGCCTATTATATTGGTTTCTTTTGCATTCTTTGGATTAACGTTCTTAACTTACATTTGGGAAATCGTTCATTGGTTAGAATCTTGGATGTTTGAAGCACTATACGACTCATCAACATATTCCAACTTAGGACTATGGGACGGAATTAATAATCAAGTGGGCGATAGTGCATTTAACTTGGTTATTGGCTTGATGTATGTGGTATTTCCTAGTGTATTCTTTACGTTCTTAGGTTTTGTTGGGTTTAATTTAAGTAATATTGCTGATGGGGCGATACAACAACATTTCGGGCAAAGTGGTAGTGCAGGGGCTCACGGAACTAAAGCTGTACTGAGTGGAGCAGATGTGGTGACAGGAGGGAAATCAAAAATAGTAACTGATCAGTTAAGATAGAAAAAAAAGCGTAACATTTATTATGTTACGCTTTTTTCTAGAATAATTAAAATGAACCAGGCCAAATATAATTTTTATCGCCAGGACATTTACCATTAATATCCATATAATATTTCTTGTCTGTCTTATCACGAGTACCGGCCATTAAAGCCGTAAAAATGACAGATAGCGTTTTAAGCAAAACTTTTTTCCAGTGGGAGACATTCTCGGACTCGATCACAGGATTATATTCTTTGTTATATCCCTGAGCATAAGCTCGTTTTTGTCTTTCCACTTGTTTAAGTGCTTTTTGTAGATTTTTATCGAGATTGTCCATAAAAATATCCTGCTTTTGTGGTGATTTTGACGAAAAATAACGCAGAAATGGAGTTGTGTCAATGGTTAGTACACAGAAAAAATAGAAAGGCTAAGTGGGGTTAGCCTTATGAATTTTCTTAAAATAGTTCGCTATGGCTTGCTAACCTTACGAGATGTAGGGTACTTTTTTCTTTTTCAAAAAAATACACTAACAACAAATCAGGCTTAACGTGGCACTCACGGAAAAGTGCCAGCTTGCCACTTAGCTGATGATCTTGGTATTTTACAGGTAATTTCTCTTCATTGATCAAGTAATGCAAAACATCAATGAGCGGAGAAATTAAGCCCACTTTTTTGAAGTCCTTCTCAAACGCTTTTGTTCTATTGATTTTTAACATTTTCAGCCCATTTGAAGAACTCATCAACCGTTGTTGTCGTTGTGTTTATGCCATTTACCGCATCTTTCATTGCTTGTAACGTTTCAGCATTTGGCTGCGGTTCGTTTTCTTGAACATAGCGAGCAATCAATTCTCTGATGATCAGGCTGGCTGAATAGCCTTTACTTTGGCAAGTATGTAAAAAATCACTTTTCAATGCAGGGTCTAGTTTGAAATTCATAGTACTTTGCATAGCCATAGTTATCACTCCTTTTGTGTTAAACGTAATTACATTGTACTTACGTTTTATGTGGAATGCAAATTTGATGGTTACATTTTTGGATTGCAAACATCACTCAAATTCCTTGATAAAATTTTCTAAACTATCATAGGTTTTTAAGTTTCCACTTTCTGCTTCTGCAATGGCTTTTGCTAATTTTGCTGTTGGGGATAGGTTTGGGTTAAGCAATAACGCAAAAACTTCATTTCGTGTAATGGCGACTGAGGGCGGTTTACTAATTCGATCAATTTGAGCGAAAAATTCCTGCCTTGTATTTCAAATCGTTTGTTATTAGCCTTAGTTTTTCTTGTTTGTTGTTTCATAGGGTTACCTTTGCTAAGCGTTCACGAAAAAACAAAAGGCTAAGCTTACACTTAGCCTTTTTTCCTTATTTTAACGTTTAGACTTCCACTCAAGAAATCTAGTTTCCCACTCTCGGTCGAGCATTTTTAGATTACGTTCAATGCTTTGTTGTACATTATCAGTAATGAATTGAGTGATTGGTTGAAAATCATCATTAATCGATGCCATTTCTAAGGTTTGGTAGTACGTTTCTCGATCTTCCATTTTTATGATGGTGATAGGGTAGCCATTTTTCATCAGCTCTAAATTCATAATGAGCCGTCCTGTTCTACCGTTGCCATCAGAAAATGGGTGAATTTTCTCAAATTTTGCGTGAAATTTAGCAACTTTTTCGAGAATATGATCGGTCGATGTTTCGTACCAATGTAACAATGCGTCAAGTTCTTCTTCAATGTGAAGATAATGAGCTGTTATTGTTTCACTGTGGCTTATCCATACATCGTGTTGTCTAAATTTACCCGCTATTCCACGATCAATATCCCCAATAATAATTTGGTGAAATTCTTTGATTAGCTGTTTAGTGAGAGGCTTTTCCGCTTTGACTTCACCGACTAAGAAATCCAATGCAAAGTCTTGGTTTTTGGCCTCAATATGATCTTTTAACGGCTTTCCTTTAATTGTAATACCTTGCTCCAAAACAATTTGTGTTTCTCGTAAGGATAGACTATTCCCCTCAATGGCATTGGAGTTATAGATATACGCTTGCTTAACCGTATTATAGAGTTTATCAAGCACAACTGCTGGCAGTGGTCTTTTTATATTGAGAAAATCTTTTAGTTGCTCTATGTTCTTAAAGGACATTCTTCTTCCTTATATCATTTATACTGGTGAAAATAGGGGCTTTCAAAGAAAGCCCCTATGGGTTAATGGCTTATTTGCTGATTAAAAAAATACAGGCAAGTAAGGATAGTAAAATGGTGTTGCTTAGAATACCAAACATCAACAAATGATAGTTTATTTTAAGCACCTAATACGATGTTCTAGATGTTTTAGATTTGTTTCCAATCGTTCTAAACTTCTAGCAATTCTCATCATTTCCATAAGACTTTTAGTGGCTGAAATAAATCGAGGCAACAGTCGCAAGCACACCAACAATAGAAACGGTTAAACCAATGTACCATTTCAGACTGCTAATTGCTTTCTGATTTTCCTTTTGTTGCATTTCAATCGTTTTATTCATTAGCTCAAGCTGTTTTAAAACGGCGTTCATTTCGACCTCTATTTTTAAGTCTATTAAACTTACGATAGCCTGTTGTTCACTTAATGGGATAGCCTTTAAGTGTGTAGCAATTTCATTTAAGTTAAACATAGGATTTTTCTTATAAAACAAGGGAAATCCTATAGCCCACAAGGGAAACAGTATTTCCCCTGTGGGTTGGTTTAGGTGTGGCTACTTATTAAAGTATCCAAAAATTGTTAAAGCAATAGGAATAATGGCAATAAGAGCCATCAGTAACCAACGTAAAATGTCGAATTTTGAATCCATTGCTTCAAATTTAGCATCAAACTTGGTTTCCATTGCATCAAGCTTATTCAAAACTTTGTCCATATCAGTCTCCGTTTTGAGCTGTATTAAGTTTACTATTGCCTCTTGTTCTTCAAGTGGTAACACTTTTAGATTGACAGCAATTTTGTTTAAGTCGACCATCACGGTTCTCCTTGATTTTAGTTAAAAAATACTGGGAGAACCGCATCCGCTGGGACGAGTTTTCCCAGCGTGGGTGATTATAGTTAAAAACTATCAGTTAATGTTGAAGTCAGGGCGGCAAACGAATAAGGCATCATTATAATGGATGGCCTTTAAGGTTCGCTTATCGCCATTGACTGGCTCAAAAGTTAATGTGAAGTCTGCTTTTTTATGCTGTATCAGCAGTGAATATACTTGCTGTTTCAGTCTATGGGTTAGCCGCTTTTCAACGGTACCATCTTTCTGAATTAAGCCTTTAAAAGCGAGAGCTTGTATTTCAATCGTCAACATAGGATTTTCCTTATAAAACAGGGAAAATCCTATCCCCCACAAGGGAAACAGTATTTCCCCTGTGGGTTGGTTTAGGTGTGGCTACTTATTAAAGTATCCAAAAATTGTAAATGCGATTGGAATAAGGGCGATCATTCCCATAATCAATAGTCTTAGACTATCGAATTTAGATTCAAATTTCGCATCCATTGCTTCCAATTTAGCATTGACTACATCTAATTTGTTTAGCACTTTATCCATATCGACATCCGTCTTTAATTGAATTAAGTTTACTATTGCCTCTTGTTCTTCAAGCGGTAACACTTTTAGATTTTCAGCAATTTTATTTAAGTCGACCATCACGGTTCTCCTTAGTTTTAGTTAAAAAATACTGGGAGAACCGCATCCGCTGGGACGAGTTTTCCCAGCGTGGGTTAATAAAAAATAGTAGATAGGGGCGTAATTACCGCTTCCGGTAACGTGTAATCTCATACGCACAGTACACTTCTTGCTTAACCCAACAACGTTGAGTCGCCAGCTTACAAAGCCACTGGCATTGGTGCTATCAACGATAGCGTGGTTACTTTTTGAGTATATGAAAATCCCCCCTTAAACGCTATAAAAAATTCTTCAAAATTTTAATTTAATTAAACCTTTTATTTTTTAATCACTTTCCTAAACTCTTTTTATTTTTGTAAGGATGAAAATGAAAAGACGTGTAATGGCTGCGGCAGCCTTAATTAGCCCATTGGCATTTGCCAATCCTGTCTTACCCAATGTTGATATTTTGGGATTTACCACGCAATACAAGCCCTTTGTGCAAGCCCAGTTGCTGGATAGTCATTTCCAGCTGGATAAGCTCGATGAACTCAATGCTGAGCTTTCCAAAGGCTTACCCAATGACCTCCGACAAGCAGAGGCGGTAATGCGACAACGCATTAACTCACCGAATGGACGTAAACTGATTGAACAAATTCAAGCGGCCAGCCAAGCAGTATCACAAGCGTGGCAACTGGGGGTGAAAAAATCCCCCGCCATTGTGTTTGTACCAGCCAAAGGCAAGCCTGTTGTGGTGTACGGTCAACGTAACGTTGCTACAGTTATCAACATTTATCGTCAACGAATGGGAGAAAAATAATGACATTTGCTACGCCGAAATTTTCACAAAAATTCCAGCGTACGCTGATTGGATTAGCGACATTGGCTTTCACTTTGCCCAATCTTGCAATGGCAGGCGGCGAAGTTAGCACGGCTCAATTATTGCAAAGCTCGTATTCGCCAAGCTGTGCGGAGTGGCGTGTTAAAGGCATTTGTATATGGATGACTTGCACGCCTTACGGCTGCTACACACGCACATCAGTGAAAGTTCGTCATTTCTTGCCTGAAAGCGTGGTATCTGTGTATGACTTTGAAGAAGATAATCCTGTGGCAGAAGCAAAAATGCTGGGCGGGAATCAGTTCGGCACCCAATTAGGTGCATTAGGAACACAAAAAGGGGAATTAACAGGCGGCCGCTTTGTTTCACATAACAAGCGACTATACAACCAATCCCACACGAAAAATGCTGAGCTCATTGGTCATCCAGGCGGAATGATTTATAACCTATTAGGGTCAATGGGATATTTCTGCGAATCGCAGTCAACGCCTTATATGCCTTACTTTTTAAGCGGACTAGATTTCTTAGAGTGGCGTTATTCACTTGTTGAATCTTTTTATCCGCAATCGTTCACGCCCTTTACACGAGAACTTCGCAAAAGGGGCGATAATTGGGGAAATATTTACCCAAGAAACGGAATGGTAACCCAACAACATTCCTACAAGGGGGCGGCATTAGTTGCTCAACGTGTGGCAGATATTGTTACACGTCCATTCGGCCAAAGCTCTCATCTTTATATCCCCCTTGCTCAACAATCTCAGCCGAGTAATGGCAAATGGTATCCCAAACCTGTTCAAGAGTTAAAGCAAGAAAACCACAAGTGGCAAATGCTATATCCAAAAATGGAGCAGAGTTGTGCCATTTTCCCTGATAAATCCAGTTCAGGCGTTCAAGTAACCGACCCACATCAAGATAAAATCAATAAAAATCACAATTATGCGTGGGCATTATGGCGACCGTATGAATGTTGCAAACGTCGTGGGCAAATGTTGATTTTTTCAAATTAAGTGATGCCGAAATTTTTACAAGAATTCCAGCATAGATAAATAGAAGGACAAAAACAATGAATGTAAAAAAAACATTAAAACATCACACAACCGCCCTGGCTGTACTATTATGTACACAAAATGCTGTGGCAGGTGATTACAATTACCAACGAGGGGCAGTGGTTGATGATTATGTCAATTACACCATAGGTGGCGGTAATATCATTCACCCAATGGCTAGCAATACACGACCTGAACAACTCAATGTAGGCGTTGCTTGGAATGCGGATTTAATGTGTGGTAATTTAGACTTTAATGCCTCTGTTTTTAATGACTTAAAAGGGAACGCCAAAAACAGCATAATGTCTTTATATAATAATATCGTTGAATCTGCCAAAGGAGCCGTTGCATCAATGCCAGCGTTAATGTTACAACGTGCCAATCCACAACTTTACGATATGTTGACGAATGGAGCTTATCAAGCCAGCCTTGACTTCAATAACATTAAAACCAGTTGTGAAGAGCTTGGTAACAAAATGGCGGATTATACGGAAAACAGTTGGAAAGATTTAGGTAAGAAAACTGCGTTAAACGAAATGTTATCCAGTAGTAACAACGTTATTGCCAAAGATTTCCAAGAACGTAAAGAAACTGCCCAAACACAAAATAACGGTGTAAATTGGGTTGGCGGTCAGAAAAAAGGTGGAGCTGGGCAACCATCTATTCAAGTAAATAACGATGCAGTCGCGGCAGGTTATAATATGATGCAAAACCGCACCCCCACAGATAAAAGTAGTGTTTCTAAAACACAATGTACGGGCAGAATATGCCAAGTTTGGTTAAATCCTAAACAAGCTAGCCAATGGGTAACAGATGTCGTGGGTGATGAAATAACCTCTACTTGTTCAGGTGGTAATGGCACACAATGCGGCGACCAAAAGGATGGCACGAAAGTGGGAAAAGGTTTAACTCAGAAAATCTCTGAAGAAACTGAAGAAGTGAATAAAAACTTCGATAAAGTACTACAACAAGACACTGTAACGGATGAAGAGTTAGAAAGTATTAGTTCTTCTACGGTTAAAGTAACCCGTGGATTATTAGAAGCGATAAAAGAGACTCCAAATCAGTCATTATTAGTGTCAAAATTAAGCTCGGAGATTGGACTTTCTCGAGCTTTAGAAAAAGCATTATTAGCACGACGAATGCTGATTACTTCAATGCGAGAACCCAATATTACAGCCTCACCAAACGCAATGAAAGCATTGGAACGTTCGGTTGCATTACTTGACAGGGATATAGGTCAAATCAAACTAGAACTTGAAATGAACCAATTACTTGGTACGAAAACGGCACTTACCGCCTTACAGCAAGCAGCGAATGACAAGCTAAAAAATGCTGTACCAAACCAAGCAGAAAGCACGAATAAACTCCAAGATTTAGATAAAGCCCCCAAAGAAAAAACGGATAAGCTTAAACAACATAGTGTTAAGTAAACTCTCATAAGCGAGCCTATTTGCCCCTATCACTAGGGGCTTTTTTATACCCCAAAAAGGGTAAAAAAGGCTAAGGGGGGTTGCCTGCGGCAACAAGGGGAATGGTTCAAGGGCAAACCGTTTCCCTAAGGGAAACGGGCTTACCCGAAAGGGCGTGAAAAGGGCAGGGTGCAAGACGCTTAATGCGTAAAATTATTTACTCAGGCGTTTGCAAAACAGGATAGGCACATATAGAATAGGTGAAGCATTACGAATAGTATTGCTAAGTTTTCCTATTTTATAGGGGAGGAGATTGTATATGAAACCCTACACAGCAATAGATATTGCAAATGCTTTTATTCAAAAAGCACACAAAGGGCAGATTAAAGATTTAACTCCAATGAAATTGCAAAAGTTGATGTTTTTTGCCCAATCTTGGTATTTAAAAAAATTTGGCACAACTCTTATCAATGAACAATTTGAGCGTTGGGAATATGGTCCCGTTATTCCATCAATTTATTACGAATTTAAAAGGTATCGTGCTAAACCAATATCTGCTACAGCATTACGAGATAATACCACCATTACCCCAACCGAAATAATGATATTTTTAGATAAAATTATCGAGGTTTATGGGCAATATAATGGTTCTCAGTTATCTTGGATGACTCATCAACCTGAAACAGCGTGGGCAATGGGTAAGAAAGGGAGTGTTATTAACGACAAAGAATTATTGCAAGGCAAAGTTTAATGAACACTATTACTTGAAACTACACCTCCACAACCAAATTCACCAACCAACCTAACCAACAATAAGGAGTTACTTATGAAAAAACGTATTGTTCTTGAACTAGACACAGTTAAAGCACTATTGTTTTGTGCGGCGTGGTCTATTTTATTTTTAATTCTCGCCAGTATGTCATTATTCTTTAATGGTTTTTTATGGGTAGCACTGCCATTTTTTGTTGTGTTTACGACCAAATATATTGCGAATAAAATAACCATCGTTGAAGATAAGTCATAAGCTTACGAGTAGTTTCAATATTATAAATGCAATAAAGCCCCAAACCTATAAAAGATTTTGGGCTTTACCAGTACGCAGGGCAATAGTGTCTATCACTATTGAAAAAATCCCTTTATGTACTGTGTTCACGCCGACATAGTAAAATATCCCCCATCTAAAACAAGAAAAAACCACCAATAAATTAAATAAAAAATCCATTTAATTTATGGTTAATCGTTTGATTTATTTGTGGTAGGTTGAGTAACTTTTCACGTTATTTAATCGCTATGTACCACTTTATTAATAAAATTTTTCGTAAAATTCCAGCCACTACATCTGCCCCAGTAGTAGAACATAAACCAGGCTGGCATTTGCCACAAACTGCCGAACAGTTACTGGATACACCTCATCGCCAAAAACAGTTAAATATTATTTGGCAAAATGTATCAATGACACCTGATAATTTCCAACAGCTTTACCGCACCCCCATTGAGCGTTATGCCGAGCTGGTTCAACTTTTACCTGCGAGCGAATCTCATCACCACGCTTATTTAGGCGGAATGCTGGATCACGGTTTAGAAGTTATCGCCCTTGCAGCAAAACTGCGACAGAATTATGTGTTACCGCAAAACTCGCCACCTGAAGAACAAGCCAAACAGCGAGATGTATGGACGGCGTTAATCATCTATGCGGCCTTATTACACGACATTGGTAAAATTGCAGTAGATATAAAAGTGGTGCTTGAAAACGAACAGCAATGGTTTCCGTGGCAAGGTCGCCCTACCTTGCCGTACCGATTTTGTTATAACCCTGACAGGGATTACGAACTGCACCCTACATTAGGCTCATTCTTATTACATTATTTGATCCCACCAATGGCTTTAAATTGGCTGGCAACCTTTCCAAGCCCCTTTGCGGCGTTGCTGTATTACGTCAGCGGTCATAGCGACAAGGCTGGAATTTTGGCAGAAATAGTGCAGAAAGCGGATCAGCTCTCTGTAACAATGGCATTGGGCGGCGACATCAATAAACTTGATGAAACGCCGAAAGTGTCTTTTGCAAAACAACTACAATTAGCTCTCCGCCACGTTGTGAAAGGCTTTAATCTCAATAATCCCAAAGGCGGTAGTCAAGGTTATTTGAATGAGCAAGGGTTGTGGGTGATGTCAAAAACCACTGCGGATGCGGTGCGTGCGTATTTAGTCAATCAAGGCGTAAGTGTGCCTGTTCAAAATGCGAAAATTTTTGATGAAATGCAGGCACATAAACTCATCGAGTCGACACCTGACAATATGGCTATTTGGACGTGTAACGTCGCCACAGATAGCTGGAAACCAAAGAATACGTTTACCTTATTACGGATTTCACCACAGTTAATTTGGCCAAACGTGGCTGATCGCCCTGAAAATTTTAAAGGCACAATCACACCAGTAGACAGTCAAGGTAACACCCTTGATACAGCAGACGAGCCAGCAACGCCAGTGATTGATACTGAACCAGTCATTAATTTACCTGATCCGGCATTAGTAGCACCGACATCTGAAACAGCATTAAATAATACTGAAAGCCTAGATGATACGTTAATGAATGCTGTATTAGATATATTTGGAAATACCGAATCATCAACGACCACAGAAGTGTCTGTAGTAGATGAAATGCCAGCAATAGTAGAAATTTCTCAGCCCATAGACAATCCTCAAGCTGAAACAGAAATAGCATCAAATACTGAACCAGTAATAGAGCCGCCATTGACTGAGTCTGAATCAGTAATACCACAAGAACCTCGTCAACCGATGACACCGAGTTCACTGGTTAAATCGGATGCTGTAAACCAAGAAAAACGCCATTCAACCTTACCGCCAACGGAATTACCAACATCACAGCGAGTTCGTAACATACCTCAAAATTTTGTAAAACCACCACAAGCTAAACCTGTGCAACCGACCAAAGCGAGTTTAGATCCAAGTAATAAAATACAAATTGATGATTTTATTCAATGGGTGAAAGTAGGTTTTCAAATAAATAAAATCAAGCTAAATCAAAGTGATGCATTATTGCATATTGTAGAAAATCATCTTTTTATGGTTACACCACAAATCTTTCGTTCCTATGTTATTGAGCGAACAGGGCGAAGTGATCAGGTATTATGGGAAGCATTGCAAAAAGAATTTCAGAAACTCAATTTACATACCGTGCGTTACGACACTGAGAACAAGGATTCTTATAATTTTTGGACAGTAAAAATCCAAAGTAGCGTAAAAGAAACGGAATTAACTGGATATTTAGTAAAAGATTTTACATACTTCTTGGGGAACAGGACTGTTCTCAATAACCATCATTTGAAATTAAGGAAAACTTAAAAATGAAAGTAACCATTGATACTATTATGCAAAAATTTTTACCATAAATTTCTTCGAGAAGATACTGTGGGATCGTATGAAAAAGTGGTTAAACAATTTAAGAAACACTTTCCAAATCAAGATATGCGATTATTGCAATCTACGGATATTATTACGTGGCGACAAGCGACTTCTACACGGTTAAAACCAATTAGCTGGAACAACTATGTCCGCCACTTAAAAGCAATCTACACTTTTGGAATTGATCAACAACTCTTACCTAAACCTAATCCTTTTAATCATTGCTTTATGCGAACAGGAAAATCTCCCAAAAAGACATTCACCCAAAGTCAAATTGATCAAATCAATGACATTTTTCAACAAGAGAACTTACCAAGATGGTGTTGTCCAGTATGGTTTTATGAAACCCTCATAAAAACCTTGCGTTATACCGCTATTCGCCGCCGACAACTACTGAAACTCAAAATCGAAAATGTTGATATTCATCGTGGTATTCTCTCACTGCCAGCAGCGATTAATAAGAATTACTGTTATCACGAATTGCCAATTAGTAAATTGCTTAGACCTGCGTTAGAAAGGCTATTACTGGAGCATAAATTAAGAGGTAGCTCGCCCAAAGAACAGCTATTCAATGTTAATAAGTTTACGCTCACAACGAGTCGGCAAGGAAAGGAAATGAGCGACTCACAAATAACTTATTTTTTTGAAAAATTAAGTCAATTTGCTGGATTTAGAATTAGTCCACACAGATTTCGACATACTGTAGCAACTAGCTTAATGAAAGATCCGGGTAATCTTTATGTTGTTAAGCAGTTATTGGGACATTCTTCCGTAAATGTAACATTAGAATACATTCGAGATGATCCTGAAACCCTACGAAACATCGTAGATAACATATAAACGCAGTAAGGCGTTTGCAAAATCCATAAAAACGTATATAATTGCAACGACTGTCTTTTAATCGTTGCGATTATATAATGAAGCAGTCCTGATCCGTGAGAAGTCAGATCCCCCTCCACACATCTCCCTAAAAAATTGTGATGTAATGTTCCTTAAGCCAATGGAGCAAAAACATTTCACAGTTAGAGCTGGTTTATGTGATTGATAATGTATGCTGGAATTTTTTTTAAATTTTGTGAAATATTCCAGCGTTATTTTTTTTGATGTAGTTTGGGGTGTAGGATGTCGATTGTACTGAACAAAACCCCAACCACGAATCCGCTGATGTGGGCAGCGTTGCCGATTTGTATGCCGATGGTGGGGGCGATGAAGCCGAGAACGAGGCCTATGAGTAGCATTGTGAGAAAGCCGTCAGGCAAGTGAAAGCATTTGGCGGCGAATTTGTCTTCGATTAACACAAAACCTAACACGGCGTAAACTACGCCAGATAAGCCAAAAAAGTCTGCACCAGAGAAATAGTTTTGGCTCATTCCTGAAATAATGGCACTGGTGAATGTTAATAAAATCAAGGGGATTGAGCCGAGTTGGCGTTCAATCGCCCCTGCAAAAATCCACCAAAAGCATAAATTAAAGGCAAGGTG
The DNA here is from genome assembly GCA_020026075.1 of Actinobacillus sp. Lineage (GTDB taxonomy): Bacteria > Pseudomonadota > Gammaproteobacteria > Enterobacterales > Pasteurellaceae > Actinobacillus_C. The sequence continues at coordinate 44,911 of JAHHQZ010000004.1, read as the reverse complement.
CCACAGGCCTAAATGCACGATGGCGTGTGAAACGTAGCGCCATAGTTCGCTTTGTTGTGCGGTGTTGGCAGGGTAGTGCAGGGCTTGCAAAATGAAGTCGCTATTTTGTACGTAAATCGTCCAGCATTCGGCGAGATACACCAATATGCACAGTAGGGTTACCGCAACGGTGAACGGAATTTTTTGGTAGGTTTTCGCTTGCCAAAATTCACGCAGCCACCGCCATTGCACGAGTGGTTGTTTGGGTAATAATTCGCCTTGCTCCCAGCTTGTGTTGCTGTATTTGGCAGCGTGAGGATTTTGGGCAAAGGTTTGCAACTCAGCTAGAATTTGTGTTTCGTTGGGCAATTCTCAGGCATTATGAGTAAATATTGGCGTTCTCCTAGCTCATTGAAGGGCATTACTTCTAGGGTTATGCCGTAATTTTTTTGAATGTAATCTCGGAAAGTATAGAGTAATTGTGGTTGCTGACTAGCGAAAAGAGGATGCATTTTTTATAATCCTTCTTTATTTTGTTAAACATTTAGGGAAAGCATATGAAAAAATCATCAATGCCACAAGGATTTAAGCCGTTTACGTGGGCGATTGCGGGCTTTTGTTTGCCTGTGGCACTTTATCCTGTCTTAATTATGTTATCTGCAAGCATCTCAGAAAATCCGCATTTGTCAAATGCAATGATTCGTACGATGACCATTTTCTTTTGGGCGTATCCCATTTTATTAGCCATTGTGGCGCGCATTTGGTACGTGGTACATCAAAAACGCCCAAGCCTTGCCTGCTGGGGGCTGGCGTTATCGACGGTGCTTTTTTATTATGCATTGTATTATTGCTTTGCCTATGGCTTTGTGTATGATTTCACGCCAATTCATTAGTATTTTTATGGAATGAAAAACAAAAAACCTAGGCTGGAATTTTTTAAGAAAAAATGACCAAAATGCAAATAACCCTGCCAATGAGCAGGGTTGTTTTTTATGCTATTAACGAGAGTTAAAACCAAAATACATAGGCGATAGTGCTGATGACCAGCACACTAATAATATTTAACACAATACCTGCTTTGAGCATATCGCTTTGTTGGATCTCGCCCGTACCATAAACAATGGCGTTTGGCGGCGTTGCCACAGGCAACATAAAGGCACAAGAGGCGCCGATACCCACGATAAGGGCAAGCCCAGTGTCTGGCACGCCAAGAGAATTAGCGATGGAAATAAAGAGCGGTACTAAAAGGGCAGCGCTGGCGGTGTTAGAGGTAAATTCCGTTAGGAAAATAATAAATGCCGCCACGAGCAAGCCGATTAAGTAATAATGCTGACCTTGAATTAAGAACACAATGTTGTCTGCTAAGATTTTGCTCGCACCAGAGTTTTTTAGCACCATACTTAACGTGATACCGCCACCGAAAAGAATTAACACACCCCAGTCGGTGTTGTCTTGAATGTCTTTCCATTTTGCCACATTAGTAATACAAATTAACGCCACCGCAAGCAATGCAATAATACTATCGAATTCAGCAATTTTGCCAGAAAGCCCTAAAAGACCAGATAAAACAGGGTTGATCTGTTTGCTAAATACCCAGCTACCAGCGATGACCAAGAAAATAGCAAGCGTGACTAGACGATCACGGTTCATTGGAATGCGTTCAAAATTACGGTCAAAATGGAACGTCAATTTGGGTTTAAACATAATGTACAGCATACCGATCATAATTGGCATTAAGATGATCATAATTGGCAAGCCGTATTGCATCCATTCCATAAAGTTTAGGTTCAACTGTGAGGCTACAATCGCATTCGGCGGGCTACCAACAACGGTTCCCATACCGCCGATACTCGCACTGTATGCAATACCAAGCAGCACGAAAACGTAGGTGTTGTGATATTCCTGACGATCCATTTGGCTAAGAATGCCCAAAGCAAGTGGTAACATCATCGCTGCGGTTGCGGTGTTACTCATCCACATTGATAAAAATGCGGTAGTAGAGAACAAATACAGTGCCGCAATAAAGAAATTCCCACGAGCTAAGTTCATAATTTTATTAGCGATCACTTGATCAAGTTTTTGCTTATGCAATGCGGTTGCCAATGCAAAGCCACCAAAGAATAAATAGATGATAGGGTTAGAGAAGGAAACCAACGCATCTTTGGTCGTTACCAGCCCTAAGAAAACTGCCAAAATTGGTACGAGTAGGGCGGTAATGCTTACGTGCAGTGCCTCTGTAAGCCATAACACGGCAATAAAACCGAGCAATGCTAGACCGCTATTGGCTTTTTCGTCAAAAGGTAACAGATTTAAAAGCAGGAAAAAGAAAACCACATCTGCAAGAAATATCAGTGCATTCCTTGAAAACAAGGGGCGGGATTGGGTAGACATAAAATTCGCTCCTTAATATAAATAGTAGAAAAATAAAAGAAATGTTATTAAGAGAAATGTTATTACCTTGTAATAAACGGCGGTAAATTACCACAAGCCTTGCTCAAAACAAATAAGAAAAGTGGAAAAGTGTGAGGGGGAGCACACAGTTTTTTTATGCTTGATAAAAAAGGTCGGAATTTTCAGCAAAATTCCGACTTTCGTTGATCAATGGTTGTAATTTAAGCTAATCTTTTATTATGTTTATTTTGAATGAATGTTCATTCATATAGTGCCGTGTCGCAACGGCTTTTTTCTTGCAGATTAAAAGAGTGTACAATACCATTTACAACATTCTCAATCCTTCCGTATCGTTTGGATAATGGAAGTGCTAAAGGTTCCCTATGAACTGAAACTTTTTCAACGCAATGCCGTAGCGAACCTCGCATCGCAAGCTTACAAAGATCTTCATCCAGCAGGTACTGTCCCTATGTAAGCCGTATTGTAAGGTAAGGCACTACGCAGAAAGTACTGGATTTTTTCCTAATGCTACTTTTGTGAGCATTGCTTGCTTTAATGGAAAAACAGCTTAGCGAAACCGCATTCTTCGCAGGCGATACCTTAACGACGGTGGACATCGTGTTGAGCCTTGAATTATTTTCTCTAAATCGCTTAAATTTATTTGTATTTGACAAAAATTACCCAAATATTCCGGCCTACCTAAAACGTGTGCAAGCCTTACTAAGCTTTAAGACCGCTACCCAAAAAAGTGGTGACTTCATTTAACCAATCATCATAAAAGGATACGTTATGGATATTTTATCTATCGCCAAAGCTCGTTATTCCACGAAAAAATTTGACCCAAGCAAACGCATTTCAGCGGAACAATTAACCGAACTAGAAACCCTCTTTCAATTAAGTCCATCCAGCGTAAACATACAACCGTGGCACGTACTCGTTGCCAGCACACCAGCAGCCAAAGCCAAAGTAGCGGAGGCCACGCAAGGGGATTTTGCTTTTAACGAAAGCAAAATTTTGAACTGCTCTGATGTGTTTGTCATCTGCGTGAAAGAAGATCTAGGTGCCGACTATTTAGAAAAAATCGGCAACCAAGAACAAACTGATGGACGTTACGCCACAGCGGATATTCGCCAACTGATCAGCAAAGCTCGTGCATATTTCGTGGGCAAGAACACTGTCAGTGAAGAAAAACAACTAAGCTGGGCAACTCATCAAGCGTATTTGGCGTTAGGTAATTTACTGCTCGGCGCAAAAGCAATGGGCATTGACTCCGTACCTATCGAAGGCTTTGATACTGGAATTTTGAGCGAAGTTTTGGATCTCGACGCCAAAAAACTCCGCCCAGTAGTACTGGTCGCACTCGGCTATGCGGCCGCTGACGACTTCAACGCCGCCTTACCAAAATCTCGCCTAGCACTTGCAGAGATTTTCACACCGATTGAATAAAAAGGACAAAAAATGCAAAATTTTATTTATAAAAACCCGACAAAAATTATCTTTGGGCAAGGGCAAATTACGAAATTAAAAGATGAGATTCCGCAAAATGCGAGAATTTTAATGCTTTACGGCGGCGGCAGTATCAAGTGTAACGGCGTGTATGAGCAAATTATGGCGGTGTTAGCAGACTATCACATTGTGGAATTTGCAGGCGTGCCAGCGAATCCAGAATATGATGTGCTAATGGAGGCAGTCGCCACGATTAAAGCACAAAATTTAGATTACATTTTAGCCGTTGGCGGTGGCTCAGTGATTGACGGTGCGAAATTCATCGCTGCAGCCAGTTGCTACGAGGGTGATTCGTGGGAGATCTTGGCAAAACGCTTAACGGTAGCGCAAGCCTTGCCATTTTCAACTGTATTGACCTTGCCAGCCACTGGCTCTGAAATGAATTCTGGTGCTGTGATTTCACGCCGTGCCTTGAAAGAAAAACGCTCTTTCGCCTCGCCGAACTTGTTCCCGCAATGCTCTGTGTTGGATCCTACGGTGATCCAATCCCTGCCAAAACGCCAATTAGAAAACGGCGTAGTGGACGCTTTTGTACACGTTTTAGAACAATATATGACCTACCCAGCAGACGGCTTGCTACAAGATCGTTTCGCCGAAGGGATCTTGCAAACCTTAGTGGAAGTCGGCCCGAAAGTGATCGCCGATCCGAAAAATTATCAAGCGGCATCCAACTTTATGTGGAGCTGTACAATGGCGCTCAATGGCTTGATCGCACAAGGCGTTCCATCCGACTGGGGTGTACACGCCATCGGTCACGAGTTCACCGCACTTCACGGCATTGACCACGCACGCACCTTAGCTGTCGTTTTGCCAGCCTACTATCATTATTGTTTAGAAAATAAACAAGAAAAACTCGCCCAATTCGGCGAACGTGTGTGGGGCATTACAGACGGTACAACGGAAGAAAAAGCCTTAAAAGCCATCAGCGCAACGGAGCAATTTTTCCACAGCGTTGGCATTGACACTCGCTTATCTGCTTACACCGAAGATTATCAAGGCACGGCGGAAACCATCGCACAACGTTTCCAAGAGCGTGGCTGGTTAGGGCTAGGCGAACGCCAAAGCGTTACCCCTGAAATGGTGAAACAAATCGTAGAAAACACCTATTAAGGCAGGTCGGAATTTTATGAAAAATTTTGAAAATAATAACTTCCCTGATGTGGTGTTTAACCAGTGCTAAAAGCCGTGTAACAAGGGCATATGACGGATGAAATTGAAGCACAAATGCTGAAAGCATTCGTACCTTTTTGCAGATTATCGTGCTTTTTTACTTGGCAGTCGTTGTAAAAAACACTATAATCCGTCCGTTCAATTCTGAACATAATGTGAAACCACTGGGTCGCCTGTGGTTTTATTTTTTTTAATCGAAACAAAAGAGAATCCAACAATGGCATTTGAATTTAAAGCAACTGTACGTCCTACGCATGGTAAGGGTGCGAGCCGCCGCCTGCGTCACAACGGTGAAATCCCAGCAATCATTTACGGTGGGGAAGAAGCACCAATCGCAATCATCTTAAACCACGATGCGGTAAACAACGCACAAGTTCACGATAGCTTCTACTCTGACGTTATCACCCTTGATGTTGAAGGTAAAAAAGTCGCTGTTAAAGTGCAAGCGATGCAACGTCACCCATTCAAACCAAAACTCGTTCACATCGACTTCAAACGTGTATAAGGTTTAATGGACAAAAACGCCAAAGCAATTTGGCGTTTTTTTTATGGAAAGAAAAAAGGAAAAATTATGCGAATTGCGTTAGGCGTAGAATATCAAGGGCAAAATTATTACGGCTGGCAGCGCCAGCAGGGCGTGGCGAGCGTGCAAGAATGCGTGGAAAAAGCACTGAGTTTCGTGGCAAATGAACCCATCGAGATTTTTTGCGCAGGCCGCACAGATTCAGGGGTTCACGCCACAGGGCAAGTGGTGCATTTTGACACTAACGTCCATCGCCCTGAAAAAGCGTGGCTATTGGGCGGTAACGCCAATTTGCCTGACGACATCGCCATTCGCTGGGCGAAAATGGTGCCTGATGAGTTTCACGCACGTTTTTCCGCCACAAGCCGCCGTTATCGTTATTTAATTTTGAATCAAAAACAACGTAGCGCCATTTTGCCTGCGGGCATTACGCAATATCCGCATCCCTTAAACGAACAAAAAATGCACCTTGCGGCGCAGGCCTTGCTGGGCGAACAGGATTTCACCTCTTTCCGTGCGGCGCAGTGCCAATCTCACACCCCTTGGCGCAATGTGGAAAAAGTCAGCGTTAGCCGACAAGGGCAGTTTGTTATCGTTGATATTCAAGCGAACGCTTTTTTACATCATATGGTGCGCAACATCGTGGGCAGTTTGCTGGAAGTGGGTGCTGGCAATCAGCCTGTGTCTTGGATTGCGGATTTACTCAAAGCGAAAAACCGCCAACAGGCCGCCCCAACCGCCAAGCCGAACGGTTTATATTTAGTCAAAGCCCATTACCCCGCCGAGTTCGATTTACCACAAACGCCACTCGGGCCGTTGTTCCTTAAAGACGATTAGTTTTTTTCACCTAAAGCAACGCCGGAATATTTGCCAGAATTTTAGCGAAAATTCCGGCCTATCATAATCAAAGCAAGGGAGGGCTTGCCCCTTGCTTTGAGAAAATTAGTGAACTTCTACTTTGGCGAGTAGTTGATCTTCTGGTAGGGATTGGATTTTACGTAGGCGGCGGAAAAGCAAAATCGCTGCGACAGTTAAGCTCACCACGAAGGCTATCCAAAAGCCTGCTGCGCCGAGTGGTGCGACTATCCAATTTGTGCGTGAGAGGATATAACCTAGCGGAATACCGATTAGCCAGTAACAAAATAGAGTGATAAACAAGATAGATTTAGTGTCTTTATAACCACGTAAAATACCGCTCGTTAGCACTTGTGTGGTGTCTGAAAATTGGTAAATCGCCGTTAGTACCAGCAAGCTTGCCGCCATTGCGACCACGTCTTTATTTGTAACGAACACGGATGCTAAATCCGTACGGAAAAGCAAAATAATGCTCGCTAAGCACGCCGCCATAATTAAGCCGAAGGTTAAGGTGAGATAGCTCAATTCTTTGGCCGCTGCAAAGCGTTTTTCCCCTAAGCGTTGCCCAATGACGATAGTGGTGGCCATTCCCAAAGACAATGGGAAAATAAACAACACGGAACTAATGTTTAGCGCAATTTGGTGACTGGCAACCACGTTGGTTCCCAACGGTGCGAGTAACAATGAACTCACCGCAAACAGCATTACTTCGCTACAAATCGCCAACGCAATTGGCAAGCCCAATTTAGTGAGTTGGTGTAACGTGCGCCAATTTGGTTTTTCAAATAAATGCTGAAAAACGTTTAAATCACGTTGGCTTGGCGCATTACGGCAGTAGGCTATCATCATAAAGCCCATTACCCAATCCACTAAGGACGTGGCAATACCACAGCCCACAGCGCCATACGCTGGCAAGCCAAAATGGCCATAGATAAAAATGTAGTTAAGCGGTATGTTGAGCAAAAGCCCCACAAAGGCAACGACCATTGCAGGTTTGGTTTTGGCGATACCATCATTTAGCCCACGGAAATTGATCATCAGCAGATAACCTGGAATCCCCCACGCAATGGCTTGCAAATAGCCACGAGAAATATCCGCAAGCTCAGGGGTTAAATCCATATAGTCTAAAATGAAGTAGCTAAAATAAATCATTGTCCCCAGCACAAGGCTACAAGCCAAGACCAGCCACAAGCCTTGTCGGATCTGATGAGCGATTTTATGGCGTTGCCCAGAGCCGTTTAAGTAAGACACCACAGGCGGTAGTGCCAGCAGTAGCCCATTACCAAACAGCACTAATGGCAGGTAGATAGACGCTCCTACGGCAATCGCCGCCATATCGAGGGCACTGACCCGCCCCGCCATAATGGTATCGACCAGACTCATTGAACTTTGCGCTAATTGTGCTAAAAAAATCGGTGCGGCTAAGCCGAGTAAACGTTTAATTTGTACACGATACAAGGCAATCGCATTTGGTGGTAGACATTGCATAAAAATTCCCAAATAATTATTTGTTTTAATTTGCCAAAAGAAAAGAGTGGTGTTAAGTGTTGGTAACCCTTTACATAAGCAAGGGTAAAAGTATTGACGAAAGTGTATTTACCAAATGGTACTAATGGCAGATAAATAATCGCTTAGTCGTCTAATCCCATCAGTTGGTGGTATGAAAAAAAGCGGAAGCACCAAACCTAATAAATGCTTGAACGGTGCAGGGTACAAGGCAAAGGTGCTGCGTGATATAACTCGCATAAATTGTTCCAATAAAAGTAGATATCGTTATAATGGCGCTCGTTTTTTATTATTTTCTACACGAGAGATCCATTATGTTCACAGGAATTGTTCAAGGAATGGCGGAAATTGTCGCCATTGAAGAAAAATCTAATTTTAGAACACATACGCTAAAATTGCCACAGGATTTAACAGAAAATCTTGCACTGGGTGCCTCCGTTGCCAATAACGGCGTTTGTTTAACGGTAACCTACACCGAAGGTGATTTAGTCCGCTTTGACTTAATGCAAGAAACGCTGAAACTGACGAATCTCGGTCATTTACAGGTTGGGGATTACGTCAATATTGAACGTGCGATGCAAATGGGGGCTGAAATTGGCGGGCATATTCTCTCAGGACACGTCTACTGCACAGCGAAGGTAGCCGAGATCATTCCATCGCCGAATAATTTACAACTTTGGCTACAACTGCCAGATAACGCCTTGATGAAATATGTGCTAACCAAAGGCTTTATCGCCATTGACGGCATTAGTTTAACCATTGGCGAGGTTCAAGATGATCGTTTCTGCGTGAACTTAATCCCTGAAACGATTGCTCGCACCGTGATTGGCCAGCGTACCGTTGGTGACTTAGTGAATATTGAGTTTGATCCGCAAACGCAAGCGATCGTGGATACCGTAGAACGCTACCTCGCACAGCGCTAAGGGGTTTACCGTTAGGCCGGAATTTTTTCAAAATTTTTGAAATTATTCCGGCCTCGCTTTTTTATAAAAATTTGCTCAAAAGTAAAATAATTGCTTTTCATTCGAGGGTAAGACCGTTATCATTAGCCTTTCTTTTTGGGGGGCTTGCTACGATGTGGCAAGCTTTATTTCTACACTAACATTCGGAGAAAACCAAAGCTAGTGGAAAAAACCATTCAAAACAAGCCAATTATTGAGCTTCGTTCACTTAACAAATCCTTTGACGGAAAACAAATTATCCGCGACTTTAACTTGTCTATCAACAATGGTGAATTTTTGACCATTCTTGGCCCATCAGGCTGTGGTAAAACCACAGTACTACGCTTAATTGCGGGCTTTGAAGAACTGGATTCAGGGGAGATCATTCTTGATGGTAAATCTATTACTGATCAGCCAGCTGAAGAACGCTGTGTGAATACGGTATTCCAAAGTTATGCACTATTCCCGCATATGAGTATTTTTGAAAATGTAGCCTTCGGTTTGCGTATGCAAAAAGTACCAAAAGCGGAAATTAAGCCAAGAGTGATGGAGGCGTTAAAAATGGTTCGCTTGGAGGAAATGGCACAGCGTCGCCCAGATCAACTGTCTGGTGGTCAACAACAGCGTGTCGCCATTGCTCGAGCGGTAGTGAATAAACCAAAAGTGCTTTTACTGGATGAATCGCTTTCCGCCCTTGACTACAAATTACGTCAAGAAATGCAAAACGAATTAAAAGCCTTACAACGTAAATTAGGTATTACGTTTATTTTTGTTACCCACGATCAAGAAGAGGCATTAACGATGTCTGATCGTATTATCGTATTAAATAAAGGTAACATTGAGCAAGACGGCTCACCACGTGATATTTACGAAGATCCGAAAAATTTATTCGTTGCTCGTTTCATCGGTCAAATTAACGTCTTTGATGCGACAGTAATCGAACGTACTAGCGATGAAAAATTAAAAGCTAATGTGGAGGGCAAAATTTGCGAAGTAACCACAGATATGGCTGTTGATGCGAACGACAAACTGAAAATCTTACTTCGTCCAGAAGATATTGTGATTGAAGAATTAGACGACAACGAAAAATCAAAAGCCATTATCGGGCATATTGTTGACCGTTCATATAAAGGTATGACATTAGAGTCAACGGTGGCGTTAGAGCATAATAACCAGCACGTATTGGTTAGCGAATTTTTCAACGAAGATGATCCAAACATCGATCATAATGTAGGGCAAAAAGTGGCACTAACTTGGCACGAAGGCTGGGAGGTCGTACTAAAAGATGAAGATAGCGAGCAATAAATTTCAAAAATCTACCGTCTTTGTTATTTTCGGCTGGCTATTATTCTTTGTTTTAGTACCGAATTTGCTCGTTTTGGCGGTAAGTTTTCTAACCCGTGACGGTAGTAATTTTTACACAATGCCGTTTACGTTTAGTAACTACGGACATTTGTTTGAGTCCCTATATGCACAGGTAATGTGGAATTCCCTTTATATGGCAGGTATTGCAACCATTATCTGTTTAATCGTGGGGTATCCGTTTGCGTTTGCCATTACGAAAATGCCCGAACGCTGGCGACCATTTTTACTGTTCTTAGTGGTTCTGCCATTCTGGACAAACTCTTTGATCCGTATTTATGGGATGAAAATCTTTCTCGGCGTGCGTGGTATTTTAAACCAAACCTTGTTAAGTCTTGGGCTTATAGATCACCCAATCCGTATTCTAAACACAGAGGCGGCAGTGATTATTGGGCTGGTTTATTTGCTACTTCCGTTTATGATTCTGCCTTTATACAGTGCGATCGATAAATTAGACGGTCGTTTACTTGAAGCGGCAAAAGACTTAGGGGCGAATGCTTTCCAACGTTTTGTGAAAATTATTCTGCCACTTACAATGCCAGGTATTGTAGCGGGCTGTTTATTGGTATTACTTCCTGCAATGGGAATGTTCTACGTTGCCGACTTGCTCGGTGGTGCAAAAGTGTTGCTAGCAGGTAATGTGATTAAGAGCGAATTTTTAATTTCTCGAAATTGGCCATTCGGTGCCGCATTAAGTATCGGTTTAACCCTATTAATGGCCTTGCTGATTTTCGTTTACTGGCGAACCAGTAAATTGTTGAACAAAAAAATGGAGTTAGAATAATGCGCCGCTTTTTTCACGGATTTTTTATGCTGTTGGTGTACGCATTTTTGTACACTCCAATCATCATTTTAGTCACAAACTCATTTAACCTTGACCGTTACGGTCTACATTGGAAAGGTTTTAGCTTTAAATGGTATGAACGTTTATTTGAAAATGACACGCTCATTCAAGCAGCGATTCATTCCGTTACCATTGCCTTTTTTGCTGCAACTGTTGCGACCATTATCGGTACGTTGACAGCGATTGCACTTTACCGCTATCGTTTTTACGGTAAACAAGCCGTAAATGGAATGCTGTTTATCACAATGATGTCCCCTGATATTGTAATGGCGGTATCGTTACTGGCACTATTTATGATTGTCGGTATTGCTTTGGGCTTTTGGTCATTGCTACTTGCACACGTAACCTTCTGTTTGCCTTACGTGGTGGTCACCGTGTTATCTCGCTTAAAAGGTTTTGATAACAAAATGTTAGAGGCTGCACGAGATCTTGGTGCAAGTGAACCTATCATTTTATGGAAAATTATTTTGCCACTGGCGCTGCCTGCTATCGTATCAGGCTGGCTGTTAAGCTTTACCATATCCCTTGATGACGTTGTGGTTTCATCGTTTGTGAGTGGAGTGAGCTATGAAATTTTACCATTACGTATTTTCTCATTGGTAAAAACAGGGGTTACGCCAGAAGTGAATGCACTTGCTACATTGATGATTGTACTTTCTTTAACTCTCGTTATCACAAGTCAGTTAGTGTTAAAACGTCGCAAAACGGTGTAAAAAACGTTTTTCAAACGCAAAAAAATACACTACAATCCGTAATGCCTTGTCGCTTCCGCACAAGGCGTTTTTTTAGGTTTTTATCTATGTAAAAAATACGGGACGCGCTCAGCGGGTCTAATTCTTACTCATCTCTTAATAGGAGTTTAATGATGAAAAAAGTAATCGGCGTGGTAGGCATTGGCTTAGTAACCTTAGGTTTAGCTGCCTGTAATGACGATACCAAAAAACCTGACGCAGGAACGGTCTATCTTTACACTTGGACAGAATACGTACCTGATGGCTTGTTAGACAATTTCACCAAAGAAACCGGCATTAAAGTCATTGTTTCTAGCTTGGAATCTAACGAAACAATGTACGCCAAACTTAAAACACTTGGCGACAGTGCAACTTATGATGTTATTGCACCATCAAACTACTTTGTGTCAAAAATGGCACGTGAAGGAATGTTGTTACCGCTAGATCACAGCAAATTACCTGTTATCAAAGAGTTAAATCCAGACTGGCTTAATAAAGCGTACGATCCGGGCAACAAATACTCTTTACCACAACTACTAGGCGCACCAGGTATTGCCTTCAACACCAAGGACTACAAAGGTAGTGATTTCACAAGCTGGGGCGATTTATGGAAACCTGAGTACAAAAACAAAGTACAACTTTTAGATGATGCACGTGAAGTATTCAACATTGCTCTTTTAAAAATGGGACAAAATCCAAACACAACGGATCCCGCCATTATTAAAGCTGCTTATGAAGAATTGTTGAAATTGCGTCCAAATGTACTTGCATTCAACTCAGATAATCCTGCGAACACATTCATTTCTGGTGAAGTGGGTTTAGGTCAACTTTGGAACGGTTCTGTGCGCATTGCGAAAAAAGAAAATGCCCCTGTGAATATGGTATTCCCGAAAGAAGGTCCTGTGCTTTGGGTAGATACGTTGGCGATTCCCAAAACCTCGAAAAACCCAGATGGTGCACACAAACTCATCAACTATATGTTAAGTGCAAAACCAGCTGCTGCGTTGACGATGGCTATTGGTTACCCAACCTCTAACGTTGAAGCGTTAAAACTTCTATCGAAATCCATCACAGAAGATCCTGCGATTTATCCGCCAGCAGACGTGCTAAGAAACAGCTACTGGCAAGAAGATGTGGGCGATGCGATTCAATACTATGAAAATTACTACCAGCAGCTAAAAGCCGCTCACTAGTTTTATTTTTTTCACTCTTAAAATCGAAGGCCGGAATTTTCCAAAATTTTTTGAAAAATTCCGGCCTTGTTTTTTTAGCATTTTATGCGTTTAAGTCAGCGTGATCGCCGTTTTTCTGTAACCATTTTTTGCGATCTTCCGAGCGTTTTTTCGCCAGTAGCATATCCATAATTTCAAAGGTTTGCTCGCTGTGATCAGTATTCGCAAAGGTAAGCTGTACTAAACGGCGTGTTTGCGGATCCATTGTGGTTTCACGTAATTGGTTCGGGTTCATTTCACCCAAGCCTTTAAAACGTTGTACGCCGATTTTCCCTTTTCCGCCTTTGCGGGCTAAACGTGCCAAAATGGCCTCTTTCTCGTTTTCGTCTAGGGCGTAGAACACATCACTGCCTTGATCGATGCGGTATAACGGCGGCATTGCCACATAAACGTGTCCTTGCTCCACAAGTTTTGGGAAATGGCGTAGGAACAACGCACATAACAGAGTCGCAATGTGCAAACCGTCCGAGTCCGCATCCGCTAAAATGCACACTTTGCCGTAACGTAATTGGCTTAAATCGTCATTGTCAGGATCAATGCCCAGCGCTACAGCAATGTCGTGAACTTCATTTGATGCCAACACTTGCTCGGATGACACTTCCCACGTGTTTAAGATTTTTCCACGCAACGGCAAGATCGCTTGATAATCACGGTTGCGTGCCTGTTTTGCCGAACCACCCGCAGAATCCCCCTCCACGAGAAACAGCTCCGTTTGGTGTAAATCTTGCAACGTGCAGTCAGTTAATTTTCCTGGTAGGGCAGGGCCTCCCATAATTTTTTTACGCACAACTTTTTTCGCTGCACGCAAACGTTTTTGAGCCGAAGAAATCGCCATTTCCGCCAGCTGTTCCGCCTGCTGTATGTTTTGGTTGAGCCACAAGCTGAAACTGTCTTTCACCACCGCACTCACAAAACCTGCACTTTGGCGAGATGAAAGGCGCTCTTTGGTTTGGCCGGCAAATTGTGGTTCTTGCATTTTGAGCGACAGCACATAAGCACAGCGATCCCACAGATCATCAGCGGTTAATTTCACATTTTTTGGCAACAAATTGCGGAATTCGCAAAATTCACGCATTGCATCGAGCAAGCCTTGACGCAAGCCGTTGACGTGCGTGCCACCTTGTGGGGTTGGAATGAGGTTTACATAGCTTTCGCTGAGTAATTCGCCACCCTCTGGCAGCCAACACAGCGCCCAGCTCACATATTCTTTTTCGCTGGAAAATTCGCCAGTAAATGGCAATTCAGGCAAGGTGAGATAGCCATTTTCAGCCTCTTTTAAGTAATCCGCTAAGCCATCTTCATAGCACCAGCGATCTTCCGTGCCGTTGATTTTGTCAATGAATTTGACTTCTAAACCTGAACATAATACCGCTTTCGCACGCAATAAATGGCGTAGGCGAGTGGCTGAGAAGGCAGGGTTGTCAAAATATTTTGGGTTTGGCGTGAAACGCACTTGCGTGCCAGTGGTACGGCGACCGCAAGTACCAATGACGGTTAAATCTTCCACTTTGCGACCGTTTTCAAAGGCGATATGGTAAATTTCGCCGTTGCGTTTGATGGTAACATCCACACGGTCGGAAAGGGCATTCACTACGGAAATTCCCACGCCGTGTAAACCGCCAGAAAAAGTGTAGTTTTTGTTATTAAATTTACCGCCAGCGTGCAGTTTAGTGAGGATTAACTCCACCCCTGAAATTTTCTCCACAGGGTGAATATCCACAGGCATTCCACGACCATTATCAATGACTTCAAGGGAATTATCTTTATGTAAAATCACTTCAATCTTGTTGGCGTGACCAGCAAGTGCTTCGTCCACGCTGTTGTCGATGACTTCTTGTCCTAAGTGGTTGGGGCGAGTGGTAATGGTGTACATTCCGGGACGGAGCTGTACGGGTTCAAGGTCTTTCAGCACCGTAATTTCGTGTGCGGAATAGTTACTCATAGAAAATCCTATCAATTTGACAAAAAAATTGGCGGAATTTTACCAAAAATTCCGCCCTACTTGAACTGGATAAAACGTTCGTTATTTCGTCAGAAAGCTAGATTGCCAAGCCACTTAGGTAGAATACGACCAAAATAAACGCAATGACGACTGTGCCTATATTTAGCTTGCGAATATCGCCGCTAAAAATACGACCTATAACAAGCATCGCAAAGCCTAGCATAATGCCCGTTACAATGTTGGCGGTTAGCACGATGAAAATCGCACACACTAAGCCACTCATTGCGCTGACACTGTCGCTAAAATCAATATGGCGTACGTTACCTAGCATTAACAAGCCCACGTACATTAGGGCAGGGGCTGTGGCGTAAGCAGGAACGAGGCTTGCGAGCGGTTGGAAGAACAACATACACAAAAAGCCAATACCCACGACTACTGCCGTTAAGCCCGTGCGTCCACCAGCGGCCGTGCCAGCAGCGGATTCAATATAAACCGCCGCAGGTGCCGTGCCTAAAAGCCCTGCACCGATACTGCTGATGGAGTCTGTAGCTAAGGCTTTGCCGCCGTTGATGATATGCCCACGTTTGTCGAGCAAGTCTGCTTGCGCTGCCACTGCACGAATGGTACCTGTTGCGTCAAATACCGCCGTCATTACTAAGGCGAACACCACAGGCAACACCGCAGGCTGTAAAGCGCCAGCAATATCGAGTTTAAAAAACAGTGAGTTTTCACCAAAGGTTGGCATTTTGAAAAAGCCTTGTTGGGCGCTGACGTTCGGGTCAAAGATTAAACCTATCGCCGTTATTGCCAAAATTACCCACAAAATTCCGCCCTTCACTTGACGCTTTTCTAAGCCGATGATCGCCGCTAAACCCACGAGCGACATCAGTACGCCAAAGGACGAGAAATTTCCCAGTTTCACAGGTAACCCTGCGTTATTGCCCACAATAATGCCCACGCCATTGGCAGCAATTAGCAATAAAAACATACCGATGCCGATCCCTGTGCCTTGTGCAAGGCTTAAGGGAAGGTTGCGTAGAATCCATTCACGCACACCTGTTACAGAAATTAATGTAAAAAAGCAGCCCATTAAAAAGACTGCTCCAAGTGCACTTGTTACGGGGACTTTCTGCCCAATCACCAAACTAAAAGCAGTGAATGCCGTGAGAGAAATGGCAGAACCAATCGCCATTGGCACATTTGCCCACAGTCCTATCAAAATGGACCCCAGTCCTGCGAGTAAACAAGTTGCGATAAATACGCTTTCCGCAGGGAACCCCGCCGCTGCCAGCATATTAGGTACAACAATAACCGAATATACCATCGCTAAGAAAGTGGTTAAACCAGCGACCACTTCTTGGCGAACCGTTGTTTGGCGAGCGTTTAAAGAAAAAAGTTTTTCAAGCATAATGGTGTCCTTTTTGAGTTGAGAGAAGGGAAAAATGAGCCGCAATGATAGACGATACCATTCGTAATGAAAAGCCCTCATTTGTATAAGACGTACAGATTTTCTTCAAATATTCCAGCCTACGGAAATTTGCCTGAATGCAGGCATTTGTTACTTTATTTTTTATGGCAGAAATTTATACTGATGCCCTTGTTTCAAAACCGTTCTTCTTATTATGTCTACACCAACATCGAACACGTCGCTTTTTCAACAAATTTTCAGCCGTAATATGCTGATCTGCGTATTCACAGGGTTTAGTTCAGGGTTGCCTTTGTACATTCTCGTGTCTTTATTGCCCGTGTGGCTACGCAGTGAGCATATTGATTTAAAAACCATTGGCTTTTTCACGCTGGTTACCTTGCCTTTCACGTGGAAATTTTTGTGGTCGCCTTTTATGGATCGTTTTATTCCGCCATTTTTGGGTCGCCGTCGTGGCTGGATGTTGATTACACAACTTTTGCTACTCGTGGGCTTAATGGCCTTTGGTTATCTTAATCCGAATACCAACGTGGGGCTTTATACCATCGCAGGGCTAGCAACGCTGGTGGCGTTCTTTTCCGCTAGCCAAGATATTGTGCTAGACGCATTCCGCCGTGAAATTTTATCCGATGAAGAATTAGGCTTAGGCAATTCCGTACACGTCAACGCTTACCGTATCGCTGGGCTAGTACCAGGTGCGTTGTCGTTGATTTTGGCAGATCATTTTGCTTGGAGTACGGTGTTTGTGATCACCAGTTTATTTATGCTACCTGGTTTATTTCTAACACTGGTGTTAAGCCAAGAACCGCAAGTTGAACTCCAACCAAACCGCACCTTGCGTGATAACGTAGTGGAGCCGTTTCACGAGTTTTTCACACGCAAAGGCCTTTTAAGTGCATTGGGCATTTTGGCGTTTATTTTTCTCTATAAACTGGGTGACAGTATGGCGACTGCACTGATTTCGCCGTTCTATTTGGATATGGGCTTTACGCCAACGCATATTGCGCTGGTGGTGAAAAATGCCTCCCTATGGTCGATGATTATCGCCAGCATTTTGGGCGGTATTTGGATGCTTAAACTCGGCATTAACCGTGCCTTGTGGGTATTTGGCGTGTTACAGATCTTGACGATTTTAGGATTTACGTGGCTGGCGCATTTTGGGCGTTTTGAACAAGTGGATACCTTCGCCCTATGGGCATTAGGCGGCGTGGTGGCAGCGGAGTATATGAGTATGGGGCTTGGCACTGCGGCTTTTGTGGCGTTTATCGCTCGTGAAACCAACCCAATGTACACCGCCACTCAGCTTGCGTTGTTCACCAGTTTATCTGCGTTGCCACGTGCGACTATCAATAGTCAGGCCGGAATTTTGATCGAAAAATTGGGCTATTACCATTATTTTTGGTTATGTTTCTTCTTAGCCGTCCCGGGAATGCTATGCCTGTTTTGGGTTGCCCCTTGGAATGAGAAAAAACCGAGCCAATCCATTAAAAAAAGTTAAGTCCCCTTATTGAGTTCGGGGCGTATTTTGGGTAAGGTACGCTCCGTTTTTTTATCATCAAACAGAGGTTTTTATGAAAATTATCCTTCTCGGTGCACCAGGTGCAGGTAAAGGCACGCAAGCACAATTCATTATGCAAAAATACGGCATTCCACAGATTTCTACTGGGGATATGCTCCGTGCCGCCATTAAAGCTGGTACTGATCTTGGTAAACAAGCCAAAGTGCTTATGGATGAGGGGAAATTAGTACCTGATGATTTAATCATTGCACTCGTAAAAAACCGTGTTGCACAAACAGATTGCGAAAAAGGTTTCCTTTTAGACGGTTTCCCACGCACTTTACCGCAAGCGGACGCTCTTAAAACTGTGGGCATTGATGTGGATTACGTTTTAGAATTTGACGTGCCAGATGAAGTGATCGTAGAACGTATGAGCGGTCGCCGTGTGCATCAGCCGTCAGGTCGTACATACCACATCATCAACAATCCGCCGAAGGTAGAGGGCAAAGATGACGTAACAGGCGAAGATTTAATTATCCGTGCAGACGACAAACCAGAAACCGTATTAGACCGCTTAAAAGTGTATCACTCCACTACAAAACCGTTAGTCGATTACTATCAAGCTGAAGCCAAAGAGGGCAAAGTACAATACTTCCGTTTTGATGGCACACAGCCTGTGGGCGTTCTCAGTGCAGAATTAGAGAAAGTGCTTGGTTAAGCCTAAATGTACAAAAAGAGAGTTAGCGATTTCGCTTACTCTCTTTTTTATAAAATTGCCGACTGGCATACGGTAAAACACTATAAAAAGCGATAAAACAGCTATAAAAAAACCGCCCGTAGGCGGCCGAATAACCTAAAATTAGGATTAAAGATCGGGAAATCCCGAACAATATGCAAACACAACATCATACTAAGTACAGGAGTTGTACAAAGTACGGGGCGAATTGTAAGAAAAAGTCGTTATTGGCTCAATAAATAAATACTAATTCTAATGATGAAAAAAACTAATCATAAATTTCTTTAAAGCCCCTTATAATGTGCTACTGCATTCGCAATCATTTCTCAATCCTTCCAAATTAAGGAGTATTTATGTATAAACGTTTGCCACCGCTAAACGCACTCAAAGCCTTCGAGTGTTCTGCACGCCATTTAAGCTTTACTAAGGCTGCTGGTGAGCTATGCGTAACCCAAGCGGCGATCAGCCACCAAATCAAATTGCTTGAAGAATTTCTCGGTTTGCAACTGTTTTACCGCCACAACCGCAAATTGGCGTTGACGGAAATTGGGCAAGCCTATTTTGCGGACATTACCAAAATTTTTAGCCATTTAACGGACGCAACGAAAAAAATACTCAAACAAAATACCGAACAGCATTTAACTCTTGAAGTGCCGCAAACCTTTGCAATGCAATGGCTCGTTCCACATTTAAGCAGTTTTCGCCGTGCATTCCCTGAAATTGAGGTGCGCCTAAACGGCGTGGATCACGATGAAGGTTTTTTCAAAAGCAATAAAACTGACGTTGCCGTTTACTACGGCAGTGGCGATTGGGACAATTACGATGTGGAAAAACTGTTGCGTGGTGAATTGGTGATTTTAGGTGCGCCAGACGTACTCGCTGCCAAGCCAGTTTTAACGCCTGATGATCTCAAACAGCACAGCCTTATTCACATTCACGATCACAAAAACTGGCAAACAATGGCGAATGTCTTGCAATTAGACGGCTTAGACATTCAGCACGGCGCATTATTTAGCCACACCGTAATGGCGTTGCAAGCCGCTGCACACGGGCAAGGCTTGGTACTCGCTAACGAAATTCTCGCGCAACGAGAATTAAGCGCAGGCCGACTGCAACGTGTGTTACCAATGCAAAATTTACGTGACCCCAAATCGTTTTATCTCGTCAGCCAAATAAACAAAGGCAACAACGCCCCCATCAATGCATTCAAACAATGGATTTTAGACACCATCAAACAGGAAACCAATGAATAACCAAATCTTACTTTTCTGCCGAGCAGGCTTTGAAAAAGAAACCGCCGCTGAAATCACCGCTAAAGCCAATGAGCTTGGGCTGTTTGGTTACGCAAAAACCACAGAAAACCAAGCCTATGTGCTGTTTGAATTTTATACTTCTGAGGGCGCTGACACATTTGCACGCACTGTAGCGGTTAAACAGCTTATTTTTGCTCGTCAGCTCATTGTGGTGAGTGCCAGCCTAACGGATCTCCCCCTTGCCGATCGCATTAGTCCCATCGTTAAGGTTTACCAACAGCTTGCAGAACAAGGCTTGCCTTTGGCGAAAAGTCAGGGCTTGCTCGTGGAAAGTGCCGACACCAACGAGGCGAAATCCCTTTTAACCTTTTGCAAAAAATTTACCGTCCCCTTACGCCAAGCCTTGCGTCAAGCCCATTTATTGGCAGAAAAACCACAGCCCACGCCGCCTGCCAACGCCCTAATGTTGCACGTGGTGTTCACTGCCAACAACGCCTGCTTTGTGGGCTACGCCTACGCTGGCAAGCAATCGCCCCATTTTATGGGCATTTTACGCCTACAATTACCTAAACTCGCCCCAAGCCGTTCTACCTTAAAATTAGAAGAGGCGATCCTCACGTTTATGACCGAGCAAGAAGAAAAGCAACGCTTTAACGACAGCCAAGTGGGCGTGGATCTCGGTGCCTGTCCTGGTGGCTGGACGTACCAGCTCATCAAGCGTGGCGTGTTTGTGTATGCGGTTGATCACGGCAAAATGGCAACGAGCCTGTTCGACACTGGTCGCATTGAGCATTGCTCGGAAGATGGTTTCAAATTCCAGCCGCCTAAAGGCAAGCAAGTGCAGTGGTTGGTGTGCGATATGGTAGAAAAACCGAGCCGAATCACCCAGCTCATCGCCAAATGGTTTACCAACGGTTGGACGCAACAGGCGATTTTCAACTTAAAATTACCAATGAAAAAACGCTACGCCGAAGTGCAACAATGCCTAGAAAACCTACAAACCCAGCTAAAAGACGCAGGCTTGCGTTACCAAATTCAAGCCAAACAGCTTTACCACGACCGTGAAGAAATCACGGTTTACATGCGAGTGTACTAAACCGCCGCCGTTTTTTTACACACTGATTAGCAAGGCCGGAATTTTTTGCAAAATTTTGACGAAAATTCCGGCCTTGCCTTTTTTCGCCTTTCATTTTGTTTATTCTTTCCTTGTGGGCTTTACTTTACATTACCCAGTGGAAAAAATAATTAACAAAAAGCCACGATTAAGTGGCTTTTATACTTAACACCCCTAACACTGAAATATTTCACAAAATTTTGTTAAATATTCCAGCGTTGTTTTTTGTTAATCTTGGTTGATACGGCTGGCGATGGCGTTTTGTTGGTTTTTGTATTTAGCGTTGTGGCGTGCGTTGTAAGGACGAGCGGCACTACCGCTTAGCACTTCAAAACTCAATGCGCCGATGGTCATTTTCGGGCGTAAGGCCAGTGGCAGTTTGCCAGAGTTGAAAAATTCCAACACGATTTTACCGTGCCAACCTGGGTCGATACGGTGTGCGGTTACGTGAACCATTAAGCCTAAGCGTGCCAGCGATGAGCGGCCGTCTAGCCAGCCGATGATGTTATCTGGCAGGGTAACGGTTTCGTAGGTGGTGGCAAGGGCGAGATCCCCTGGATGCAGGAAAAAGGCCTCGCCATCTTCGATTAAAATTTCATCGCTCATTACGGCATCGAGCTGGGCTTGCACCGTTTCCCGTGGGCCGCTTAAATCAATGTAGGGTTTGGCGTATTCTTTGAACACACGAAAGGAATTGCCCAAACGCACGTCAACGGTCGCACCGTTAATTTCACTGTTGGCAGGGCGTGGCGTGAGTGCAATCAAGCCATCGTCTAAATAACGCTCAATATCAAGGTCGCACAGTCGCATAAGACACCTTATTTTTTATGCAGTAAATGAAGAATTTGCGCTTTTAACATATTGATCGCAATGCGGTTTTTGCCACCACGTGGCACGATAATATCCGCATAGCGTTTAGATGGGTCAATAAATTGTAAGAACATTGGGCGCACGGTAGCGTGGTATTGTTCAACAACGGATTCCATTGAACGGCCACGTTCTTTCATATCACGCTGTAAACGGCGAATAAAGCAAATATCCAACGGCGTATCCACGAACACGGAAATGTTCGCTGCCTTGCGAATGCGTTCATCCGTTAAGAGCAAAATCCCTTCCAAAATAATGATTTTTTTCGGTTCAAAACGAATGCGTTCCGTTGTACGGGTATGTTCCGTGTAGCTGTAAACTGGAATATCCACCGCTTTGCCTGCTTTTAAATCCTGCAACTGTTGGTTGAGCAAATCACGATCCATCGCATTCGGGTGGTCGTAGTTTGTTTTCACCCGTTCTTCCATTGGCAAATGGCTTTGATCTTTGTAGTAGTTGTCTTCTGCAATGATACCGATATCGTCCGTACCGAATTTTTCTTGCAATTCTTTAAGAATAGTGGAAGCGAATAAACTTTTACCAGAGGCAGAAGCGCCAGCAATGGCAATGATGATGCAGGATTGATCAGACATAGTATTTCCTTTAGTTAAGTGGGGTTGGCGTGGCAATTTCGCACGCAAAAAATTTGGGGAATTATAAAGAAATTTGGCTAAAAACGTTATGGTTATTTTGAAAAAATTCAGTCTTTTTGTTGGATTTTTATAAAAATGCACAGGTCGGAATTTTTGACAAAATTTTGGCGAAAATTCCGACCTACGCTAGGGCGGCTGTCAGTTAGATCAAATAATCGCTTTAAAATTGAACAAACACATAGAAGAAACTAATCAATCTGCAAAAAAGTGATGTGGCTCACAGTTTTTATTTATGGTTTGCGTAAGATATGCGGGATTTTTATCCACTTTGGAGGAACTATGAAACCTTTTAAACTTTCCATTATTGCGAGCAGTACCATCTTAGCCACAGTGTTGCTGACCAGTACGGCGAATGCCGCTGGACGTTTGGTGATTTATTGTTCGGCGACCAATGAGATGTGTGCTGCTGAGGCGAAAGCATTTTCGCAAAAGTACAACGTGCACACGTCTTTTATTCGTAACGGTTCAGGTTCTACTTTTGCGAAAATCGAGGCGGAAAAACGCAATCCGCAAGCAGATGTTTGGTACGGCGGTACGCTGGATCCGCAATCGCAAGCGGGCGAGTTGGGGTTGTTACAGCCGTATAAATCTAAGCACATTCCTGAAATTGTGGAACGTTTTCAAGACCCTGCCAAAGTGAAAGGGCATTTGAGTTCAGCCGTTTATATGGGAATTTTGGGCTTTGGCGTGAATACAGAGCGTTTGAAACAACTTGGTATTACGCAGGTGCCAAAATGCTGGAAAGATTTGCTTGATCCTAAGTTGAAAGATGAAATTCAAATGGCGGATCCGCAAAGTTCAGGCACGGCATACACGGCGTTAGCGACTTTCGTGCAACTGTGGGGCGAGCAAAAAGCCTTTAACTATTTAGAGGCGCTGGATAAAAATATTTCCCAGTACACGAAGTCAGGCATCACACCATCACGCAACGCTGCACGGGGTGAAACTGCTATTGGTATTGGATTTTTGCACGATTATGCGTTGCAAAAGCAAAAAGGCGCGCCAGTGGAGTTGATCGTACCTTGCGAAGGCACAGGTTATGAACTCGGCGGGGTGAGTATTTTGAAAGGGGCAAGAAATTTAGATAACGCAAAACACTTTGTGGACTTTGTGTTATCAAAAGAAGGGCAAGAGTTAGCGTGGAAAGCAGGCAACTCGTTCCAAACCTTAACGAATACCACGGCTGAGCAATCTCCAGCAGCGTTTGATCCGAAAACCTTGAAATTGATCAATTACAATTTTGAGAAATACGGTTCTGCCGATGAACGTAAACGCCTGATTAACAAGTGGTTGCAAGATGTAAAAATGAAAGTCAATCAATAAGGATAGACGATGATAAAAGTAAGTGGGTTATTCATTGGAGCGGTCAGTCTTTTGGCGTTAAGTTACGCACCAACAACCTTCGCTGATGGGCGTTTGACCGTATATTGCAGTGCCTCGAATGAAATGTGCGAGCAGGAAGTAAAAACTTTTGCGAAAGCGTATCACGTGGATGCAAAGTTTGTGCGTACCAGTTCAGGTTCAACGTTGGCAAAATTGCTGGCGGAAAAAGGCAATCCTCAGGCGGATGTTTGGTATGGCGGCACTTTTGATACCCACTTACAAGCAGCGGAAATGGGGTTGCTGAAACCGTATCATTCGCCTGTGTTGGCAGAGCTTAGGCCGGAATTTCAGCAAATTATTGCGAAAAATGGTGATAAAAGTTCGGTGATTTTAATGGGTGTGCTGGGGATTGGCGTGAATACCGCACGTTTAAAACAGCTTGGCTTGCCTATGCCAAAATGTTGGAAAGATCTAATTCGTCCAGAATTTAAGCAAGAAATCATCACTTCCGATCCAAGAAGTTCAGGCACGGCGTATACCGCAATGGCAACTTTCGTCCAGCTTTGGGGCGAGAAAAACGCATTCGATTATATGAAAGCGTTGGATAAAAATATTTTGCATTACTCAAAATCAGGCGTTGCACCAGGCCGTAAAGTGGCGGCTGGGGAAGTGGCAGTCGGTATTGGCTTTTTGCAAAATTACACCACAGAGCAGGAAAAAGGCGCACCAGTGGAAATTATCACCCCTTGCGAAGGCACAGGTTACAGCTTGTTTGGCTTAGCCTTAGTCAATCACGCACGCAATGAGAACAACGCAAAATTGTTCATTGACTGGGCATTATCCAAAGAGGCGCAAGAGCTTTCTTGGCGAAAAGGCAAATCTCATCACATTCTAACCAATCAAAATGCACAATCCTCACCCTATGCGGTGAATCCAAACCACGTAAAACTCATCGACTATGACTTCCGCACCTACGGCGACAAAGCCAAGCGTAACGCCATCATTGAACAGTGGCGTACAGAGGTGAAAGGGCAGTAGTACAGTAAACCAATAAAGGGAGTAAGTAATGAAACAAGTAAAAGCTGACATTGAGCTAAGGAAAAAGCCGTGCGTAAGCATTTAATCGATAAATGGGTTCACGATGTCAAAATGGCACAATAACTTTTTGTAATTTCATAACGGACGGAGTAAGTATGAAGAAACCGTTATCTCTTTTTAATTCCAACACCGTATGGGCTGTCATTGCATTGCTGGGCTTTATCTGCCTGCCGTCAATGGCGCTGTACTACGGTTTTACCGACTCAATGCCAGAGGAAATTTTAGCCGCAATGGGCTGGGATTCCTTGAATTTAAGCTGGATTTGGGTCGTATTGTTTGCGTTATTCCCAATCGCTGATGGATTATTGAAAAATCGCCCCGCACCATTACAAGGTCGTGCGGGCTTTTTTATCAGCGTCGGAATATTTTTATTTATTTTTTTATCCGCCATTTACGCAAAATTTAGCTTAGGTTATGCGGTGTTTGTGATGATAGTCGCCCTAATTGCGACCACCACCAACAGCCTAGCCAAAATGAAGTTTATGCAGGCAGATAAGTTTGTTATCGCCGCATTATTAAGCATTATTTTGATCGTGTTTTTCTTCATTGTGTATCCGACGTTGGCGATTTTTGTGTCGATGTTTTATGACGGCAGTCAGTTCGTACCGACACAAGCCTTGCACATATTAAGCCAGCAATATGTGGTAAAAATTATTCTAAACTCGCTCGCCGTTTCTACGACGGTTGGGGTGTTGTGTACATTTTTTGGCTTAATGTTTGCCCTTTACACCACAAGGATCGCCCAGAAAACCCGTTTTATTGGGCGTATTTTTTCCATTTTGCCAATCGTTACGCCACCTTTTGTGGTCGCACTTGGGGTAACTTTAATGCTTGGGCGTTCAGGCTATGTTACGCAATTTTTAGTGGATTATTTGGGCTTTAACAGTAACTGGCTGTATGGCTATACAGGGATTGTGATTGCCGACACCCTGTCAATGACCCCAATGTCGTTTATGATTTTGGAAGGGGCATTGAAGTCGATTCATCCGTCCATTGAAGAAGCCTCTTACACCTTGCGTGCTAACCGTTATCAAACCTTTTTTAATATTATTTTCCCGCTACTTAAACCAGCGTTGGCTAATTCCTTCCTTGTGGTCGTGGTGCAGTCGTTGGCGAATTTCAGTACGCCACTCGTACTTGGCGGAAGTTTTGACGTGATCGCCTCGCAAATTTATTTCTACATTGCAGGCTCGCAACTGGACTACGCCTCCGCCAGCACATTAGGAACGCTGTTGTTGGTGTTCTCGCTCGGTATTTTCATTATTCAATACGTATGGATCGGCAACCGCTCTTACGTTACCGTATCAGGCAAAGCCTATCGTGGCGACGTGCAGGATTTGCCTGTGTCAATGAAGTGGATCATCGTGTTCTTCTTAGTGGCTTGGGTGCTGTTTAATACCGTGCTGTACGGCAGTATTTTCTACGGTAGCTTTACCGAAAACTGGGGCGTGAACTACACCTTAACGCTCAAACATTACATTACGCTCTTTGGACAAGGTTTCTCCGATGGAGCGTGGCCGTCTTTAATTCACACCGTGATTTTCGCCTTAACAGCAGCACCGATCACCGCCATTTTCGGTTTGCTCATCGCTTATATTTTGGTGCGCCGAGAATTTAAAGGAAAGAAAACGCTGGAATTTTTAACGTTATTATGTTTCGCCGTTCCGGGTACGGTGGCTGGGGTTTCTTACATTCTTGCCTTTAATGATGCGCCGATTTATTTAACTGGCACAGGCATTATCGTGGTTTTGTCAATGATAATGCGTAATATGCCAGTGGGAATGCGAGCCGCTATCGCAGGCTTAGGGCAGTTGGATAAAACCTTAGACGAGGCCTCGTTGTCGCTCAAAGGTAGTTCGTTCAAAACCTTATGGCACATCGTGTTGCCGTTACTAAAACCTGCCTTATTATCTGCTTTGGTAACCAGCTTTGTACGTGCGATGACCACCGTCAGTGCGATTATTTTCTTGGTA
The DNA here is from genome assembly GCA_020026075.1 of Actinobacillus sp. Classification (GTDB taxonomy): domain Bacteria; phylum Pseudomonadota; class Gammaproteobacteria; order Enterobacterales; family Pasteurellaceae; genus Actinobacillus_C. The sequence continues at coordinate 17,988 of JAHHQZ010000004.1, read as the reverse complement.
ACCGCCGATACACGTGTGGCAACCGCCTATATTTTGAATCGCGTGGAAGACGGCGAATACGGCGTAGCCATCGCGTATGGCTCCATTTTGATTGTGGTAATGATGGCGATCATTTTATTTTTTGACTGGGTAGTGGGCGACACGCGCATTGCCAAATTAAAAGCAGAAAGTTTGAACTAATGTTGTGTGCGGTACGGCCGTGCTAAGGATTTATATGCAAAATTTACAAACGAACAATGACGATGATTTTTTAGTGCTAAAAAACGTAACCAAAGCTTTTGGCGATGCGGTAGTGATTGATGATCTCGATTTGCACATTAAGCGTGGCACAATGGTTACGCTACTTGGACCATCAGGCTGTGGTAAAACCACGGTTTTGCGTTTAGTGGCAGGTTTGGAAATGCCAACATCAGGGCAGATTTTTATTGACGGCGAAGATGTAACCAAAGAATCCATTCAAAAACGAGATATTTGTATCGTGTTCCAGTCTTATGCGTTGTTTCCACATATGATGCTTGGCGATAACGTAGGTTACGGTTTGCGAATGCAAGGCGTGCCGAAAGCGGAGCGCCGCAAACGCGTGGAAGAAGCCTTAGAGCTGGTGGATCTCGCAGGCTTTGCCGATCGCTATGTGGATCAAATTTCAGGCGGTCAACAGCAACGGGTAGCATTGGCACGTGCACTGGTGTTAAAGCCAAAAGTTTTGCTGTTTGATGAACCCCTTTCCAATCTTGATGCCAATTTACGTCGTTCAATGCGAGAAAAAATCCGTGAGTTACAGCAAAAATTAGGCATTACGTCCTTGTATGTGACCCACGATCAAACAGAGGCCTTTGCGGTGTCTGATGAAGTTATCGTAATGCACAAAGGCAAAATTATGCAAAAAGCCCCAGCGAAAACCCTGTATGTGCAGCCAAACTCATTGTTTTTAGCAAACTTTATGGGTGAAAGCAGTATTTTCCCAGCTCAATTACAAGGGGAAAATGTAACCGTCAACGGCTACACTTTCCAAGTGCCAAATGCCGCACGCTTTAACGTGCCAGATGGCGAGTGCTTACTCGGTGTACGCCCAGAGGCCTTGCATTTACAAACAAAGGGCGCTGCATCCCAAGCTTGCAGCGTGAAAAGCGCCGTTTATATGGGCAACCACTGGGAAATTGTCGCCGACTGGGCAGGACAAACCGTATTAATCAACGCCAATCCTGAACATTTTGATCCAGAAATGAAAAATGCCTTCATCGAAATGGATCTGCACGGCGTTTTCTTACTTAAACCTGAATAACCGAAGGCCGGAATTTTTGGCAAAATTTTAGCAAAAATTCCGGCCTAGCCTTTTTCTTTTTATCAACTCAAAAGAGGACTTTACTATGAAAGCAGCAGTTGTAAATCAAGCTTGTACCGATGTGGAGATCGTTGAACGTGATATTCCAGAAATTCGTGCCAATGAGGCCTTAGTTGAAGTGGAATATTGTGGTGTGTGTCACACGGATCTGCACGTTTGTGCAGCCGATTACGGTAGACAGCCAGGTCGAATTTTAGGCCACGAAGGGATCGGTATCGTGAAAGCTATTGGCGAAGATGTAACGTCTTTAAAAGTGGGCGACCGTGTGAGTATTGCGTGGTTCTTTGAAGGCTGTGGCTCGTGCGAATATTGCAATTCTGGCCGTGAAACCCTTTGCCGTTCCGTGAAAAATGCAGGTTACACTGTTGATGGCGGAATGGCAGAATACTGCGTAGTAACCGCCGATTATGCGGTGAAAGTGCCTGATGGTTTAGATCCTGCCCAAGCCAGTAGCATTACTTGCGCTGGGGTTACTACCTACAAAGCCATTAAAGTATCAGGCATTCGTGCAGGGCAGTGGATCGCCATTTATGGCGCAGGTGGCTTAGGCAATTTAGCGGTGCAATATGCGAAAAACGCTTTCGGCGCCCGTGTGATCGCAGTGGATCTCAATGATGATAAACTTGCCCTTGCCAAAGAAGTGGGGGCAGAGTTTGTGATCAATCCACTTAAAGAAAACGCAACGGAAAAAATCCAAGAAATCACGCAAGGTGGGGTGCACGCCGCAGTGGTTACCGCCGTAGCGAAAGCCGCCTTTAACAGTGCGGTAGATTGCGTACGTGCAGGCGGACGTGTAGTTGCTGTGGGCTTGCCGCCAGAAACGATGGATCTTTCCATTCCACGCATTGTGCTTGACGGTATTGAAGTGGTGGGATCCTTAGTCGGTACTCGCCAAGATCTCGCAGAGGCTTTTGATTTCGGCGCACGTGGTATCGTTACGCCAATCGTAGAAAAACGTAAACTCAGCGAAGTGGTTGAGGTTTTCCAAGAAATGCGTGATGGCAAAATTCAAGGTCGTATGGTGTTGGATATGAAAAAACACTAATTAAACTGTAAGTAAAGTGCATTTAAATGGCGATTAAACCGAAATTAATCGCCATTTTTTGTGCAAAAATTCCGGCCTAGCTAAATTTAATCTAGCAAAAGCAAGCAAATTCTTTGCGGTAAATGCCTTTGATGGTGCGGTAGATTAAATAAATCACGATGGCGGTGAAAACTAGCAAGGCAGCGTTGGTGAGGTTTTCTAGCCACGTGAGTTTTAAAAAGTGGTTGATGCTGTAAAGGCTGTTGATTAACGCCGCAGTAGGGAAACTTATCGCCCACCAGCTGACTTGAAAAGGGGCGACTTTGGTGATTTTAAATAGTTGTGGCAGCAAGGCGAAAAACATAAACACACCGATGATGAACAAGCCGAAAGCCACGCCATCTAGCACGCCGACTGTTGCCACATAAGCCAAATGCCCTACGGAAAACGGCGCCACTAAAATCATTAATGTTGGCGTGAGTTTAGCAGGCAGTTTTTCAATAAAAATCACACGTGAAAAAATCAAAGTAATAACGGGAATGGCGAAGAAAAAGCCGATGGCGAGCGCACTTAAATTCACAAAATGAAGGTAATTGCCGTGAAATAAATAGCTCGCTTGCGGAATGTTCAACACACCCACCACAGGAATAATCCACGCAGGCGTGAGCTGGGTCGGCGAGTGTTTCGTTTCAATCCAAAAATACACCATATACAGGGCAAAAATAAACGACAGCACCACGCCCAAAAGCCAAATATAAAAGCTCAGGGTTGGGTTGTATTTGTGGATTAAAATGGGGGTTAGCAGCAGGGAAATGGTGATCGTAGCGAAAAAACTCTTGCGTGTTGGGCATTGAAATTCTTCTTTGGCGAAGTGGAAATACGCCAGCCATTTCACCAAATAAATACAGCTTAAAAAGAGAAAAATGCCGAACGTCAGCATATCCACGCCACGCACCAGTGGCTGAAAAAACGGCACATTGTGGGCAAAATGATTGAGTGCTACCGACAGGCCACACAACCCCATCGTGCTACCAAATAAGCTCACAGGGAGCGACATAAAAATGGATTCTTGATGTGATTTCATGGTTTTCTTTATAAAAATTTTAAAAAAATTCCGGCCTAGCTCGTTAGGCTTTCGCACGCAGGGAAACTTCCCCTTGATGAAAAATCTGCACTTGACCGTTCTCGCATTGCAAACGCAAAGCCCCAGTGTCCGTAAGCCCTAACACCGTGCCGTGAATGGGCGTGCTTTCTCGCCAGAGTGTGACGGGCTTTTGATGAAAATAATCGAGATTATTCCAGTGTGGCAAAAACGCCGTAAAGCCTTGTTGGGTAAACTGAATTAGGGCAGTTTGAATTTGTTTGAGCAACGTAGAAAGCACTTGTTCACGGCTTAATTTAGGCAACACGAAATGTAGCCCAGTGCAGGGTTGAGGAAACGTGCCGTCAGGTAGGGTCGGCTCGGTGATGTTTAGCCCCACGCCAATCACCAAGCACGCAGGCTCAGGCGGCGTGTGAGCGATGTGTTCAATTAAAATGCCACCTAATTTTTTGCCGTTGAGCAAAATATCATTTGGCCACTTCAATTGTACATTTTCAATGTTCAGCTTTTGCAAAGCCTCCGCAGTGGCGATGCCTATTACCACACTCAGCCCTGCGATATTTTCCATTGGGGGATACCAAGTAAAACTAAAAGTTAATTGACCTGCAAAGGGCGAATGCCACGAACGTCCACGTCGCCCACGTCCAGCGGTTTGAAATTCCGTTAAACATAGGCTAAAAGGTGCAAGCGTGCTGTGGTATTTCAGTAAAAACTCGTTCGTGGAATCGATCACAGGCTTGTAGAAGAAATGCCAGTTTGGGCAGGCTTTACGCAAAAATGCCACATTCCAAAATGGGCAAGAGGGTAACAAACGCACGTACTCGCCGTTATTATGTTGCTGAATTTGTAAATTTATTCCGGACTGCCGCCATTCTTGCAACGCACGTTGAGCGGTGTGTTTGTCAAGACCGAGCGTTGCAGCGAGCGTGTTCAATGGGGCGGGGAGGCTGGATTGGTGCTGGTGCTGAATTAACGCACGCAATAAAAGAATTGCAGTTGAATGAGTATACATAGTGGCTTGTTTTTGCGTAATAAATGATTGGTCAGTGAAAATTTTGTGAATTATATCGCACTTTGCAAATCTTTCTGTATAATGCCGTCGCAATATTTTTTCTTTAACCTTAGATGAGAGTATTGCAAATGTTACGTATCACAAAAAAAGCCTTAACCTTTGACGACGTTCTGCTCGTCCCTGCACATTCCACCGTGTTGCCAAACACCGCCAATCTTAAAACCCAGCTTACCAAAGACATTACACTGAATATCCCAATGCTTTCCGCAGCAATGGATACGGTTACAGAAACCAAACTGGCGATTGCCTTAGCGCAAGAGGGCGGAATTGGTTTTATCCACAAAAATATGTCCATTGAACGCCAAGCGGATCGTGTACGCCGTGTGAAAAAATTTGAAACAGGAATGATCGGCGATCCCGTTTGTGTTGACCCTGAAACCACATTGGCTGAATTGGCACAAATTGTGAAACAGCACAATTTTGCCACTTTCCCAGTAGTGAATTATCACCAACAATTAGTGGGCATTGTTACCGAACGTGATACACGTTTTGTGACGGATTTAAACAAAAAAATCAGCGAAATTATGACCCCGAAAGACCGTTTAATCACAGTCAAAGAAAACGCTACTCGTGCGGACATTCTCGCCAAAATGCACGCCCATCGCATTGAAAAAGTGCTTGTTGTCAATGAGTTAGGTCGCCTTGTGGGAATGGTTACTGTGAAAGATTTCCAGAAGGCAGAAGCCAAACCCAACGCCTGTAAAGACGAATTTGGTCGTTTGCGTGTTGGTGCTGCGGTTGGTGCAGGCGAAGGCAACGAAGAACGTATTGCTGCATTGGTTGAAGCAGGCGTTGACGTGCTACTCATCGACAGTTCGCACGGACACAGCGAAGGCGTACTTCAACGTGTACGTGAAACTCGTGCGAAATACCCAAATTTACCGATCATCGCAGGCAACGTTGCCACTGCTGCAGGGGCGTTAGCCCTAGCCAACGCTGGCGCAAGTGCTGTAAAAGTAGGCATTGGGCCGGGTTCTATTTGTACCACTCGCATTGTGACTGGCGTGGGTGTTCCGCAAATCACCGCCATTTCTGACGCTGCTGCCGCCTTAAAAGACTTAGGCATTCCTGTGATTGCAGACGGCGGAATCCGCTACTCAGGCGACATCGCCAAAGCCATCGCCGCAGGGGCAAGCTGTGTAATGGTTGGCTCAATGTTTGCTGGCACAGAAGAAGCACCAGGCGAAATAGAGCTTTATCAAGGACGAGCCTTCAAATCCTATCGTGGAATGGGATCGCTCGGTGCAATGGCAAAAGGTTCCAGCGACCGCTACTTCCAAAGCGACAATGCCGCCGACAAACTCGTACCAGAAGGTATCGAAGGGCGCATCCCTTACAAAGGCTTACTCAAAGAAATCATTCACCAACAAATGGGCGGCTTACGTTCCTGTATGGGCTTAACAGGCTGTGCCACTATTGAAGATCTCCGCACCAAAGCCGAATTTGTGGAAATCAGCGGTGCTGGCATCAAAGAAAGCCACGTCCACGACGTCACCATCACCAAAGAAGCACCGAATTACCAAATGCGTTAAGTTGCTCGTTTTATTTTATAAAGGATATTTATGACAAACATTCACCAAGACAAAATTCTTATTTTAGATTTCGGTTCACAATATACGCAGTTGATCGCGCGCCGTGTGCGTGAAATTGGCGTGTATTGCGAGCTGTGGGCGTGGGACGTGACGGAAGACCAGATCCGTGAGTTCAATCCGAAAGGGATCATTCTTTCAGGCGGCCCTGAAAGTACCACTGAGGCGAATAGCCCAGTGGCGCCGGATTACGTATTCAACGCTGGCGTGCCAGTGCTTGGCATTTGCTACGGAATGCAAACAATGGCAATGCAACTTGGCGGTTTGACGGAAAATTCCGATCACCGTGAATTTGGCTACGCAAAAATTGATTTACACAATATGGAAAATGGGCAGGCCGGAATTTTTGCGAATATTCCGGCGTGGCAAAATGGGCTTGATGTGTGGATGAGTCACGGCGACAAAGTCACACGCTTGCCAGAAAATTTTCACATCACTGCTTCCACGCCAACTTGCCCTATCGCCGCAATGGCGGACGATGAGCGCCAATTCTACGGTGTGCAGTTTCACCCAGAAGTTACCCACACTCATTGCGGTTTAGACTTGCTGACCAATTTCGTGGTCAATATTTGCCATTGCCGTACGGAATGGACGGCAGTCAACATTATTGAAGATGCTGTGGCGCGTATTAAAGCACAAGTGGGCGATGATGAAGTGATTTTAGGCTTATCAGGCGGCGTGGATTCTTCCGTAACCGCACTTTTATTGCACCGTGCTATTGGCGACAAATTGCACTGTGTATTCGTGGATAACGGCTTGCTACGCTTAAACGAGGCGGATCAAGTAATGGAAATGTTTGGCGATCGCTTTGGTTTAAATATCATTCGAGTGGACGCAGAAGATCGTTTCCTTAACGCCTTGCAAGGTTTGGTTGATCCAGAGGCGAAACGCAAAATGATCGGCAACGTGTTCGTGGACGTGTTCGATGAAGAATCCCACAAACAAACCAACGTGAAATGGCTCGCACAAGGCACGATTTACCCTGACGTTATCGAATCCGCCGCCAGCAAAACAGGCAAGGCACACGTGATCAAATCCCACCACAACGTGGGCGGCTTGCCAGACTATATGAAACTCGGCTTAGTGGAACCGTTGCGTGAATTGTTCAAAGATGAAGTACGCAAAATCGGCTTGGCACTTGGTTTACCAGCAGAAATGCTAAACCGCCACCCCTTCCCTGGGCCGGGTTTAGGCGTGCGTGTGCTAGGCGAAGTGAAAAAAGAATACTGCGATTTATTGCGCCGTGCGGATGCAATTTTCATCGAAGAACTACGCAACGCAGGCTACTACGACAAAGTCAGCCAAGCATTCAGCGTATTCTTACCAGTGAAATCCGTAGGCGTAATGGGCGATGGCCGCAAATATGACTGGGTTATCGCTTTGCGTGCCGTAGAAACGGTCGACTTTATGACTGCCCACTGGGCGCACCTGCCATACGATCTACTCGGCAATGTTTCCAACCGTATCATCAACGAAGTCAACGGCATCTCTCGCGTCGTTTACGACATCTCAGGCAAACCACCAGCGACGATTGAGTGGGAATAACAGAAACAAATATGTTACTGTTATATAACCATTGAAAATAAAGGGGTTCAGAGTTTTTAGCTTATGAAAAATGAAGTAGTGATACTGTTTTGATACTAAAAAGCTGAAAAGGCAGGTCTAAAAGGGAGTTGTTGAATTTAGGTAAAAAGTTTATAAAGCCTTCCATCATTTTGGTGAGAGGCTTTTGTGGAAGCAGTGACTGGTAAATTAGAAATGGTAGAGGAAATTTGAATGAAAAATGTTGTTATATATGTTCATGGCAAGGGTGGTAATGCAGAAGAAGCTAATCATTATAAACAATTTTTTGATGATAACTTTGAAATCATTGGATTTGACTATAAACCATTAACCCCGTGTGATGCTAAAATTGAGTTTATAAATTATTCAGCAAACTTAAACCAGATAGCAAAGGCAGTACAATACTACCAGCACTATCTATAAAAAAGATATAGACACTATAAAAAAGGCAATGGAAGGAGAGTTGATGTTTTTGTCAGAGTTTAGAGAAAAGGTTTCAAATCATATCATCAACAAGGTAATAAGCTGATGGCGGTTACAAAGATACATCCCATAAAAAGCCCCCTTAAAAAAGCCATAGATTATATTTGTAATGGAGATAAAACAGATGAAGAAATCTTTGTCAGCACCTATTTATGTTCAAGAGAAAATGCACATAAGGAATTTGAACTTACCAAAGGAGAATTTAACTCAAGAACAAAAACACTAGTATTTCATCCTTTAATTAACTCCTCGACTATTTTAAATAGGTAATGTGTCGACGATGATTTCCTCTGATACATCAATGTCATCAATATTATATTTCCAATGAAATACCACCGGTGTTTTATTTATTTCATTAAAATATTTGTAAATACGGTCAGTGAGTTCCTCTTTGGATTTTATGTGGATTCCTCTAAGCATCTGTCGGGTCATTTTACTGAAAAAAACTTCAACCATATTGAGCCATGAACCATGTTTTGGAGTAAATACAAAATCAAAGCATCCCGGTACTGTTGTAAGATATTTTCTTGTCGCTTCAGATGTGTGAACTCTAAGATTATCAAGGACGATACGGATTTTATCCCCCTTAGGATATTTTTCATCCAGCAACTCTAAAAACTCAATATATTCTTTACTGCTATGCTTATCTCTTACAAGAGGGATTGCTTCTCCGGTCTGAAGATCTATAGCAGCCAAAAGAGAAAGGGTTCCCAAACGCTTATATTCATAATCACTACTTATTGTAGAATGCTTTGAATCCGGCGATAAATCCGGTGATGTTGTTGCAATAGCCTGTATACCTGGCTTTCATCATATGAAAGGATATGAATCGGAGTGTCATCAGACACAATAAGTTCTCCATTTTCATTAAACTGCATTTCAAGCTGTTTATATACAAGTAATACATTATGCATTTTAGAATCGAAATCCGGATCCCGGTTTTCGCAATAATAAGTTATTTTGTGAGGTTTAATATCTGCTTCATCAAGAATTGTATGAACAGTACTCTTGTGTATAGTAGATAATCTTGTAAATCCGGCTGCTTCAGCGGTTTGATTGTTGTGTGATGTCAGCTTGGTATATGTCCAAGTTTCGGCAGCATATCCAAAATCAATTGGTTTTTGGCAGGCAATGTTAATGATCCAGGCTTTTTCTTCATCAGTAATCTCAGCATTTCTGCCACGGCCCAGTGCATCATAAAGGGCATTTTCAACCCCCACCTTCTTTGAATTTCTTAAGGCAGAGCATAACACTACAGCGATTGAGCCCCACTTTATCAGCAATGGCATCTATTGATACTGCTTCGGCACGTAATAATAAAATACGTGCACGTGTGACTGTTTGAGCCTGAATGGTTCTGGCACGAGTCTGCAGTTCGAGATATTCTCTTTCCTCATTGCTTAGCTCAATAGGCGATGCTTTGTGACCTCCAAATTTCACTTGAGATCGTTGTACCATAGAATAAAGAAACGGTCTAGTTATTAAAAATATATTACACTAGCCCAGCACCTGATCCAATCTTTTGCCCCAAATGAAGTGTCAGCAGAAGAAACTCATCAGGTAGGTATCGAACTTTGCGATACCATACTGGCTGGAAAATATGAGTATGTCCTAGCTGCCCATATCGACAAAGACCATATCCATAATCACGTTATATTTAATTCTATCGATGTGGATGAGGGCAAGGTTTACAAGTCTTATTACGGCTCCTATATGAAGATTAGAAATGAAAGTGACAGGCTTTGCAAGGAACATAATTTATCAGTTATTGACCAAGAAACGCAAAAGGAAATCAACGAAATTAAACGAAGAAAATTTGTGAATTGGCACGACTGGAATGAGGACAAAAAAGGAAGCCGCTATAAGTCAAGACTTCAATTTGATATAGATAGGATTATAAAAAGGTCAACCAACTGGTAAGACTTTTTAGACAGGATGGAAAGCTTCGGATATGAGATAAAGTTTGGTAAGCATATCGCCTTTAGAAAGAAAGGTCAGCAGAGATTTACCCGAGCAAAGACGATTGGAGGCAATTATACCGAAGAGCGGATTAGAGATAGGATCCTGAATAAAGACAGAGAACTTGGCAATATCATCGACATCAAGAACAATAAAAAAGTGAAGTCAAGCAAAGGATATAAGTGTTGGGCTACGAAACATAACCTTAAAACGGCAGCTTCTACACTTATTGAAATTAGAGACAGGGGATTTAATTCGATGGAAGAATTGGGGCATGGTATCAGCCGAATCTCAATCGAAAAGAATGAGTTGAAGCGAGAATTTGATAAGCTGTCATAGGAACAAAAGAGGATAAAAGAAGTAGTAAAGCATATTCAAATCTGTATCAGCAAGCGGAGCATTATGAGGGTTATCGTAAAAATCTGAATGACAAAATATATATGATGATGAATCGAAAAAATATAGAAGCCTATAAAAAATCTTATGAAGAGATAGATATTTTCCTTAAACAATTTCCACACTTGAGACATATAGTGTTGGGTGAGTTAAAGTCAAAATCAGGTAAAAATCTTTTCAGGAAACTAAATGAGCATTCTAAAGAATTGCAGGTTAAACAAGAGGTGATTGTCAAGAAACACAATTCATTATCAGCACAATATGAGGAGTTGGATCATTTGAAAGTTAATATGAATGATTATCTTGGTAGGGACAAAACTGAAAAGAAAAATGAATCGGTTATTGGTGCAATTAAGAAGTAACAAGTTAATGATAAGGACTCATATAAAGTGAAGAATAAAAGAACAACAGAAATTGAGTGATAACGATGTTTTGCATAGTTTTATAGTTGCACGGATCATTGTAAGAATTCTATTTTTAAAAAAGTATATCTATGAAATGCTAAAAAGGCATTATAGATTGACAAATGAAGTTGTATGAGAGTATAATTAAAACACCGATATATCGGTTATGACGAACGAAATATCGTCATAACTATGATATAAATTAGTAGTGAGAGGTGTTATAATTGGTTTCGTATGACAAGTTATGGAAAAAGTTAATAGATTTGAAAATGAAAAAGAAAGACTTGAAAGATGTTACAGGTATCGGTTCTACAACAATGTCAAAATTAATTAATAACGAACCCGTTTCTATGGTTGTAATGATTAAAATATGCCTTGCTTTGAAATGTAACATTGGCGAGATAATGGATGTAATATTATGACAAAAAAAAGATTAAAAGGTGTTTCGCTTTTTGCAAGCGCAGGAATTGGCGAGACTTATTTTAAAAATGTAGGTATAGATATTGTCGTTGCCAACGAGTTGTTAGAAAAAAGAGCTAATCTATATAGTTCTATAAACCCCGAAACAAAAGTTATTTGTGGTGATATTACAAACGAAAAGATATTCAATCAAATAATTTCTTCTTGCCCTGAAAAAGTGGACTTTATGTTAGCTTCTCCACCATGTCAAGGAATGAGCGTAGCAGGAAAAAATCGTTGTCAGGAAACAATGGAATCTGATAAACGCAATTACCTGATTACTTATGTTGTTAAAGCTATAAAATTAATGGCTCCAGAGTACATATTAATCGAAAATGTTCCCGCCTTATTAAAGTTGAAGCTTATGTACGATTCTGAATATAGAACAGTCTTGGAAATATTGGAGTATGAATTTGGAAGCGAATATATAATCGACAGTGCTATAATTGATTCTTCTGACTATGGTGTACCGCAAACAAGATTAAGGGCGATAATTAAAATGCACAAGCCTAATACGGTATGGAATTGGCCTGTTAAAAGGGAAAAAGTAACGGTAGAACAAGCCATAGGAGATTTGCCTTCTTTGGAATCAGGTGAAAAATCAAATAGAAAGTGGCATTTTGCTCGAAAACATACCAAAGAAAATATATTATGGATGAAACATACGCCGACAGGAAAATCAGCGTTTTCAAATCCCGTTTATTACCCTCAAAAGAAAGACGGCACAAGGATTAAAGGCTACGAATCTTCGTATCGCAGAATCAGATGGGATGTCCCTTCTCCAACAATTACAATTAGAAACGATTGTATAGCTTCTCAAAGAAACGTCCATCCAGGCAGACTAATGCCTGACGGCACATATTCGGATGCGAGGGTTTTAACGCCGTTAGAACTTATGTTATTAAATTCGCTTCCTGCTGATTGGAACATACCTGATGATACGCCTGAATTACTCATAAGACAATGTATCGGAGAGTCTATCCCGCCATTAATGCTAGAAGAGATAGTAAGAGGTATTTATGATGAACAAGATTAAAGCGATTTCTTTGTTTTCAAGCGCAGGTATAGGAGAATTGCTATTAAAAAATACAAATGTTGATGTTGTAGCTGCAAATGAACTTTTACCAAAGCGTGCAGAATGTTATTCTCATTTTTATTCCACAACAGATATGTACTGTGGTGATATTACATTAGATGAAACGCAAGACTATATGGTTGAAGCAGTCCAAAAGGGCGGTGCTAAAATGTTAATAGCCACCCCACCTTGTCAGGGATTAAGCACATTAGGGAAAAATAAAAAGCAACTCCATTATGAGAAAGATAAACGCAATTATTTAATTCTTTCCGCATTAAATATTATCGACCGCTGTGATTTCGACTATGTTCTTATTGAAAATGTTCCAACTTTTTTGGAAATGTACTTTCCTTATGAGAATTACTATTTTAAACTTGAAGAAATTCTCAATAAAAAGTATGCCGACAAGTATATAATCGAAGCAAGAGTTTTAAATGCAAAAGATTATGGTATCTGTCAATCAAGACCGAGAGCGATAATCAAAATGTATAAGCCTGACAAAAAATGGTCTTGGCCTGCTACAGAAGCGGAAATCCCACTTCGTGATGCCATTGGAGATTTACCTTCGTTAGAGTCGGGCGAAACTTCAGATATACCATGGCACTTCGCTAAAAAGCACAACGACAGAGCTGTTTTAGCATTGAAACACACGCCACCAGGTAAAAGTGCTATTGCAAACGAGGTTTATTACCCTAAAAAGGAAGACGGAACAAGAATTAAAGGCTTCCACAATACATTTAAGCGAATGGTTTGGGATCAGCCTTGCCCGACTCGAACAACTTTTAGCGGAAGTATGAGTTCTCACAATAATGTTCACCCAGGAAGACTTTTACCCGACGGCACATACTCAGATGCGAGAGTTCTTACTTTATTAGAAACCTTTATCGTATCGTCGATTCCCAAAGATGTTGATTTTCCGAAAGGTTCGACGGATACGTTTATTAGAACTGTCATCGGCGAGTCAATCCCGCCAAAACTTATGATGAAAGTACTTGAAAAAATAGGAGAGTAGGTGTAACGATATGCCGGTTACTGTTGAAAGAAACAAGTGGATATTATATAAACATACGTCGAGCTACGAACTTATTAAGGCAGTTGCTCTTGATGTGAAAAACAGTTGTAAAACAGATATATCCAATATAGAAAGAGAGCGTATGCAAGAAAGACTTGCCGCATTGAATATGTATAAGACGAGGAATCCAAAGGATAAGCCGCTGGACTCTATCAACCATAGAATAAATACGCTTGAGTATTATATGTTCGGTTACGAAGATGATGCGGATAAAAAGAGATTTATGTTCAGTCCGTTAGGAAACTTGTTTTTGAAATACATCAACGACGAAGATAAGCTTGTAAGGATTTTCACTACAATGCTCTATGCAATCCAATTTCAACATCCCGCAAGCGGAACTGATAAAGAATTTCAGCTTTACCCATTCAGATTGATTTTTAAACTTCTTTTAGACGAGCGTTTGGATGGTAAACTTTATAATTATGAGTATGCTCAAATACTTGCTTTCGTTACTTCAGTTAATGAAACCGTCTATGAAACGCTTGTTGAAAAGGTTTTAGAGTTACGAAATAAATCGGCAGATGAAATCAAGGCTATTTACAAATCGGACGAGCATACTTATGTCAATGCTGTTTACGAATGGGAGTATTATACTTGTAAATTGCTTTCAACGGTAGGAATATTGAACGTTGAAAAAGGCGAACCGATATGTAGGCTATTCCACCCGACAAAAATGGGAAGTAAAAGTGCACCTACGGGGCGTATTGCAAGAAATGGTTATGTAACCCTTAACAACTCTGTAATTAAGTATGTAGAAAAATTGTTATCATCATATTCATTCACACAGGAGCCGTTAAAGCTTGATGCCCCTGAAAGAATGAAAACGGATGTTGTAAAAGAAATATACAACTTTTATCCGTCTGTTTTAATGGAGGAGATAGGCGAAAGCGACGAGCTTTCCTCGCTGCTTGAATTGCCAAAATTCATTGAAACATATTCAAATAATCCTGATAACGATACCGCATATCTATTTGAAGAAGTGTTAGCTGAAGGCTTTGATATGTTCTACAATGTTGATACCAAGCGTATTGGTGGAGCTGGGCATACGGATATTGAATGTTTTTATATTACAAAGAAAAAGAAATTTGCGGTTGAGTCAAAGTCTACTGCAAACAAACTAATTGGTATTAATGTTGGAAGATTGAGAGAACACCGAGAAGAAATCGGCGGCGAATATACTATCGTTGTTACGCCGAGATATGTTCCTGCAGCGAAGCGTGATATTAAAGGGGCTCAAATTGTAATTATTTTAGCAAGCACTTTTGCAGAGTATCTTTACAATCATATTTTCCATGATGTTAGGGATATTGATTATGCAGATTTTGATAATATTATAGTCGAACATTTAGGCGAAGATATAAGTAAGTTCATATCAAATATGACAATGTCAAAGTTTGCAGCGAGTAGTTAAAACATATTAGATATAAATATAAATTTAGTGAAAATAAGTAGAGGTATAGTATGTTTAATAAGTGTATACATATTGTTTTTAATAGTTCTGTTTCGATACCTTTTATTTTGGCTATTGGTATAAGTAAAATTTTGATAGAGAAAAATATAATACTAGGGATAATGGCAATTATAATATCTATAGTACTGGTAATTGCGCAGTTTATTATACTAAGTGTTGCGAAAAAAAACAGATGGTTTCTAAAAAAATTAACATTTCAAATGTAAGCCAAGACAAAGAAAGTTGGATATTAGCTATATACATTACTTATTTTGTACCATTTGTTGAAAGTTATTTTGGAAATAGTTTTACTCTTGGTAATTGGATACTAGTGTTAGTTAGTGTTGTGCTGTTGATTTTGGGCCAAAAGACTGTTAATAACCCTATTTTAAAGATAATAGGATATAAAATTTATTCTATAGAAACAGAACAGGGAGTTGATATGACTTTGATTACTAGAAAAGAATTAAGAAATAGACACTCTTCAAGTAGAGTTATAAGACTATTTGAATATTATGCTATGGAGGTTTAAGGTGAGTAATATATTTACATTAGATAATGACAAAATATCTGTGAAAATAATAGAAACAACCAATGATACTATGATTGGAGTTGAGTCAATTCTAAACATGGATACTGAAAGATATAAATCAAATTCTATTAACTTTGATGGTTCTTATAAGCCCGATGAAGATGAAAGTTTGAAAGTTTGAAAATTGAAAATTTTGATCTATCTGACGAAATACAAGAAGCAATAAATAATCCTTTAGGAGTTGAAAAATTAGTTGCAAATGATGAAAACGAACTTAATATTCGAGCTATATTTTTAACATTGGGTGATGATGGAGAAGATGAAAAAATAGTTTTTCAAAGAACGCAGAAAAGACAATTATTGTTAGGCGGAAGGATTACTTTATTTTGGAGTGATGATACATTTATTTCCACCCAAAAGCCGGGAGTGGTTATTACTGATAACATAGATGCATATTATGAGAATGGAACATTATATTTCAAGTCATACTACTGGGCAAATCAAATATTTAATTTGAATAAATATTATAGACAAGCAACAAATGATGATATTAGAAGTTTTTGTCAAAACAATTGCTTTCACGTTGATGATTTAGATTCATTAGTAAGTGCTAGCAATAATTGGACTAGAAAAAAATTGCTTATATCCTTGATACAAAGGTTTTGGAAAAAAATACGACAGATTATATACTACAGGAAGCTAATAATTTAGGTTTGAATTTTAAAACAAATGAAGAAAATAAAATTGTATTTCCTGCTGAATTAAGAGCACAAAAAGAATTGTTATCATATTTAGCAGATGAGATATATAAGGGCAGGTCGTCCGACGATGTATATCTGACCAACTCGAAAAGAACGTTGAAATAATCAAATTTAAGATATAAAAACATAATTGTTTTACACTCTGAGAATGTATGAAGTAATTTTATGTAAGCTCAAGTTTAGTATCACAGCTGATACTGTTTTGATACTAAAAAGTTTGCAAACTAGATAAAATAGGTATAAAAACACCTAAAAAAGAAACAAATTAGTATCTAAATACAAAATATAGAAACAAATATGTATGGGTAATTATCGAGTGGGAGTAGTTAAGATCCTGAATCCTTGATTACATAGGCTGGAATTTTCAGCAAAATTTTGACGAATATTCCGGCCTATGCTTTTGCTTGATGAATTTACCCACAAGGATTGAATGGGTATTTGCTGCACATTAAACGTATAAAATGCCTCAATTTGGGGCATTTTATTATTTTTATTGACGTAAAAGGTGTAAGGATTACTGTTTCATTGTTAATGAAAGTTGGATTTTGTGATCGAGTTCACAGTTTTGAAATCTTTCGATTGTTTTCTTTTTGTTTTGAATTATACTTTCATCGAAAGCAATCGAAATGTAGGGTTGTTATGAATTTTAGGTTGCTTGATGTAGGAGAAAATAATGAAAAGCAGTGTTGAGCGCCGTTCGGATATTTTAACGCTACTCCAAAAAAGTGGTAGTGAAAGGGTTGAAGATCTAGCACGTCAGTTTAATGTATCTAATGTGACTATTCGTAAGGATTTGAATGCGTTAGAAAAAAGTGGTTATATTACTCGTTCACACGGTTTTGCCGTGCTGAGTACTCGTTTAGTTGTCGAGTTGCCGAATGTAACCAAAGAAACTCGCTGCTTAGAATTAAAGCAAAAAATTGGTCAATTAGCGGCAACCTTGCTGGTACCAGAAGAACGTATCATCATTGATAGCGGTACAACAACGAAAGAAATCGTAACACATATTGGCGATTTGCCATTGACGGTGTTGACGAATGGATTGGATACCGCAATGGCATTGGTGAACTGCCCAAACGTGGAATTACGAATGACAGGCGGCGTTTTGCGTAAAGGCGCGATGTCTTTTTCTGGGGTAATGGCGGACAATAATTTGCGTTATAACCGTTTTGATAAGGTGTTTTTAGGCGTGGACGGTTTTGACCTCAACAAAGGGGTGACCACGTTTAATGAGCAAGAGGCGCAGCTAAATCGCTTAATGTGCCGTGCAGCGCATAAAATTATTGTGATGGCGGATTCCAGTAAATTCGGGCAATACAGTGATTTTGTCATTTGTGAGGCAAATCAAATTGATATGTTGATCTCCGATGAGAATTTACCTGCGCATTACCGCACCTATTTAGAAAATCACGGTATTGAAGTGTTAATCGCCTAAGTTTTTGCTTTTATTCATTATTTTTCTCACAATGGTTAATCTTAATGTTTGTGAGGAATGTAATGTTATTAACGCTTTCTCAACAAAGACTAGAAGAACAGCAAGCGCTTGCCACGGCGAGAGAAATCACCCAGCAGCCTGCCACTTGGCAGGAAACGGCAGCCTTAGTGAATAACACCGATCTTCGTTCTTTCCTTTCCCCTTTATTGCAAAAAGCCAAAGTGATCTGCACCCCAAAAGTTGGACTAACCAGTCAACTAATTAAGGTGC
>JAHHQZ010000039.1 GCA_020026075.1 Actinobacillus sp. | reverse complement strand
TACAGAGCCCAGTCCTTAAATTAATTTAGTCTAAGTTTTTGGGGTCAGGTCATTTGCGGTGGTTTGTTTGTGTTCTTCACTACGAGCAGCAGTTTCACGTTCCTTCGCTTGACCTAAGGTTGCATTTTTACCTTTAAGTTTTAAGGTTTTTGCTTTTAATTCGTTGCCAATGTGGGTTTCACCTTGCAAATCGATCTTGTCTTTTGCGATGATTTGACCACCTAAATCGACTTTACCTTCATCGGTGAAAATGTCTAAGTCGGACTCAGATAAAATAACACCGTCGTGTTGTACACCAGCACCGCTTTCAGTGGCGATTAAGCTAATGCGTGAACCGTGCATAGCGCCTGCTAATGAACCTTTAATCGCAACTTCATTGGCTTTTGCTTTGTATTTTTCACCTTGCAACACTTCACGTTTATTAACGTTATATTTGCCTTTGCCCGCGACAAATTTAATCTCCGCTAAGCCATTGCCACTTGCTTTGTCTTTGTGAGCAAGGCGTTGTTCAAGTTCCGTATTTTCGCCACGTTCGTTTTGGTATAGCGTTGTACCGTATTTATTGTGTGGCACCTTTAACGAGCAAACATTAACCACTTTTTAAATAGGGTTATTAAGAGATTATGGATTTTAGATACTTTGTATTTTAGTTGCAATAACTTTTATAAAAAATAACGCAAGTAAATCATTGTTCACAAAATAATTACCTATCAGTGGGTATAAAAACCAATAAAGGTATAAAAAATACCGTCAATACCGCAGAATATTGAATATTTTTTAAGGGAAGAAAAAACACAACAAAATTTTCTAAAAAATTCCAGCCTAGGCTAAAAGTGAAAAATAGATAAAACGGGAGTAGAAAGCGTAGAAAAAAAATAGAAAAGAAAAAATCGCACAAAACACGTGGATCTGTGCGACTTCTTTTTTATTTACCAAGTGCCTGTATGCTACTTGCTGTAGCTTATAGTACTAAAGTCCTTCGCTACGTTTTTTTTTCTTGGATTTTCGCCACAACCGCCGTTACAAGGCGACGTGGCAGAAATTTTGCTAATCGTACCGCTAAGCGATTCGGCCAGCCTGAAATCACCACATCTTGTGATGAACTCAACAATGCGGTTGCTACTTGCTCGGCACTTTGCGTTTTAAAGCGGTTAAACAGTTGAGAATCTTCTAGCTGGCTGGCTTTTTCAAAGCCTGTGGCAGTTGTGCCTGGTGCGAGTAAGCGCACACGAATGCCCGTGTGGCGAAGTTCGTAGGCAATAGCCTCCGTAAAAGAGGTTACAAAGGCTTTCGTGGCGTAATAAACGCTCATTTTAGGTCCTGACATAAAACTTGCGATAGATGACACATTGATAATTTCACCTTGACTTTTAGCCAGCATTTCTACAAGAAACAACTTTGTTAAGGTTACTAAACTGGCGATATTTAGTTCAATCATCGCTAATTCCTTATGCAAATCCGTGTGTGCAAAATCACCAAATAACCCAACACCTGCGTTATTCACCAAACGATGCACGCGAAGCCCTTTTGCTTGTATTTGCTCAAACAAGCGTTCGGCACTGCCCGCTTGGCTTAAATCCGCTACAAAAATTTCCGTTTGCGGGTAACGTTTTTGGAAATCCTGCAACAAATGCTCACGCCGAGCCACTAAAATCAGCTGTTCTCCCTGCGCCGCATAAGCCTCAGCTAACGCCAGCCCAATGCCTGAACTCGCCCCAGTGATAATTGTGTAAGTATTCATTTTATCGCTCCGTTCATTATTGTTCGTTATGGAAAACATTGCGTAGGCCGGAATTTTCGTCAAAATTTTGGTAAATATTCCGACCTTTGCTGTGGTTAAGGGGGGGGGCAAATACTGCCAGCACTTTATCTTACCCAAGGTACGAGTGAAAATGTATTCGCCGTTGGGCTTCAGTATGCAGTGATGTTTACTGAGTGCGATGACGCTGTATTTTTCTAAACTAAGTAAAAGGCCGGAATTTTTTGCAAAATTTTAGCAAAAATTCCGACCTATACGCACTCAGCTTTCTCTATAAAAAAAAAACGGGCAAATGCCCGTTTGTATCTAGTGTTTCGCTGCCCATTTTAGAAAACGTTCTTGTGTCGCTTTATCTGCTTGTTGGAACCAGAATTGTAGCTGTTGTTCAGCGATATTTTGCCCTTGCACGGTAATTTTGCCTTTGCTCGCTTTCGCAACACTAGAAACGACCGCTGGCACTGCAGTGGTCACTAGCCCATTCACTGCCGCTTTTTTATGGCTGGCGTTGTATTCAGATAAAGTGTCGATCAAAGTCAAACCAGGCATAAAGCCTTGTAAAGCAAGAATATCCTGCTTGCTTGCGACTTGTTCACCGCTTTGAGTCATTACATTAATGTGTGGATTTTTTTCAAAACGGCGCACATCATACTCATCACGAATACGCGGTGCGGAAAGCATGATGTTATCTGGGGTGCCGTTGAAGGTAACGATGATTGGTGCAGATTCAAATAATGTGTGATCAGAGCCTTTTTTAACGATTTCGCTCACACGTAAAACTACCTGATGCGGGTTGGTGTCATTGACGCTAAAACTATTTTGGGATTTGAGTAGGGATTTTTTGGCACTTTGACCATCAATGGCAAGAAAATCGATATTCGGGCTTGACGTTACCATTCCAGCAAAACTGCTAACTGATGAAAATAATGCAACGCTTGCCAACGCAATTCGAGATAACTTCATAGAAACTCCTTAGATGTGAGAAAAATCTCGGCTATGCTATGCTAAATCCACAAAAAATTAAACAAAAAAATGCACTTTTAATACGGTTTTCAAAGGAAACGTTTTATTCGTTAGAACCGCCTCGTTCAATGTGCACAAACATAATATTGCGATCGCCATCGCAAAACGAGAGGTTTTTGTTTGATTTTTAAACTTTTGGCGAGTTTGTTGAGTTTGTTGTCATCTTATTTGGAATACAGAAAATAAAAACCCCAACGGTTTGCACCATTGGGGTGTTGTGGTAATGTTTATTTTGTCGCTTGGTTGATTAAGAATTGGGTCATTAAGCCGACTGGACGACCTGTGGCGCCTTTATTTTCCCCTGAATTCCACGCCGTACCTGCGATGTCTAAGTGTGCCCAGCGGTAGCTTTCAGTGAAGTTGGCTAAGAAAGCCCCAGCAGTGCTAGCCCCAGCAGCACGACCACCGATATTGGCGAGATCCGCAAATGGAGATTTCAACATTTCGGCATAATCTTCACCGATCGGTAAGCGCCACGCTTTGTCTTGGCTTTCGTTGGCAGCGGCTAATAAATCTGCGGCGAGTGTTTCATCTTCTGTCATTAAACCTGTGTTTGGTGCACCAAGTGCAATTACGCAAGCGCCTGTTAAGGTTGCCATATCCACTACGAGTGCTGGCTTAAAGCGTTCAACGTAAGTGAGTGTGTCGCAAAGCACGAGACGGCCTTCTGCGTCAGTGTTTAGCACTTCTACGGTTAAGCCGTTCATTGTTTTGAGAATATCACCAGGACGATAAGCCTCGCCGTCTGGTAAGTTTTCACAACCAGCCATTACGCCAATCACATTAAGTGGTAAATCAAGTTTGGCGAGTGCGGTCATAATGCCGTAAACCGCTGCGGCACCGCCCATATCGTATTTCATTTCGTCCATTCCAGCGCCTGGTTTTAATGAAATACCGCCTGCGTCAAAAGTTAAGCCTTTGCCCACAAGAACGATTGGGGCTTGATCCGCAGAGGCGTTGTGGTAGTGCATAATGCTCATTTTCGCTTCGTGCGTACTGCCTTGCGATACAGCTAAATAGGCGTTCATTCCTAACTCACGCATTTGATCTTCGCCGATGATTTCTACGCTAATTTTGGTGTTTTCATTGGCGAGTGCTTGTGCTTTTTCGGCTAAATATTCCGGCGTACAAATATTTGGCGGACAGTTGGCGAGATCTTTGGTCGCTCGCACGCCTTGTGCAACGGAAAGCCCTGTGTCGATCATTTGTTGTGCGAAAGTAAGCTGTTCTGCATCAACGTGGAAAATCACGCTTGCTAATTTACTTTCAGGGGCTTTGTCACGGGTTTTAAATGCGTCGTAGTGGTAATTGGTGTTTTCAATGCTTTCCACCGCAAAACGTAATTGCCACGCTAGGTGACGATCTTTTAATGCTACTTCATTTAAGAAACTCACCACCTCAACTGCTGGGGTTTTATTGAGGGTTTCTGTGATGCTGGTGTACATTTTTTTGTAATCACGTACGGTTAATTCTCCTGCATCACCACAGCCAACCACAATCACACGTTTTGCGTTGCATTGCGGGATACGTTGGAGTAAAACCACCTCGCCCTTCTTGCCTGTTAAGGATTTTTCTTCAAGTAATTGTGTAAGATAGGCATCAGATAAATCATCTAATGCTTTTGCCGCGGGGGTGAAAGTGCCATCGCTAAATAACCCTACGATGAGGGTATCACTAACATCTGCAACAGAAAGTGTTTTTGCTAGATACCTCATTGTATTCGTTCCTTTTTTTAGTTGAGAAAATACGGTAATATGCGACCCTTGCGGTCGCTATAAACTCCACCGTAAAAACTACCCTTTTTATATAAAAAAGCAAGCAGAATATAGGCAAACTCGTGATTTTTACTCGTTATTTAAGCAAGGAGGTTTTAAAGAGCCAAATTGCAATCCTGTTGATTTTATTATTAATTTTCTTTTCCCAACAACTTGTCCGTATTTTAGGTTCTGCCACGAATGGCAAAGTGCCAACGGATTTAGTTTTTTCCTTGCTCGGTCTTGGCATTCCCACAATGATTCAACTCATTTTGCCACTAAGCTTATTTATGGCACTGCTGCTAACACTCGGCAAACTTTACGCAGACAGTGAAATTACCGTAATGCGTGCCTGTGGTGTTGGGCAGTCAGCATTGGTGAAAGTAGCGTTGCTATTGGCGCTTTTTACCGCTAGTTTTGCTGCTTACAATACGTTTTATCTTGCGCCATTGAGTTTACAAAAACAGGAAAAAATTCTCGAAGACGCTAAAGCAAACCCCACAATGAGCTTGCTCGCTGCTGGGCAATTTGTAAACATCGGTAACACGATGTTGTTTATTGATCGCATCAAAGATAAAACCCTGCAAGATGTGTATATTTTCCAACCAGCCAATAATAAAAACAGCAAACCAAGCGTGAGTTTTGCCAAGCAAGGTGTCATTCGTGCGTTACCTAATGGTGACCAAATTTTAGCACTGGGTAACGCAGAACGTAACGAAGGCTCAGCTGGTTCTGCCAATTTTACGATTACCCATTTTGATCATTACGAAGCTTATGCTACGCATAAAGCGATTCGAGCAAACTCCGTTACAGACGAAGAAATGATGACCTTGCCAGAACTGTTCGCAACACCTAGCGCCACAGCACAAGCGGAATGGCAATGGCGTTTAACGTTGATTCTTTCCGTGCCCATTATGGCATTGGTGGCCATTGGGCTATGCAGAGTAAACC
Source organism: Actinobacillus sp. (assembly GCA_020026075.1). Lineage (GTDB taxonomy): Bacteria > Pseudomonadota > Gammaproteobacteria > Enterobacterales > Pasteurellaceae > Actinobacillus_C. The sequence continues at coordinate 8,653 of JAHHQZ010000039.1, read as the reverse complement.
CACGTCAGGGGCGGTTTGCCAAAATTCTTCCAGCACTGTTGCTGTACTTAATTTATTTTCTGCTGGAAAGTTCCTTGAAATCCGCTGGTGAAGCAGCCAAACTCAACGTCCAACTGTGGATGCCATTAACCAATCTCGCCTTTCTCTTATTCGGCATCTTACTCAATAGCTGGGATAGCCCGTGGCTGTACAAATGGCGCTATCAACTCCGCACAACCCTACAACAAAAACGCTTTGCGAAGGAAAACAAATGATTTTAACAACACTTGATCGCTACATCGGTAAAAGCATTCTTGGCACAATATTCGCCACACTATTCGCTCTCGTGGGACTATCCGCCATTATTAAATTTGTAGAACAATTTCGTAGCGTAGGCAAAGGCACTTACGACATCGCTAAAGCGGCGTTATTTACCGTTTTAACGATGCCCAAAGACATTGAAACCTTTTTCCCAATGGCAGCCTTATTGGGGAGTTTAATCGCACTCGGCGCAATGGCAAGCCGTAGTGAGCTAATCGTTATGCAAGCAGCGGGACTATCTCGTTTCAAAATTTCGTTATCCGTTTTAAAAGCGGCGATTCCGTTAATTTTAGTCACAATGCTGCTAGGCGAATGGGGTGTTCCACAAACGGAACAATTCGCACGAGATATGCGCACCCAAGCGTTCTACGGCGGATCAGTGTTGTCGGTGCATAACAGTGTGTGGGCAAAAGATGGCAATAATTTTGTGCATATTCAACGAGTTAGCAAAGGTACTCAGCTCGATGACTTGATGATTTACCACTTTGATTCGCAACATAAATTACAACAAGTAAGCCGTGCTAAAAAAGCCAACTTTGATGGTAATCAATGGAGAATTGACGACATTACTCGCTCAGTGTTGTTGCCTAACAAAGTGCAAGTACAAAGGATACCTAGCGAAATTTGGCATACGACCCTAACCCCTGACAAGCTCGGTATAGCGTCCTTGCGTCCTGATTCCCTTTCGATGACAGGGCTTTGGCAGTACATTCAGTTCATGCAACAAACAGGGCAAGATTCAAAACGCTTTGAGCTTACTTTTTGGCAAAAAGCCTTTAAACCGCTCACTGTTAGCATAATGATGCTACTGGCATTGTCTTTCATTTTTGGGCAGCTGCGTGGCGTAAGTGCTGGTGCAAGAATTGTGACAGGCATTTGCTTTGGGTTCTTATTTTATGTGGTAAATGAAGTGTTTGGGCGACTAAGCCTGATTTACGACATCTCCCCGACCATCGGTGCGTTGATGCCAAGCCTATGTTTTGTGGGGTTAATTTGGTGGTTAATGCAAAAACGCAGTTAGCCGTTGATAATGAATAAACGAAGGCTGGAATATTTGTCAAAATTTTGACGAAAATTCCAGCCTAGGCATTTAGGTTTATTCTTGCTCGAAAAGTGCCTCAATAAAATCATCTGCTTGGAATGGTCGCAGATCTTCGATACCTTCGCCAATACCAATGTAACGAATAGGTAATTTGAATTGATCGGCAATAGCGAAAATCACACCACCTTTCGCACTGCCATCTAGTTTGGTGAGATTGATCCCTGTTAGCCCTACGGCTTCATTGAATAATTTCGCTTGGCTGATGGCATTTTGTCCTGTACCTGCGTCTAGGGTGAGCATAATTTCGTGCGGTGCAGTTTCATCGTATTTTTTCATTACACGGACGATTTTTTTCAGCTCGTTCATCAAATTATCTTTATTTTGCAAACGCCCAGCGGTGTCTGCGATTAAAATATCAACATTTTTCGCTGCGGCTGATTGCATTGCATCGTAAATCACTGAGGCGGAATCGGAGCCTGTTTTTTGCGCAACTACTGGAATATGATTGCGTTCGCCCCACACTTGCAACTGCTCAACGGCCGCTGCACGGAACGTATCACCAGCGGCAAGCATTACGGATCTGCCCTGCTGCTGGAATTGACGAGCCAGCTTGCCAATGGTCGTGGTTTTGCCCACGCCGTTTACGCCTACCATTAAAATCACATAAGGCTTTTTGCTTTCGTCAATCACGAGTGGTTCGCTGACAGGTTCTAGCAAGGTTTTTAGTTCTGTTTTAAGCTGTGTGTACAATAAATCTGCATTTTTTAGCTGTTTGCGTGAGGCGTGTTGAGTGAGATTATCAATGATTTTCGTGGTAGTCGGTACGCCTACATCGGCGATGAGTAACTGTTCTTCCAATTCTTCAAACAATTCATCATCAATTTTTTTGCCACTGAATAAACTTTTAAAACCTGAACCAATATTTTGGCGAGTTTTGACCAAACCTTTCACTAAACGGCTGAAAAAGCCGCCTTGACTTGGTTTTTCTTGGATTGGTTGGGTGGATGGTTGTGGATTTTCTTCTGCCGTTGGCTGAATGTCCTCCTCAATGATATCTGCACTATCCGCCTTAACGGTGAGAGTTTGTTGTTGCAACGTATCCTGTTCGATAACAACGGTTTCTTGGCTTTCTGTTTCAACGGTTTCTTTTTTGACTTCTGCCACGTCTACCGCTTCCGCTGCCTCTACTGTTTTGATCTTTTCCAGCTCAACTGGATTCGCAGTTTCCTCTGTTTTCGCCGTAGCCTCGCTGGCTGGCAGTTCTGCCACAAGGAGATTTTGTTCTGTAGTAGCCTCTTCTTTTTGGGAAGATATTTCGCTGGTTTTCTGTTTTCCTAAACCAAAAAACGACCAAAAGCCGCCTTTTTTCTTTTGTTTTTTGTCTTGCTGATCCTGTGCCATAGTTTCCTCAATGCGCAGTAATGAAATAAAAATAAGGAATTTTGCGTGCTATACTTCATCAAAAAAACGAAATCCATTACACTAGGCAAAATTTCTCGTAGTCTAACACAATCAAGACATTTTCTATGCAAAAAAAACGCTCAAACCTTTCCCCTCGTAATGAAAATTCAAGCAATAAAACAGGCACCGTGCGCATTATTAGCGGCCGTCATCGTGGCCGAAAATTACCCGTTCTCACCGCAGAAGGGTTACGCCCAACAGGGGATCGTGTCAAAGAAACCCTATTTAACTGGCTGATGGGATCCGTGCGCAATGCTCGGTGTTTGGATTGTTTTGCTGGTAGCGGTGCGTTGGGCTTTGAGGCACTCTCGCGTGAGGCGAATTTTGTATTATTTTTAGAAAAAGACAAGCAAGTCGCTAATCAATTACGAGTTAATTTACGAACCCTAGCCACGCCTGTGGATCAAGCGTTCGTACAGACTACGGATAGCTTGCAATTTTTGCAACAGCCGCCACAGATACCGTTTAATCTCGTGTTTCTCGATCCGCCGTTTCATTTTGGCTTAGCGGAAAAAGCACTTTCTTTATTGGAACAACATCAATGGCTGGCAGATAAGGCATTAGTTTATGTGGAAACGGAAAAAAAACAGCTCCTTGCACTGTCTGCCCACTGGGTTTGCCTAAAAGAAAAAACCACAGGGCAAGTGGCGTATCGTTTATATGAATATCAACAAATGGCTTAGGTCGGAATTTTTCTAGAAATTTTATCAAAGCAATAAAAAGCACTCTTTACGAGTGCTTTTTTAGATTGGATTAGCCAAACATTTTTTTGCTTAGTGCATCAAAGTCTGTGAAACCGCCAACGTACATATCGTCCATAAAAATTTGCGGTACGGTTTTCACCACACGACCCGCTATTGCGGATAAATCTTCTTTGGTTAAACCTGCAACGATAATGTCAATGTATTCATAGTCGAAATCTGGCACGGTTTTTTTGAGTTTTTCTGCAAGGGCTTCAGCACGTACGCAATAAGGGCAACCTGGGCGACCATAAATTTTCACTAACATAATTTGTTCTCCTACTGTAATAAATTCACTGGGGGTATTTTATGATTTTTCACTAAAAAAACCTAACCAATACTAGTGTTTCTCTACAAAATAATGCGTTTTATTGCATTGTATTTTCTTTACGTTTTCTTTGTTTTCGCAAGCCGATAACAAACCATTAACCTAATGGAACAGAGAACGTTTTGGTTTAGTACAGAAAAATTGCATAAACAAAGCTACGACAAAAATAGCCACATAAACACCAAACATTATGGCGATCCACTGCGCCATTGATAGATCTAAGAAAGACCAAACTACATCACTACACACGCCGTAAGGTCGGAATAATGTGGGGAATAAATGATCTAAGGGTAAAAAATCAGGAAACTGTGGCAAAGATTCACATTGATTCCAAGGGCCTGGATGTAATTGATAATCCACGTGTTTTAAAGAAATCAGCAAGCCTTTCACCGCTGCACCAAGCCCTGCCAATAAGGCAAGCCAGCGCCATAATGTCCAACTTGGGGCGAGAAATCCAAATAAAGCAGCCGCAGCGATGGAAAATAACGCCACTCGCTCGTACACGCACATTACGCAGGGGGAAAGGTTCATTACATATTGAAAATACAACGCCACCCCCTCAAACAACAGCGCTGAGAAGAATAACAAAAGCCAAAAACTACGTGAACAAGTAAACTGTTTCAAATGGTTACCCATACATTTTCCTTATTTATGAAATGATAAAAAATAGAGAAAAATTCCAGCCTAGCAAAAACACTACGCTGGAATTTTTTGCGTTTTAATGGAAACCCATTGCTACGGTCAACGTTGGCAGAACGTATTTCACACAGACCAAACCCACAGTGGATAACACGATGGTGTAAGGTAGCGCCATATAGACCATACGTCCGTAAGACAAACGAATTAACGGTGCAATAGATGAAGTCAACAAGAATAAGAATGCCGCTTGACCGTTTGGAGTGGCCACAGAAGGCAAGTTCGTCCCCGTGTTAATCGCTACTGCAAGTAAATCAAACTGTTCACGGCTAATCGCCCCTTGCAATAACGCATTTTTCGCCTCGTTAATGTATACGGTTGCCACGAATACGTTGTCCGAAATGGCAGATAAAATACCGTTAAATAGGTAGAACAACACGAGCTGGGCCTCTTTGTCTGCCGCTAATACATAATGAATAATCGGTGCAAATAGGTGCTGATCGATAATCACGGCGACCACAGAGAAAAAGACCACAAGCAATGCCGTAAATGGTAAGGCTTCTTGGAAGGCACGACCAATTTGGTGTTCATCTGTAATACCACAAAATGCTGTTGCTAACACGATGATCGTTAAACCAATTAAGCCCACGTCTGCTAAATGGAACGCTAAGCCTAAAATCAACCAAACACCGATCAAACCTTGCGTATACAAACGCACACGATCACGTTTGGTCATTTTTTCTTCGGTGCATTGATTATAGTCTTGTAGCACTTCCAACACCTGTGCTGGCAAGGCTTCGCCGTAGCCAAATAAGCGGAATTTTTCCACAAAAATACAGGTTGCTAAACCGAAAATTAAGGTTGGTACGGTTACTGGTGCCATTCGGAGGAAAAACTCTAAAAAGTGCCATTTTGCACTTTCTGCGATGATCAAGTTTTGCGGCTCTCCCACCAACGTCATCACGCCACCTAAGGCTGTCCCTACGGCAGCGTGCATCATAAGGCTACGTAAAAACGCACGGAATTTATCCAACGTTTCTTGATTATGTGCTTGTATATTTTTATCGTCTTTCATATCGTTGGAATCAGAAATTTCCAACCCTGATGCCACCTTATGATAAACACCGTAAAAACCGATCCCTACACTGATAATCACTGCCACAACGGTTAATGCGTCTAGGAAAGCAGACAAAAATGCTGCACTTAAACAGAACGCCAACGACAGAGCGATTTTAGAACGAATGCTGAGCAATAACTTTGTAAACACAAACAACAAAAGCTGTTTCATAAAGTAAATACCTGCCACCATGAACATTAGTAGCAAGATAACTTCAAAGTTGCTCATAATTTCTTCAGAAATATGTTGCGGCGATGTCATTCCAATCACCACCGCCTCTAAGGCTAGCAAACCACCAGGCTGTAATGGATAGCATTTCAATGCCATAGCCAACGTAAAAATAAATTCAGCCACTAAAACCCAGCCGGCAACAAAAGGGTCAACTGCAAAAAAGAGAATGGGATTTAGGATCAAAAAGCCAATAATGGTGACTTTATACCAATTAGCACTGCTACCTAAAAAGTTTCTAAAAACCGCTGTTGCGATGTTCATTGCTAAAACTCCTTGCAAAGTAATAAATAAAGTAAAAAATAAAGTCAAAATAAGCGTGATTGTATTACACTGCTCGCCTTATTGGTAATGGTAAATTAGCAAAATGTTATCTAGTTCACATTTTTATCACGGTTTTTTGTGGTAAAGTGCCGATCTGTTTTTATTTCTTATCCCAACTTTCAAAATTATCACTATGAAACAAGAGCCATTTTCGCTTTCTGCACAAAGCCCAGCAGGTTTGGCGGAAGAATTTTTAGTTAAAAGTATTTGGTTTAACCACTACCCTGCAGGAACATTTCTTCCTGGTGAGCGTGAACTAGCTGAAAAAATCGGCGTAACACGCAGCACTTTACGTGAAGTGACCCAGCGTCTTGCTCGTGATGGCTGGCTTAGCATTCAGCACGGCAAACCCACTTTAGTTAATGATATTTGGCAAACAGGCGGCCCGAATATTATTCACACCCTACTCAAATTAGATGAAAACTTACGCCCTGTGATTATTGAAAATGTCGTCAGCCTGCGTACACAAATGGGGGAACGCTACATTCCAATCGCCATACAAAAAAATGCACCACAATGCTTGCCCATTTTTGACACATTAACCGTATTGGCGAAATCAGCAAGGCTGGAATTCCCAGCCCCAAAAAATGCAACTGCCTTTGCAGAATTTGACTATACCCTATACCGAGAATTTGCCTTTTTGGCGAACAAACCTATTTATGGCTTAATTTTAAACAGCTTTAAGCCCTTGTATTTACAGCTCGCAACCTTGTTTTTCAGTTTTCCTGAAACACAAAAAGCAGCCATTCATTTTTACCAGAATCTATTGCAATGCGTAAAAAATGGCGATGTCGCTAAGGCTTCCCAATTACTCGAAGAAAACCAACGCCACAGCCGTAACATTTGGCAAGAAATGTTGCAACATTTACCAGAAAATATTCTGGCCTAAACAATGGCTGCGTAAATTTAACCTTGCGTTGAGATTTTTTCTCATCAAGCCGCCGTAAACTAATTATTTATGCTAGAATACGGCTCTTTTTTATATATTGAAAATTCACCCTTATTTGAGTTGTTGGAGGAAAAGATGACCACAGCTGCTAACAAACGTTCCGTGATGACGTTATTTTCTAATCACGATGATATTTATTGTCATCAAGTCCGCTTTGTCCTTGCTGAAAAAGGGGCAAGTTATGAAATTGAAATCATTGAGCCAAACACTATCAATGAACAATTAATGGAACTCAACCCAACAGGTAGCGTACCGACCTTAACCGATCGCACACTCGCCATTCACACCCCTTACATTATTTTAGAATACTTAGATGAACGCTTTCCGCATCCACCATTGATGCCAGTTTTCCCTGTGGAACGTGCTGAAAAACGCCAGCTAATGAAAGATATTTTAGACTCTTGGTATGCAGCCATTCGTGAGGCAGAACACAATAAGAGCGAAGAAAAACGTGCAGCATCTTTAAATCATTTAAAAGAACAATTACTCGCCAGTGCAGCGGCGTTCCAACCCTACTTTATGGGTAACGAATTTAGTTTAGTCGACTGCTACATTGCCCCACTTCTTTGGAAAATGCACACGTTAGGCGTAAAATTCACAGGCACTGGCAGCAAAAATGTCCGTAATTATATGGAGCTGGTGTTCAACCGTGAATCTTTCCGTGATTCCGTACGTCGTGAGGGCGACAATACTTTTACGGAAGATAAATAATGGCACCGACTCAATCTACTTTACCCAAACGCCCCTATTTGCTCCGTGCCTATTATGATTGGCTATGCGATAACGATTTCACGCCGTTTCTCGTGGTAGACGCTGAATATCCTAATGTCGATGTTCCAATGGAATATGTGCAAGATGGGCAAATTGTTCTGAATTTATCACCACGTGCGACAGGAAACTTTGTGCTCGGCGACAAAGCCATTGAGTTTGACGCACGTTTTCAAGGTGTTACTCGCCATATTTACGTACCAATGGGGGCAGCTGCCGCAATTTACGCCCGTGAAAATGGCGATGGCGTAATGTTTGAACCTGAAACGGCTTATGAAATAAACGCAGAGCAACCAAAAGACTTTTCAGAAGCCACAGAAACTTCAACACCCAAAGCCACAGCAAAAGACAAAGAAAAATCAGACGGCGCATCCTTCTTACGCATCGTAAAATAATTTGTCTCACCATAGCTAGGCTGGAATATTTGACAAAATTTTGTGAAATATTCCAGCCTTTTTGTTTTGCGATAGTGATCGAAAAATCTACAATAGGGCAAGCCCCCTTGCCCCAGTTGGTAAAAATTCATCAAAAGTCCACTCTTGAATATGCGATCTTCCCCCATTTTCTGCCTCGTGATAGGGGAAAGTTTTTAGCAAAATACCGTTGGTTGCGAAGGGTCAACGAATTTTTGCGTTAAGAAAATCCCCCCCAGCACGGATTAAGGCGGAATAGCAGTGTTTTTTCCCCCACCACAAAGGGTAAGCTCCTCTGCTTTTAATTCAATCAAAACAAAAACTTTGCGATCACGCTCGCAAAACAA
>JAHHQZ010000038.1 GCA_020026075.1 Actinobacillus sp. | reverse complement strand
AAATCTGCACCTTAATTAGTTGACTGGTTAGTCCAACTTTTGGGGTGCAGATCACTTTGGCCGTTCTTTTTTATTACGTGAAGGTCGGAATTTTTGCCAAAATTTTAGCGAAAATTCCAGCCTGGTGTTTTACAGCCAGTTTTGTAATTTTTCCATCGATTGATAGGCAGTCATATCCCATTGAATGGGCGTTAAGGATACGTAGCCTTGACTGACGGCGTAGAAGTCGGTGCCTTTGCCGTTATCTTGCGGTTCGCCAGCGGCGCCGATCCAGTAAACGGTTTCGTTGCGTGGGTCTTCGGTAGCGATAATTTGTGCACTCGGTGAGCGGTAGCCTAGTTTGCAAATTTGCACGCCTTTAATGTCTTTTAAAGGTAAATCTGGCACGTTGATATTCAAAATTTCCTGCGCTTGCAGTAGATTTTCTGGCATTTTTTGAACTAAATCCGCTACGATTTTGGCGGCGGTGTCGTAGTAATTTTTTCCTGCTAAGGAAACCGCAATGGCTGGCAGACGCAAATGTCGCCCTTCCAGCGCTGCCGCTACGGTGCCTGAATACAGCACGTCATCGCCTAAATTTACTCCTGCATTGATGCCTGAAACGACCATATCCACAGGCTCGTCCAAAAAGCCATTTAACGCCAAATGCACGCAGTCCGCTGGGGTGCCGTTTAGGCAATAGCTGTTTTCGTCCATTTTCTGTGGACGCAAGGGGTTGGTTAGCGTGAGGGAACCTGATGCTGCACTGCGGTTGCGATCAGGGGCAAATAGAGTAACCTTGGCGAATTTACGCAATTCTTTGGCAACGGTTTGAATGCCTTCGGCGTGAATACCGTCATCGTTGGAAACTAAAATGTGTAATTTTTTCATCGTTTATTCCCGCTATTCCTGTACGTTCACCAGCTCACGCACTAAGGCTGTAGCATACGAGCCAGCGTTTAAACTAAACCATAGACGCAAGCCTGCTGGCTCGAACATCCAACGTAAATTTTCCGCCTGAGCCATTATTGGGCGATAGGCCGTTTTCATTCGTGCTTGTTTCATCAGTTCAAGAAACGGTGTATTTTCCGACAAAATATCTTGCTCAATATCAAGGCGAGGTGCGCAATCTTCGCCAATTAAAGGTGCGGTGATCAGAAGATCTTTTGCCTCCACTCGGCTTTGTAGCGTGCTTAATTCTTCCCTGTCATTGGCTTGAAAATGGCTGTGCGAACCTGCTAATTGCAGAACATCGCCCAACAACACCTGCCCTGCTAGCTCTAATTTTAAGCGTTGATCCACCATTAAATTAAACAGAAAACTACGAGCGGCAGATAAATAAAAACTGCGTTTTTTGCGATCTTTTACTTGAATTTCGCCCTGCGCCCAACGCAACGCTTGGGCAAGGTTGTTGTCATCACGCCCAAAGCGTTGCTCGCCAAAATAATTTGGAAAACCGTAATCACGCAGGCGTTCTAGGCGTTGCACCAGCTCTGGGGTTTCTTGGCAATCTCGTAAAAGCAATTCAAAGTGGTTGCCCTGCAAACTCCCCACACGAATTTTGCGATTGTGGCGAGTAACCTTAAGAATTTCCACGCCCTCCAATGCAAATTGGCTGAAATCAGGCGTTTCTTTACCCGGCATTTGCAAGCCGAACCATTGTTCCGTTACCGCATTGCGATCTTTTAAGCCGGCGTAGCACATATTTTTTGCAGAAACGCCAGCAAATTTGGCTAACTTTTCGCCAACAAATAAGGTGTTCGCCCCAGTTTTTCGCACGTAAAGGGCGACAAATTCCCCTTCCCCTGCCATTTCGTAACCTAAATTTTCACGCACGATGAAATCTTGCATTTCCGCTTTTAGGCGAGCGTTTTGGCTAGGCTTACCTTGAAAATACGCTAAACTCATTTTTTATCCTTTTTATCCTTGCTTGTTTTCTGTTTATGCTTGTTTGATTAGTAAAGCCACTGCTTCGCAGGCGATCCCTTCGCCACGTCCAGTGAACCCTAATTTTTCTGTGGTTGTGGCTTTCACATTGACACGATCGAGATCGCATTGCAGATCCTGTGCGATGTTGGTGCGCATTGCGTCAATGTGCGGACGCATTTTCGGTGCTTGGGCGATGATGGTAACATCCACGTTGCCAATGCGGTAGCCTTTTTCCTGCACCAACGCCACGATATGGCACAACAATACTCGACTGTCGGCATTTTTAAATTGTGCGTCCGTATCAGGAAAATGCTTGCCGATGTCGCCCAGCGCCATCGCTCCTAAAATGGCATCGCTTAATGCGTGCAACGCCACATCGCCATCGCTGTGCGCCTCTAAGCCTTGCGTGTAAGGGATTTTTTCGCCGCCAATGGTGATGAAACTTCCTGTGCAAAATTTATGCACATCATAGCCGTGTCCGATTCTAAACATTGTCTTGTTCCTGTAAGTTCAAATAAAACCCCGCTAAGGCGAGATCCTCTGGGTAAGTGATTTTCAAATTGCTTTTACGCCCCAGCACCAACTGCGGTTTAACCCCAATAAATTCCATTGCGCTGGCTTCATCTGTAACCGACACGCCTGCGTGCAACGCTTGTGTTAAGGCGTTTTTCAAGGATTTGGCTGGAAAAAATTGTGGGGTTTGCGCTTGCCATAATTGGCTGCGATCCACCGTTTCAGCGATGATTTGCTCTACGCCACGCTTTAAAGTATCCACCACCGGAATCGCCAAAATACCGCCGTTGTCGCTCACATTGAGCAGTTCACGAATATTTTGTTGTTGAACGCAAGGGCGAGCCGCATCGTGAACCAGCACCCACACATTCTCATTGGGGTATTGCTGGGTAATGGTGTGCAAGCCGTTGAGTACGCTGTCCGCTCGGCTGTCGCCGCCGACGAGCCACGTAATGCGAGGGTCGGAATATTCCGCTAAATTTTGAGCGTGCGGATCATCTTGGCTAATGGCAACGAACACTTTTTCCACTTCTGGCATTTGCAGAAAAACCTGAATGCTGTGCGCCAAAATGGTTTTATCGCCAAGCATTAAATATTGCTTGGCTTGCGAGGCTTGCATTCGTGATCCCACACCAGCGGCTGGGATTAAGGCAATGATTTTGCGTTTTTCCGTCATTCGGCACACTCTTTGGCTGGCTCACGCAATTCTCGTGGCACTTCAAACACGGTATTTTCTTCACAACCGTCCAGCTCTTCCACGTGGCTCACGCCCAACGCTTGCAAGCGAGCAATCACCGACTGCACCAGCACTTCTGGGGCGGACGCACCAGCCGTTACGCCGATGGTTTGCACGCCATCAAGCCATTCGCTTTGAATATCTTCGGCATCGTCCACCAAATAAGCATTCACGCCCATTCGGCGAGCCAATTCCGCTAAACGATTGGAATTAGAAGAATTTTTCGAGCCAACCACAATAACCACATCTACTTTTTGCGCTAGCTCTCGCACCGCTTGCTGGCGGTTAGTTGTGGCGTAGCAAATATCATTTTTGCGTGGGCCTTGAATGTGCGGAAAGGTCGTTTTCAGCTCGCTGATAATATCTCTGGTGTCGTCAATGGAAAGCGTAGTTTGCGTCATAAAAGTAAGATCGTCCGCATCGCTTACTGGCAAGGTCGGAATATCCTGTACTTTTTCGATTAAATAAATTCCGCCCTCTGCGTTATTGTACTGCCCCATCGTGCCTTCCACTTCGGCGTGGCCTTGATGACCGATCAAAATGGCTTTCGTGCCTTTACGGCTCGCACGAGCCACCTGCATATGCACTTTGGTAACCAGCGGACAAGTGGCATCGAAAACTTTCAAATCACGTGCTTTTGCCTCTTGACGCACCGCTTGCGACACGCCGTGTGCGGAGAAAATCACAATGCTACCGTTCGGCACTTCGCTTAATTCTTCAACAAAAATCGCCCCACGCTCACGCAAACCATTTACCACAAAACGGTTATGTACCACTTCATGGCGTACATAAATTGGCGCACCGTGCTGTTCCAACGCCAGCTCCACAATGCTAATGGCACGATCCACGCCTGCACAAAACCCACGTGGATTGGCTAGTAAAATTTTCATTATTTATCCTTTTTCTTGTGTTTTTCCTGTAAAAAACTGTCCCATAAAATTAAAACAGCACCTATGCAGATGGCGATGTCGGCGATGTTGAACACAGGGTAGTGCCAGTCGCCGATGTGGAAATCGAAGAAGTCGATGACGTAGCCGTCTAGCCAGCGGTTTAGGGCGTTACCTAAGGCGCCGCCGATAATTAGGGCATAGCCTGAATTGAGTAACCCTTGTTTGGCGGTGTTTTTGTATAAAAAACAAACCAGCACTGCACTGACCACCAGTGCTAAGCCGATAAAGAGAGCTTTTTGCCAACCGCTGTGTTCGGCGAGAAAGCTAAATGCTGCGCCGAAATTGCGCACGTAAGTTAAGTTAAAGAAAGGGAAAATTTCCAGCGATTGATACAGTTGAAAATGCAAAACCACTAAATATTTACTGGCCAAATCCAATAAAAATACGGCAAGGCTAAGCCATAAAAAAATCAAGCCACGACGTGGCGTTGTCGGTTGCGACATTGTTGTTCCTCACACCAAAAATAAAAGTGGCAAAGTATAGCACAATGTTTATTCTACGCTGGAATTTTTGGCAAAATTCCGACCTAGATTTAAAAGCCTTGCGCATTCCATACGGCAAGTTTTCAGCCACATTTTGTGGGATAACGCCACTGGTTCGCCTTGCAAGATAGCGTGCAAGGTTGGGGCGAGTGTCGCTGGTGTTTCTACGACTGCCAGCAAACGGCGCAAGGCACTTTCCGTTAAGCCCCACGCACGGTGCGCAAAGGCAAAATCCTGCAACATCGCCCATTCTTTATCACTTAATTGCCAATCGTGCGGTTGTAAAATCTTCACCTTTGTCGCTAAACAATGGCTAGATAACGCCCACGAATGCTGAAAAATTTCTGTGGCACGCTGGCAAATCTCACGCCCTTTGGCCGTCAACGGCAACACCGCCATCACGGAATACGCCCCACTGCTCGCCGTTTTTTGTTTGCTAACAAACGCCCAGCGAAAACCATTTTTCTGCCAAAACGCCGCCAATTCCGCCGTGTAGCCAAAACTCACAGAAACGAAATCCACATCGCCACACTTACGCCACGTTGCACAAGCTTTTTGCAATAATTCACTGCCTAAGCCTTGCTGTTGTAGGCTTGGCTCAATGGCAATGCGTGAAATGCGTAGGCTTTTCAAGCTCGCCATTGCGGGCAAATGTAACGCCTGCGCCAGCATTTGTGCAGCAAGATTACCTGCTGGACGGCGTTCACCTTGAATAATTTTTACGATTAAATCCAATGGCAAACCGCCTTCTTCCACCGCCCAAATGCCGCCGATGAGCCTTGCGTTCTGCGTGGCGATAAAAAAACGCTGGGCGGGGGCGTCAAACAAACGGCGCAAATCCAACGGCGTGGTTCGGTAATGGGCAAGGCTTAGCAACTGATAAAACGCCGTAAGCTGGTTGTCATTTAGCAATTCTTTCCTTGTTTTGGCGGCAAATTGAACGGGCGCTGGCGAGCTTTTTTCAAAAGCAAGCGTGGCAGAGTTTTCCAATAACAACAGACGATCCACCAGCGTTTCTAGCGGATCATTTTCCGCCCAGCGTAAGGGTTTTTCTAATGTAAACGACTGATAATTCGGCATTTTCGCCATAAATTTTAAGAGAAACCCTCGCCCTGTGCCTTCGTAGCTGTCGATGGTCGTGGTGATGACGACTTTCGCAAAACGTGCCTGCAACGCCTGCAACATTGGCAGCGGCAACATTGCCCCTTCGTCAATAAAAAGCCACGTGTTTTCATCGCTCAATCCTTGTTCTCGCAAGGCATCAGGGGCGATGAAAGGCAACGGCGCATTGCAAAAAGCTTGCACGCTCGCCAACGCATTTTTATTTGGTGCGGTTACAAGAACGCACTCGCCAGCGTGCAATAATTTTTCCACCAGCCGCCCAGCCAGTGCGGATTTCCCACGCCCTCGTTTGGCGGTGATGATAAATTTTTTCGACGAAAATTCCGACCTTGTGTTTTTTGTAGAAAGGATTTTTTCCAGCAAATTTTTTTGATCCACTGTCAAACAGAAAGGATCAGCACTTTTGGGGAAGGCTGGAATTTTTAAGGGAAAAATGGCGTTTACGTAAGCCTGCCAAGCGGATGCCTGCGCTGGCAATGCAAAATGGGGGAAAGAGGTCAGTTGTTTTTGTAAAAAACCAATGAAATTCGCAGCGGAACAAAGCGTGCCGTCCGCCCAACGGCGACTGTCGTGATCAATGCCTGTTGCCCAATTTCCCCAGTCAGAGGTAAGCAACAACAGCACGCCGCCTTGTTTGAGCGTACCAGCGGCGATGGCAAAGCTATCCAAATGAAAGGCGTGGCGAGCGTCAAACAAAATGACATCCGCATCCTGCCCTAAGCAGTTTTTGCTTTTGTTAAACAAAATAGGCTGAACCGTTGGCGGCAAATGAATTGGCGGTGCTATTTCATCATAAAAATACCAACATTTTAGTGGCGAATGTTGTTTTTCCAGCGCACAAAAAAACGCCCGCAACGCCTCATTTAAGGCATCGGGGGCGGTTGTCAAATGTATAAGCTGACGCTTATTGTGCGATTTTTTCACTGGCGTAAGGGTCGGCGTAACCTAAGGACTGCAAAATGGCGGTTTCGAGGCTTTCCATTTCTTCCGCCTCAGCATCTTCAATATGATCAAAGCCTTGCAAATGCAAACAGCCGTGTACCACTAAATGCGCCCAGTGTGCCTCTTCTGTAATGCCTTGCTCGGCAGCCTCACGTTGCATTACTTGCTGGCAAATCACTAAATCGCCCAGCAGTGGCAATTCCACTTCCGCTGGGCATTCAAACGGAAAAGACAGCACATTGGTTGGGTAATCTTTACCACGATACGTGCTATTTAGCATTTGGCTTTCCGCCTCGTCCACAATACGAATGGTTATTTCGTGGGGTGCGTCATCTTGCATTGCAGCTTTCGCCCATAACGTCAACTGTTCAAGCGTAGGCGTTTTTTCTGGAGCTTGGCAGGCGATCTGTAAATCAATATCCATTGTTTTTCCTAAAATTTTCTAAGATTAAATGTAAGCAAAGCCTGCCCACACTGGCAAACTTGCGACCACTAAAAACACGAGAAGTAAAATGAAGTAGTCAATTTTCACGCCTTTAAGCAACACAAAACCCAGCACGGCGGCGATCAATAAGTGTATTGCAAAATACACCGCCCATGCCATTGGATTAGGGAAATTCACCCCTTGCGCATAGGCATACCACAAGACGCTAAGCACCACGATGGCGTTCAACAGCAAAGCGAGAATGCTCGTTAAAGAAAGGGTCGCCATAAAGTTATCCAAGCGGTTGCGAGCAGAGCGCAGGGTTAAATGCAGTAAAACCAGCCCTAAAATGAGCTGAGCGAATGGGTTAAACATCGGCAAGAAAAGCAAGGATAAATCCACGAACATCGCAAAATATGTTATCACCGCCATTGCACCGATGAGCAAGCCAATGAAAATGTAAGGTTTCACATCGTTACGGTTTTTCGGCACGAACCACAAACAGAACGTAATCGCCACACCGCACAAGGCAATGAAATCCGTTGGTACATAATGATAATTAGTAAAACCGCTAAAAAACAGCCACACCAGCCAAAACAGCAGAAAACCTTTGTTCATATTGCGTAAACGGCCTTGCTGACCCGGACACATTTGCGCCTTACCAAACAGCCATAAGCTCAACATTTGTGCGATGAGAACACCTAAGCCTAAATGGCTAATGGCAATGGCTTGCGGTTGAATAAAAGTACAGAAAAAATCAATGGCTAATAAAATAACCGATGGGTATAACGCATAAAACAGCGTGCGTGTGCTTGACGAGTGTTCAGACATAAGCATTTCCTAGTGCAAAAAATTCCGTTCATTATGCAATAATTTTTTTTGTGTGCAATGTATTTGTATTTCCCTTGATTTTTTCACGGTAATTTATGGCATTTTCTGCCTTTCGGCTCTAAAATAGGGCGTTTTTTTCATTCGTATCAAAAAGATAAGGACTTCTCTTATGCACCCACTATCAGTGGCAAAGTTTGGCGGTACTAGTGTTGCTGATTACCCTGCAATGCAAGCTTGTGCAAAAATAATCATTGACGATCCTAACACCAAAGCGGTAGTGCTTTCTGCCTCCGCTGGCATAACCAATTTACTCGTCGCCTTAGCACAAGGGTGTGACACCATTGAGCGCTATGCCCTGCTCAAACAAATTATTGATATTGAAGAGAAAATTCTATCTCGCTTACCGAACAACCAAACGGTGCGTGCGCAGGTCGGAGAAATTCTACAAAAAATAGAAAACTTAGCCGAAGCCGCAAGCCTTGCCTGCTCGCCTGCACTAACAGACGAATTGATCAGTCAAGGAGAAATGATTTCTTCCTTGATTTTCGTGCATTTACTGCAAGAAATGGGCGTAAACGCCGTTTGGGTAGATGTGCGTGAAATCATCGCTACGGATGATAATTTCGGCAAAGCCACCCCTAACGATACACAAACCAAGCTCAACAGCGACAAATTACTCAAACCTTTAATTCAGGCAGGCAAACTGGTTGTTACGCAAGGCTTTATCGGGCGTGAACCCAACGGCCGCACCACCACCTTAGGACGTGGCGGCAGCGACTATTCAGCGGCATTGCTTGCCGAAGTACTAGGTGCAAAAGATGTGCTAATTTGGACAGACGTGGCTGGCATTTACACCACCGACCCACGCACCGTTCCCCTTGCGCAACGCATTGAAAGTATGAGTTTCACCGAAGCCGCTGAAATGGCGACCTTCGGAGCCAAAGTGCTACACCCCGCCACCCTTCGCCCAGCGGTGCGCAGTAATATTCCCGTGTATGTGGGATCGAGCAAATCGCCCAAAGCTGGCGGCACGTGGGTTACGCAATCGCCGTGCCATCGCCCAACGTTTCGAGCCATCGCCTTACGCCGTGATCAAACCCTGCTCACGCTATCCAATCTCGCCAAACATTCGGCGAGCCTTTTTTTCGGTCAAATTTTTGCCATTTTAGATAAACACAAAATCAGCGTTGACACCGTCAGCACGTCAGAAATCAGCGTTGCACTCACGCTCGACTACAACACGCCTTTATCCGCAGAGCTTCTCACCGAACTAAGCCAAATCGCCTGCGTTAAAGTCAGCTCTGGCTTGTCGCTCATCGCCCTCGTAGGGAACGACCTGCACCACAGCCCAAACCTTGTCCAACAATTATTCAGCACGGTAGATAAATTCAACATTCGCCTCATCAACTACGGTGCCAGCAGCAACAACCTCTGCCTACTCGTCCAAAGCGACCAAGCCGCTGACATCGTCCGCTGTTTGCATAAAAAATTGTTTGAGAACTAAAAAACTGAAGGCTGGAATTTTCACAAAATTTTGGAAAATTCCAACCTACTTTATTTAAAAAATGCTCGAATTTGTTCATTCGTAAAATGACCAGGCTGTGTGTGTATTACATTTCCTTTTGAATCTAAAATAATACTCGAAGGATAGCCTCTTATTTTCGCTCGTTTAATAATTTCGCCCTGCTCATCTAATAGTACAATGATATTTTTATAATCCAGCCCGTTATACCATTGGATAAACTTTTCTGTATTTTTTTCACCTAAATTATTCGGTGAAACTACTGTGATAACTTCAAAATTTTTATCTTGTGCTTTGCTGAGTTTATCTAAGTCCGCAAGGCCGGCTAAACACAAAGGGCACCAAGATGCCCATGCCTTAATATAAACAGGTTTATCCTTATATTTATTTAATAATACAGGCTGATTATTTAAATCACGTAATGAAATATTAAATAAATTTGTTTGGGCAACTGCGGTTACAGAAATAAATAATAACAATATAGAAAAATACTTTTTCATAAAAACCTCTCAAATAGACTGATTTACATATTTTCTAAAAAACATTATGCTTTATTTAGAAATTTCAATATGATTAGTCGCAGCAATACAAAAATTCTTACATTTTTTCAGGATAACGAATAAAATAATAAAAAAACAAAATAAAATCAATCTGTTAAAAATAATCAGATTGATGAAATACGGCAATAAATGCTAGAATTTACTTATTTGCAAATCAAAAATACCGACATAGCAGAAGATATAGTACAAGAAGCACTTGTAAGTGCATTGCGTAATATGAACCATTCTAAACGTCAAGCAGCACTAAAAACTTGTTTTTTTGCTATTCTAAAAAATAAAATCATTGACTATATCAGACAAAAGGATCGTTGGGTTTTAGCTTCTAAATTAGCGAGTAATGATGGAGAGAATACGTTTTTTGATCAAAGTGGTCACTGGAAAGAACAATATAGCCGAGTTGCTTGGAATGAAAATGATGAGTTTATTTACTCCGCACAATTTTTGATTATATTTGAAGCTTGTTTAACGCATTTGCCTGCAAATCAAGCTCAAGTTTTTATGATACGAGAATATTTGGAAATTCCCTCAAAGGATATTTGTAAAATGGTTAATATCACTACAAATAACTTTCATACTTTATTATATCGAGCAGAGTTACAGCCACAAAATTGCCTATCAAAAAAATCACAATGGAGAATAAATAATGAAATGTTTACAAGTTACACAGCTTATTTCGCAATCGCAAGAACGCAAACTTACCACTCCTGAAAAAATATCGGTGTATTCACACTTAGCCATCTGTTTTCCTTGCCGAAACTTTCATAAAAATTGTAAAACAATGCGGAAAATGATGAAAAAATTTGCAACAGAAGAATAATCTATCTTAAAAAATGAGGCTGGATTTTTTTACAAAATTTTATGAAAAATTCCAGCCTTGCCAAAATCCCCAAACCAAAGGTTTTTTTAAACACCCTTTTCTTTTTCAAAATCTATTTAAATCACTTTTAAATGAGATTTGAATGATGTTCCACTTCCCAAATAAACTCACGGTTGCCAAGTTCGATCACGGGTAAGGTGCTATTCGGCCAGGTGCGAATGAGTTGGTAGTCCATTAGGCTTAGGGTGTCTAGGCCAGGGGCGACGTTGGGGGTGAGTTGTTGGGCTAAGCGGGCGAGCTGGGTTAAACCGAAACTGGATTCAAAGCTGGAGCTAATTACCGCCTGCATTCCAAATTGATGGGCTTGTTGGATAAGTGCGCTGCATTTTTCAATGCTGCCCACGAGGGTTGGTTTTACCACGATGGCGGCTACTCGTTCGTCCTGTTCAAGGGCAAAATCTACGTCACGCAAACTTTCGTCCCACGCTAATTTTATGCCTGTGCGATCAGCAAAATCCAAGCTGGCAGCTCGATTTTTGCACGGTTCTTCAAGGAATGCGATACGAGTGCGATGCTGTGGTTTCACATATTTTGCGAATAAATCAGCTTTCGGCTCCGCCCAAGAGCGGTTAGCGTCCAAGCGAAGTTTTAAGTCTGGGATTGCTTCTAACAGCATATCGACGATCATTCCGTCACGGTTTGCCTCGTATAAACCGACTTTCATCTTGGCGACTTTTTCGCCTGTCATTGCATCTAGTTCGCTGTAAAGTTCGTCCGGGTCGCCAAAACATAATGGTACGGTGTGATAATTGCCTTGCTCGCCTAATTCGCCACACATTTCCGCTAAGGCACAGCTTAGCCCAAAGGCGACTGACGGATACAAGTCGTCCATTGCTAATTTTTCACCACGCGATCGTGTCTCGTCCCAGCGTTTTAGCCAGTCCAGCGTTTGTGCTTGTGCATCATCTAGGTTTTCTTGGCTAAATTCTGGCAATGGTGCAATTTCGCCCCAGCCGCTATGTTCACCACATTGCACGTTTACCAGCAAGCCCTCACGCACTTTTAAAAAGCGATTGCGCAGAATCACTTGGCTATCCACTGGAATGCGGTAACGGTATAAAGTAAACTCTCGTTTGGTCATAAGTCCCTCTTAAATATGATTATTTTTCACAAACTTTTGTCACATCGTTGTACTGTCCGCCATTGTCTAAGCAGTCGTCCTTTGCATCACAGGCGGTTAATAGCGAGCCAAATAAAACGAGCCATAGTATTTTTTTCATTATATTTTCCTGAACAAATAAAAAGCCGCACAAGCAAATTGTGCGGCTTTTTTATTATGGATTACGTTTAAATTTACCAAAATCAGGGGCGCGTTTTTCGTTGAAAGCGTTGCGACCTTCTTGCCCTTCTTCGGTCATATAGAACAACATTGTAGCGTTGCCAGCAAGTTCTTGTAAGCCAGCTTGACCATCACAGTCCGCATTTAACGCCGCTTTCAAGCAACGTAAAGCGATCGGGCTGTTGCGGAGCATTTCACGGCACCAATGCACAGTTTCTTTTTCAAGATCGGCGTAAGGTACAACAGTGTTGACTAAGCCCATATCCAGCGCCTCTTGTGCATTGTATTGACGGCATAAAAACCAAATCTCACGAGCTTTTTTCTGCCCAACAAGGCGTGCCATATAGCTTGCGCCCCAGCCGCCATCGAACGAGCCAACTTTCGGTCCTGTTTGCCCGAAAATGGCGTTATCTGCGGCGATGGTTAAATCACACAACATATGTAAAACGTGGCCGCCGCCAATCGCATAGCCTGCGACCATTGCCACTACAGGTTTCGGGCAAGAACGAATATCACGTTGGAAATCCAATACATTTAAGTGGTGAACGCCTTGATCATCTTTGTAGCCGCCGTAGTCGCCACGCACTTTTTGATCACCACCTGAACAGAAGGCTTTTTCACCTTGACCTGTAAGGACAATCACACCAATTTTTTCATCAAAACGCGCATCTGCAAAGGCGTTGATCATTTCTTTTACCGTTTGTGGGCGAAATGCGTTGCGTACCTGTGGGCGGTTGATAGTAATTTTTGCAATCCCTTCTGGGGATTTGTGGTACAAAATATCGTCATAGCCTTCGCTAAAATCTTGCCATTCTACAGGGGCGTAAAGTGCATCATCGTTCGGGTTTCGCATAGTTTATCCTTTATGTTTGAGTAAAAATTATGGGAATTATAACGTAATGTGCCACGCCGGAATAATTAAAATTTTTTTGAAAATTCCGGCGTGGCTATTTTGGTACAAGCTTAGCGCCAAATCTCTGGGTCAACGCCTCGTTTCACCAATTCAGGGTGGACATTAATATCAAGCACTGGTTCATCAGCTCCAGCTTTTAATTGGTTGGTATAGTCTTTCAACATTGTCCAAACGATTGGGGAAAGGAACACAATCGCCCCTAAGTTAATGAGCGCCATTACCGCCATTACCGTATCCGCAAAGCTCCACACGATACCACCAGACTGCACTGCACCAAAGTACACGAAGAACAGCACGATCACTCGACAGGTTGCCAGCACCCATTTTTTGTTTTTAATGAAACGAATGTTGCTTTCCGCATAAGCATAATTTCCGATAATGGAAGAAAATGCGAATAACAACAAGATGAACGCAAGGAAATGCACGCCGTAGTCGCCAACGTGGTATTTCAAAGCTGCTTGCGTTAAGGAAATGTTAGATAAACCGCTGTTGTAAGTATCAGACAATAAAATAACAAACGCCGTACAGCTACAAACCACAATGGTATCCACAAATACGCCAAGCATTTGAATTAAGCCTTGACTTGCAGGGTGTTTAACAGAGGCAGAGGCTGCCGCATTCGGTGCCGACCCCATACCAGCCTCGTTTGAAAATAAACCACGTTTGATCCCCATTAACATCGCTTTGGAGAAAATCGCCCCAAACATACCGCCAGCCATTGCGTCAAAATTAAAGGCACTGTGTACAATCAGAGAAATCACATCAGGAATGCGTTCAAAGTTCATTCCCATAATGATGGCGGTCATAATCAAATAAAATAATGCCATTAGTGGTACGATTCGTGCCGATACTTTACCGATACGCTTAACGCCACCGAAAATAATTAACCCTGTTAGCAATACCAAACCAAAGCCTACATATTCAGGGGTCCATTTCCACGCATTGTGCGTAGCTTCTACAATAGAGTTTGACTGCACGGCATTAAAAGCAAAACCAAAGGTGAAAATCAAAGAAATGGCAAAAGCGACCGCCAACCACGGCGCACGTAAACCTTTGGTAATGTAGTAAGCAGGGCCACCACGGAAAGAGCCATCCGCATTGCGAATTTTAAATAACTGTGCAAGGGTTGACTCAGCGAATGCGCTAGACATTCCGATAAGTGCGGTCATCCACATCCAAAAAACTGCACCTGGCCCGCCTAAGGCGATGGCCGTTGCCACACCGCCGATGTTACCCACGCCTACACGGCTAGCAAGCCCTGTGGCAAATGCTTGGAATGGCGTTAAAGCGTTACTGTCAGTGGCTCGACCAAACCACATTTCTCGTAAACTCTCAGGAAATAAACGTAACTGTACCACGCCTGTGGTAATGGTAAAAAAGATCCCAACGCTTAATAACACAATGGTAGTAATGTCCCAAAGAGGACCATCAAAAGTATGCACAATCCAAGTGAGCGCTTGCTCAAAGGCGGCAACAATATTTGATAACATAATTTCTCCTAAATACTTATTTCAGGTTCTGTGTTTACAAAAAATTAACACTGTACTGATTTTAAATAACTTGTCAAACAAAAGACAAAATAAAAAAATAAAACCATTGGTTTGATCTGCACCCCAAAAGTTGGACTAACCAGTCAACTAATTAAGGTGCAGAT
>JAHHQZ010000037.1 GCA_020026075.1 Actinobacillus sp. | reverse complement strand
CTGCACCTTAATTAGTTGACTGGTTAGTCCAACTTTTGGGGTGCAGATCAAAATGGGCGTTTTTTATGTTTTTAAGCCTTACGTTGGCGCACGATTTCAAACAAACATACGCCAGTGGCAACGGATACGTTTAGCGATGATACGCTACCTGCCATTGGAATACTCACCAGCTCATCGCAAGTTTCACGAGTCAAACGACGCATTCCGTCCCCTTCCGCTCCCATTACTAAGGCAGTCGCCCCTTTAAGTTGGGTTTCATATAAGCCGTGCGTGGCCTCGCCTGCGGTTCCTACCACCCAAATATTGTGGCGCTGTTGTAAATCACGCAAGGTGCGAGCTAAGTTGGTAACACGCACCAATGGCACCACTTCCGCTGCCCCACAAGCTACTTTTTTCGCCACAGCGGTAAGTTGTGCGGCATTGTCTTTCGGCACGATGACGGCATTCACGCCCGCTGCATCAGCGGTACGCAAGCACGCCCCTAAATTATGCGGATCGGTTACGCCGTCTAGCACCAGCAATAACGGATTATCCACTTGTTCAATAATGGCATCGAGATCATTTTCCGTTAAGGTTTTAGCGGGGCGAACCTTAGCGATCAAGCCTTGATGGTTCTCACCTTTGGCGGATTTATCCATTGCATCACGCCCAAAAAACTGCACAGATACGCCAATATCACGCAACGCTTTTAACACTGGGTTAAGGCGTTTATCCTCACGCCCTTTTAACGCATACACTTCAATTAAACGCTCTGGCGCATTCGCCAAAAATGCCTGTACTGCGTGAATCCCATAAATTTGTTCTGCCATAAGTCCTCTTTTGCTTTTCTCTGAAAAATAAATCAGCAATAAAAGGAAAATCCCTTTATTGCTGTGAATGGTTGGTTATTTTTTACCTTTATTTTTAACGTTCACCTTGCCTTTGTTTGGCTTTTGGGCGGTAGTTTTTTTGGTGTTTTTCGCAAGCTTGGCTTTTTTGGAGCTTTTGCTTGGTTTGCTGTTTTTGCCTTTCTTAGGGGCTGGCTTAGGGACGGATGACGCTTTTTCTTTGGCACGTTTTTTTGCCGTTTTGCCCGCATTGCGTGGGCGGCGGTCGGTTTCAAGCAAGCTGAAATCAATTTGGCGAGCGTCTAAATTCACGCCTACGACTCGCACACGAACTTTGTCGCCTAAGCGGTAAATATGCCCTGTGGTTTCGCCCACTAGACGTTGGGAGGCTGCGTCAAAGTGGTAATATTCGTTGCGCAAGCTAGAAACGTGTACTAAACCGTCGATGAATAAATCATCAATACGCACGAATAAGCCAAAGCCTGTAACGGATGCTATCACGCCGTTAAACTCTTCGCCGATGTGATCTTGCATAAATTCACATTTAAGCCAATCTGCTACATCTCGTGTGGCATCGTCCGCTCGGCGTTCTGTCATTGAGCAGTGATCGCCCAAAATATCCATTTCTTCGTAATCGTAATGGTAGCCGCCTGTGTCGGTAGTTTTACGTTTGCTGCCTTGTAATTTGGCGAGTACGTATTTTATGCCACGATGTAAGGTTAAATCAGGGTAACGGCGGATTGGCGAGGTAAAGTGTGCGTAGTCCGCTAGGGCTAAGCCGAAATGCCCTTGATTGTCTGGGCTGTAAATGGCTTGGCTTAGGGAGCGCAACAGCATTGTTTGGATTAACTCGTAATCCGCACGCTTACGGGCTTTGGCAAGCAATGCAGCGTAGTCTTCCGTGCTTGGGTTGTTGCCCCCTTTGAGTTCTAAGCCCAGCTCGCCTAAAAATTCACGGAACGCCTGCAATTTTTCTTCCATTGGCTGGCTGTGAATGCGGTACAGCGCTGGCTCTTTGTGTTTTTCCATAAACTGCGCCGCTGAAATGTTGGCGGCGATCATACATTCTTCGATCATTTTATGGGCATCGTTGCGCACAACAGGCTCGATACGCTCAATGCGTCCCATTGCGTTGAAAATGAATTTAGTTTCAATGGTTTCAAAATCGATAGTGCCACGACGTTCTCTCGCAGAAAGCAAAGCGTTGTAAAGTGCGTGTAAATCCAAAATATGCGGAAAAATTCCGGCGTAGCGTTCTTGCAGTTCCACATCGCCATCAAGCATTTTCGCCACTTTGGTGTAAGTTAAACGTGCGTGGGAATTCATCAAGCCTTCGTAGAATTGGTAATCCTTGATGTTGCCCTGTGCGTCTATCGCCATTTCGCACACCATACACAGGCGATCCACTTGCGGATTAAGCGAGCATAAGCCGTTGGATAAGCTTTCAGGCAACATCGGCACCACTCGGCTTGGGAAGTACACGGAGTTGCCTCGTTCTTCTGCGGATTTATCTAGGCTGGAATTTTTGCGAACATAATAGCTCACGTCCGCAATCGCTACCCAAAGTCGCCAACCCTTGCCTTCTGGTTTGCAGAATACGGCATCGTCAAAGTCACGTGCGTCTTCGCCGTCAATGGTAACCAGCGGTAAATGGCGCAAGTCCACACGGTTTTTCTTGGCTTCTTCTGGCACAAATTCGCCGAATTTTTCCGCTTGTTGTACCACTTTTTTCGCAAATTCGTGGGGAATGTCGTAGCGGCGAATGGCGATTTCTGTTTCCATTCCTTTTGCCATATTTTCGCCTAGCACTTCGGTGATTTCGCCCACAGGCTGGTTAAAGCTGGCGGTGCGTGGTTTTAGGCGAATCACTACCACTTGCCCCATTCTGGCGCCATGTCGGTTTTCGTTAGGAATTAAAATATCACGAGTGATTCGGCTGTCGTCTGGCACGACGTAGCCTAAATTATTTTCTAGGAAGAAACGCCCTACAATATGTGGTTTGCGGTTTTCTAAAATTCGTACGATGCGCACTTCTGGGCGACCACGACGATCCACGCCGTTGGGCTGGGCTAGCACGTAGTCGCCGTGCATTACGCTACGCATTTGGTTGGCTGGAATAAACCAGTCTTTTTTAGCGCCTTCTACTTTAAGAAAGCCAAAGCCGTCACGATGACCAATCACTTCGCCTTTGAGTAAATCCAGTTTTTCAGGCAAGGCGTAGCGTTTGCCTTTGGTAAAGACGAGCTGACCGTCATTTTCCATTGCTCGCAAACGGCGGCGCATTCCTTCACGGCGTTCGTCATCGTGAATGTCTAGCACGTCGAGCAAATGCTCACGGCTCATTGGCGCGTCATAATTGCGGATAATTTGTAAAATATAATCTCGGCTTGGCACAGGGTTGGCGTATTTTTCTTGTTCCTGCGCTAAGTTTGGATCTTGTAATGCCGTATTTTTCGCTACAGCGTGCGATTTTTCATTGGGTTTCATTTTGTTTTCCTTGTGTGATTATTATTGTAATTGACCATTTGGGTCGGTTGGATATGCAGGGCTATATAGGTTGCTTTTGGCTAATTACAACCCTGCGGCTGGTTTTTCTGTATTTACAAGGCATTGAATGGGTAATAAGCAATTTTGATTGCGTAAAACACCTACGCCGGAATTTTTGTGAAAATTCCGGCGTAGGTTTTGACGTTTATTTAAAGATTGGTTTTTGATCTGTTGCACGACCAACTTCTTCTGCTAAGCCTGTGGCTTTTTTAAAGACTTCTAGCAGTTGTTCACGGTTGTTTACTTCGTAGTAATTTTTTTCACCAACACAATGCTTCCATGCTGCCATTTGATCTTTTGCATCAGGTTGATTTCTATCATCTTTGCTTAAACCAAAAGAGACAAAACTAATTTTAGTTTTCAGTTTAGGGTATCGGTCATCTTGTAAACTATCAACTTGTTTACGAATGCGGTCACAAAGACCGTCTAGCTGCTGATTTCCATTTTTTAAATAAGAGTTTTTACCTCTAGGTTGTAATAGGGTTTCTGTAATATGGCTGGCTTTAGTAGCATCACTAAGCGTATACGGTACCGTATCAAAGCCATCCGAAAAAATAATAATGGAACGTTGTATATTGCTTGTAATTTTGTCGATGTCTTGGTTCTTTCGCATAAGTAAATTCGCCCCAATAATCAGCCCTGATGAGGCTAATGTAGATCCCACAGGCTGAACCTTAGAGAACTCTGAGTACAACTTATTAAATTCCCCTACTTTATACCACGCCTTAGTAGTATCAACGTTTTTATTACTACCCAGACATATAACATTTTTATCAAATTTCACCATCTCTGCTGTATTCAATGATTCACCATTTAAATGATCCACCATATTTAATGTTTGTACGTAATCAATTCCATCTTTTTCAAAGCTACGAAAGTTTTCATTATATGATTTATAGTAAAGCTTACTGGCCACATTAATTGAATCACGCAATAATTCACTAATGTAATCTTTTATATTTCTCTGTTCTATTCTGGTTGTATCGTCCTTGTAATAAACATTAAACGGATAAGATCCATCTTTAATTTTAAAAGGAAAAACACATTGCTGCTGATTACCTAGCACTTGTGCCGCTCCAGCGAAATCTACAAACCCAATACGATTATACGACTCCTGATGAGGATTTTTCGGTTTTTCTAATATCTTGCTTGAAATTTCGTTAAACACATCTCGTAGTACATCAATTTTAGGCACCCCGTTTGTTTCGGATGTAGGATGTATCATCGATCCCGAAAAATCCATAACAAACATTACATCCATTGGGAAGTTTTGGGATGTTTTCTTGGTAACGAAAATCGTATCGGCGGCAACTTTTGTAGTGCGGTCAAACGTCGTTCCGTAGGTTTTCTTATAATCGCTACCCCAATAAAGCCACGATGGGCGGTCAAAATTACCGTTGACCACGCAGCCGACACTCTCCGTTTGGCTTGACGGGGGAACTTTACCCCCTGCGAGAATACCACAGTGATAAACGTAATCGTCGGCAATGCCTTGACTAGTGTAAGCTTGTTTAGGTAAATAATAGGTTTGTACCAGTTCTCGTACCATTTGAATATTACGTTGGTACTGTTTGTATGCCAAGTCACGTTTGTCACCTGGTTTTGGTAGTTCGCCGTAATTTTCTTTATAATTTTCATTAAAACGCTCTATGGCTTGGCGTTCAGATTCTGGCATTGCTTCAAGTTCTTGTTCCGTTGGGTAATTTGGCTTGTTTTCTACTTGATAGATTTTTTTCTCTTGGCGGTATTGGTTATCTTCCGCAACCAGAAATAAAACAGCTTGTTCTAAGCCTTGAGTTAAGCGTGCTTTGTCGAGCAACATTCCTGTGCCGTCAACCACAAAGGCAATGTAGCCAATAAGAGGCACGCCTAATAAGCCCGTCATTACGGCATAAATACCTTTTTCATTGCGAGCAAATTCTCGCAATGATGAGTAAAAATTTGTTTTGTGTTTTTTCATTGCAATCTCCTAACGTCCGACAGCAACCGATGATGAACGTAGCACACGACCTGCGGAGGCGTTGCCCGCAATAAAGGATTTAAAAATGCTGTGGCTTGGTATGCATACGGTTACTTGGTAAATGGGCAAGGTACAGTAGTTGTCTAATTCACTGCGTGGTGCAATGTTTGCCAATGTTGCTAGATCTGTTGTTGGTGTGCATTGGCTAGTGTCCCCTTGCGGTTCAGATTGTGCTTCATTCAATTTAGCGGGTTGCGTTGGCGGTGTTTTATCAAATTGCAGTGAACGCAACACGATATACAACTCTTTACTCGAATGGGAATCACCGTAGTACATTGCTTTGGCAAGCTGACGGAAATTTTCCACATCTTGGTAAACGATTTCGCCGTTTTCTAGTTTACCAGGAGATAAAGTTTCGTTACCTTTACCATAAAGCTGGGTACGTTCACGCAGTAGATTCACCATTGAATAAGATAGGTTATCTAATTTGCCGATTTCCCCACGAGTGAAAGCAAGATCGATCATAAAAAAGAGTAACAACAACAAAACTACGGCGGAGAAGAAAAATTCAATAACAGCCGCACCGCGATTGTTTTTTAAAAACCGTTTAAAAATCTGGGCGTTCATATTCTTGTACCACGAAAAATTGACGAGTAAATAAACCATCGATTGCGTTATTAATAAATGGCAATGGGATAAAAAACTTATAATGGTAGCTCACCATATAGCGTGCAATAGGGGCATTTTGCCCACGGTTCGTGTAGCCTTCTGTCTCTTTTTTGCTATCCACGGCGTTGAGTAAATTTTGCATTGTGTAGGCATAGTTGACGCTAATTTTAACGTCCCTAATTTGCGTGGCAAAAAGCCCCATCACTGAGCCCCCGATGTAGCGTTGGTAATTTTTTTCCAGCTCATCACGAAAGACTTTTTTGTAATCCGCATTACTATCGTGCAAGTCTTTGTTTTTAGTGATCCTTACGCTTTCTGTAACCGCTAAATCCCAATAGGCATTAGAGATAGCGATGCGCCCCATTTCAAAAATCATAAACAAAATCAAAAAGTAAGCACCAATGGTAAGTCCGACCTCAATGGCAATAACGCCTTTTGTGTTAGATAAAAAACGGGAAAGAAACTTAAATCGTCTAAACATTTTTTTTCCTTTTATTCCGGCGTAAGGGTTTTATCAACCATTACAATTTAATTACGGCGTGATACCACATTTTGGGGAGCACGTTGAGTACGTTTTAATCCATTAATAAGTGCATCAGGATTAGTGTTTAGTCCTTCTTTTTCAATGATTTGGCGAGCATACGTTACATTACCTGATTTAATCAAAGCAAAAGTTAGGTTATACAGTAAACGCTGATCCTTCTCGCCTGCTTGGTATTGTGGCAATAACAACTGCACAGCATTGCGATACTGCCCACGGATAATCTCAATCATTGCTAAGTTGTTAATGGCAACAAGATCATTTAAGAAATGCGCTCGGGCGGCTAAGAAACTTTCTGTTGCATCGGTGTACTGTCCTAATTGTGCATAAGCGATACCTTGACTGTTGTAAGCGCTGGCGTTATTAGGGTAAGCGGCAATTAATTTGCGTGCTACACTCAATGCCTCGTTATAGCGTTTTAAATTAACTAAGGCTTTAAGTTGTAAGTTCATTGCCTCTTGCTCGTAGCGTGGTTTGTCAAGCAGTGGTTTTAAGTACAATAACGCAGAGTGGTTGTCACCTTTATTAAAGTACGCTTGGGCAAGTTTGTAACGATAGCGGTCAGCGGTGTCAGTGCCGTCAAATTTATGACTTTTTAAAACCTCACGATACATCGTAATTAACTTGCCGTAATCTTGCGTAGCGTTGTACAGTTTTTCCTGCACACTAACCTTTTGAATAATGTCTGTATTTGATGCAGTTTGCAGGTGTGAACGGTTTGCACAAGCACTTAGGCTCAAGGCGAATAAACAAAGTGCTGACGTTTTAACAATTTTTTTAGAAAACATAATTTATCCTTATAAAAACGAACAAAGTAAACAGTAGTAAAGGGATTTACATTATTTGTGGGAACACACGCATAGCCCCTGGGGCTAGGATTAAAATAACAATCGGGAGCATAATGAAAATGATCAATGGAATACTCATTTTCGCTGCCAGCGTACCGAGCTTTTCTTCGATGGTGAGCAATTGCAGTTCTCGAATATCTGCGGAAAGTTGAATTAACTGCCCGTAAATGGATGAGCCGAAGTTCAAGCTTTGTTGCATTACCGTGGTAAACATTCTAATTTCTTGTGTTGGTAGCGAAATCGCTAAATCATCTAAGGCCTGTATAAGGCTGGTAATTTCTGCTTTACGCATAATTCGCAACATTACATAACTTAAATCAGGGTTTAGGGTTTTAAAATCGATGGCAACCCGTTTAAGTGCCATCTCCACACTCATACCTGCTTGCACACACACGGCAGTTAGATCAATAAACCCTGGTAAATCCACCATAACGGATTTAATCCGCTTTTTAATCACCATCCCTGTGGCAATCCCTGGAATGACAATCACTAAAACCAGTGCAATTGCAAAGGCTAACCCTTTTTCAATATCGCTCATTCCTTGACTAAATAAAGAAACCACAGCAACGATAATCCCTGCTAGCAGTAATTTAAGTTTGATATTTTTATCAATTAAACCAAGAAAACGTAGGAACTTGTTATTACTGATGATCAGTAACTCCAGCTCAACTTGTTGTCTGTGTTTACCACGAGTGTTTTCCTCTTCGCTTTTTTCTTTAGGGCGAATCTCTTGCAAGATTTCTTTGTAGCGTTTGAACTTACTTTTCACCATAAAGGCAAACGCCACCACAACAAAAAAACCTACCACAATCAATAAAAAGAATATGATTTTGTTCATCATGCCGCCTTTTTCATTAATCCCCAAATAATACCCATACCCAGTAATTCTGAGCCTAAAACATAGTAAAGAATTATTCGACCGCTTGGATTATTGATAACAAAATCAAAGTTTTCTGGCATTTGGAACTTCATAAAAAGGAAAAATACCAATGGAAAAGCTCCAACAATCATTGCAGACATTCGTGCCTCGGAAGTCATTGCACGTTTTTTCTGCTCCATTTTGCGACTGTCAGCAATTACACGCCCTAAGCGGTTAATAACCTCTTTCATTTGTCCACCTTTTTCAAGGTTAATCCGTACGATCACCACAAAATAGTAGAATTCTTTGTATGGCCAGCGAGTGTAGCTATCTTCCAGCACCGTCGCTATGTCCTCACCAATAGCTAAGCGTTTATAAATATAGGAAAATTCTTTACCCAGATTACCTTGAATATCCTTCCCGCAACGAGATAACGCTTGCAATAGCCCTGCTCCTGCGGTAATGGCACTGTTTAGCACTTGAATAACCTCAGGAAAGCCATTTTCAAAGTCTTTACGATTACGGCGGCGGCCTAATTTCCATACAGCACTTGCAAATAACAGCCAGTAGCCAATGGAAATAATGGTTGGGTCAAATTTCACAAACTGCCCATTAATACCGATAACCACCATAAATAGCAACAAGGCTAATAAGCTGTTACGCAACAAGTTTTCTTTATTACCGTTGACGAAGTAATACACCCAAAGCTTGGCATCTTGACGAAATTTGTTAAATAATTCCTGCCTTAGGTTTTTGGTGTATTCTTTCGGGATAATTTTATTTTTGGTACGCACGAATAACGTGAGCGTATACAAAAAAATCAATCCCCCAAAAATTAAGACCAAATAGAACAACAGCATCACTCCACCTCGCTAAAAATTGATTTTAATTCATTAGATAAGCTGAACACTTCCGCTTGCTGCGACACAATACTGCGTGAAAGTAGCCCATGGTTGATAAATGAGCCGATGATTTTGCCTTCTTGGGTACGCTCGTTTGTGGGCTGATAGGTGAAAATATCTTGCAATACCACCTGCCCATTTTCCATCCCCATTACTTCCGTAATGTGAGTGACCTTACGAGAGCCATCATTTAAACGTGAGGCTTGAATGATGATATTCACCGCTGAACTGATATTGCGGCGAATCGCCTCCAACGGCAAACCAGAGTTTGCCATCATCACCATACTTTCTAAACGAGCCAAGGCATCGTGCGGGTTATTGGCGTGCAGCGTCGACATTGAGCCATCGTGACCAGTGTTCATTGCTTGTAGCATTTGAAAGGCCTCTGCCCCACGACATTCCCCTACGATGATACGTTCAGGACGCATACGCAAGGCATTGATAACCAAGTCTTGCATCGTAATCGCCCCTGTATTTTCCACGCCCGCAATACGGGTTTCCAAACGTACGATGTGTGGCTGGTCAAGACGAAGTTCCGCAGTATCTTCCATTGTGATAACCCTTTCTTTTGGGGAAATATAACTTGAAAGTGCATTTAGCAATGTCGTTTTACCAGAACCTGTGCCACCCGATACAATAATATTCACTCGACAACGTGTGGCGATAATTAAAAAGTTCGCCATTTGCAACGTCATTGAACCGAAGTTCACCAACTCTTGCAGGGATTTTTTATTTTTAGAAAATTTACGAATGGAAATGCAGGTTCCATCCAGAGCAATGGGCGGAATTACCACATTTAAACGAGAACCATCTGGCAAACGACTATCCACTAAAGGCGAGCTATCATCAATACGACGCCCTACCGTTGCCACAAGACGACGTGCAATTTCTGTCAGTTGATCGTTATCGATAAAACGTTTGTCTGTTTTTCCCAAAATCCCCGCACGTTCCACCCATACATCATCAGGACCATTAACGAGAATATCATTGACGGTGTCGTCTTCCATTAGCTCACGCAAAGGACCGAATCCCATAATTTCATCGGCAACCATTTCTGCCATAATGGTTGCATCGGCGGCGGTTAAATAGCTGTCCGTTTTCCCCGCCACAAGGAACGCTACTTGCACCAGTTCATTGACCAGCTTCTCGCGGTCTTCTTTTAGGCTGTCTAAGCGGTTAACTTCAAGGTTGCTTAGAATGCCGTTGCGGAAAAAAATCTGTTGTTCTTGGGTTAGCATAAATTACCGCTTTTAGTTAATGAGTTTTTGCCATAGGGCTTTGAACAAGCTTTGCTGTTCTTTTTTATTCCCTTGACGAGAAATTACACCGATGATTGTCATCGTTAAGGTGTTAATGAGTTTTTGTTGGTTTTTGTTTAATTTCACGTCCAACACCGTACGAGCGTTAGTGTTTTTCAAAAACGGAATGATGGCATCCACTGGCGTACCAAGTAAGGTTTCAATATCTGCTTTTGACATTAAGCGAGAATGCTCCAAACGGCTATCCACAATACACACAAAGGTACGAATAAGCTGTCCTGTTTTTGCTTTTTGGCGAGCACATTGGTCTAAAAAGCGTTTCGCAATGCGTAATGAGTTAGGATGACGTTCCACCACCAGCACAAAGCTACTCGCCACATCGAAAAACTCTGTATAGGCATCTTTGTTAACGTTAAAGATTGGTTGGTCGATCAAAATAAAGTTAAATTTTTCGACCTCGTTTTTCGGGATCTGCTCAACATTGCCGTTAAAAATCGACAAATGATCTTTGTACTCCACGATGTCGCCTTGTAGCTTTTTATCAAACAACAAGTCTAAATCTTGTGAGCCATTGGAACCTTGAGCGAGCAATACTGGCACATTTTTGCTTTGGGCAATTTTCGCTGCCACACGTGAGGCAATAAAAGTCGAACCAATACCGCCTTTACAGCCTAAAACCCCAATGCGTACCGTGTAGCGGAAGCTTGGAATCATCATCGTTTTTGACACGATACGGTTCATCATTAAATTTAGCTGAGTATCAGCGTTAAAATATAAAATATTTTGTTCTAATAATTTTTGTGCTAAAGAAATGGAATCGCTCACGCCCACCAAACAGCACCACATTTGCTGTGGCACAATAGCACTTACTTGTTCGGTAATACGCACGACATCGGTTTCATCACCAATATCAATAATCACGCCCACTGTTTCTTCTGCATCAAGCGCAATATCCTCACTACGATACGAGCTATCAATGCCTTCTATATTTTCAATACCATAAGAACGCAACAACTGGGCAAGTTCACTTTGTAAGTGGTGTTCAGGGGAAATCACCACCACTTTTCTTGCACTGCTGAGCGTGACATTTTCACTATCAAGCAATAACATATTTCTATCCTTTTTCCTTTTTCTGTCCTTTTATTCGGTATATTGCAAATGTGCATTATTGCCCACATAGCACGGGCGAATATCTTGTAAGGTATAAGCTTCTTGGAACACGTTCTGATCCAATGGCTTAGACTCGCATTCGGCAATATTTTTACCTGTCTTATGCACTTCCACATACAACGGATACAGCGGCATTTTTTGCATTTTTAACATAATGGCTGATGTTTGCATTCCGTGTTGCTGCAAAAAGGCACGAAGAGTAAGTGCATTCTTATGTTGTTTTTTTTCGTAAAATATTACGGCCTTGCCATTATGTAGCTCAGGCGAGTTTTGTAGTAATTGCGCTTTTAAATTTTCCACGCCAAGTGTTTTGCCCATTGGCGGCACATACAGTGCCGTTTGCGTTACAATCGGTGCAAAATTACTTTGTGTGGCACTCACTGGGGCAGGGTAATTCGTGGCGGCCTGTACATAGCCTGCGACAAAAGTTGCAGCAAGGGCTAAGCGTTGTAATGTTTTACTGCTGAATGTCATCATTGGATAAAACCTCCACGTTCTAAGAAGTTATGTACTTGAGTATTTTGATATAAATGCTGGATCGGTGTTACATTGAAAAAGCGTGCCAATGTGCCAGTTTCTTCAAAGTTTGGATAAGTAATTTCATCGCCATTAACAGGTTTCACAAGGTTAACTGTCGCCACGATAAGCAATTCTTTTTCGGCACCTTTGGTTTCCGCTGAACGGAAAAACGCACCGAGAATAGGCACATCACCCAACAATGGCATTTTGGATAAAGTTTCAGTGCGTTTGTTGTTATACAAACCACCGATAATAAAACTTTGACCATTCGCAACTTCAAACATAGATTTACTTTTTGTGGTACTAAGCATTGGCATTGCCTGCCCACTTTCCGCTCTATCGCTCACGATGTCGGATACTTCCTGATGTAGCGCAATGCGGATATTCCCATTGTCTTGCATTTTCGCAGCAACTTTTAAGTTAATGCCATAGTTTTTGTAAATAACGGTTGGATTACCGTCTTTATCGTACTGAATAAACGGAATTTCACCACCGATCAATACCTCAGCTTTTTCGCCTGAAAGTAGTGATAAATTCGGTTCTGCTAACACTTTGGCATTATCACGGTTATTTAAGGCACTGATGAAACCCTTCATACTATCAACGCTAATATTAATTTTCCCACCAGTTAAGCCACCAAGAAAATTCCCCCAGCTACCTGCAATTTGCCCCGTTCTATCCCAGTTAATCCCTAATTGTTCTACAAGATTACGGTTAATTTCTACCACGGTTAAACGTACGTTTACTTGGCGTGGTTCTACCACTTTGGCGTTGCTGATGACGTTTTGGTAATCATATTTTGTTAATAAATTCTGACCTAAGCCTTCACCATCTAAGTCTCTCGTATTTTTTTCCACAGGACTATTTACTGAGGCTGCGACAATACGCTTAGCTTTTTCTAATTCCTCTTGGGATTGTGCTTCACCTTCGATAACGTAAGCACTCCCAGTTTTTACAACTTGTAATTTAGTTTTTGGTAAATGGATTTTAACTTGGTTATTCGCATCAACGATAAAATCGCCTAAATCATTCACTACTACTTTATCGTTTAATAAGGTTTTTTGGTCTTTGGCGTAAATCGCAATGTCTGTGCTACCTGGATTTAAACCATATAAAATCAACGTTTTATCCGCCAAAATCTTATAGCTAGCAACGTTATCGTTCGTTACAAAAATTGTGTCAATTTTTTCATCGAAATGAAGTTCTTTGGTGCTACCTGGTGAAAGGTACATCACTGCCGCATCAGCGACCGTAGCAAAAGTTATGGCCATAACGGCGATAAAGGACTGAAAAATACGCATAATTAACCTCGTAATTGACGAATGAGTAAGCCACGTTGTTGAACAGGCTGCGGTTTATCGGCTGGCAAGGCGAGTAATGTTGCATCCTGTGGTAGTTTGAATAATTGTTCTAATTGCTTAACAGACAACTTCAAAATCAATACCCCTGCGCTGGAATTTTTCTCATCTTTTTGCTCACTTTGGGTCACACGCAACACTGGCACGTAGTCTACGACTTTTACCAAATTACCTTGCATTTGATCACCATTGGCTTGTTTAAAACTTGCAAAAAGTGACACATACGCCCCTGTTTTTAAGGTATCAAGCAAGTAGGCATTACTAGCGCCCACAGGTAAGCTGTACGCCACATCCTCAGCAGGATTTAAGCTCGATAAAATGAAATCAGGCGCTTTTGGCGAAAGAATCACCGCAGGTTCAATGAGCGAGCCTTTGGCAATGTTTTCTTTGGCTAAAAAGCCTACAAGCGAGCCTGTGCCACCATCGGCAATCATTGAACGCAAGTTAAACGCCAGTTGCGGGGTTTTATCTGGGGTGTCGTCCCCATCTTTTACTTGAATGGTAACATTAGAAATTTTGTAGTCGTCAGCAGAAATAAGCTGACCTTTTTTCACATCACGCTCAGCAATAGCTGTGGTGATAACCACATCTTTCTCTTTTGCCACAGGTAATTGGGCGACCACTTGCTGTTTTACAGGGTTGTCGTTGTCCATAACAAACAGCCCGGCAATGCCCACGCCTAAAATCAAAAAAGAAAGAATAAACAAAAGACGATAATTCATAGCTGTTAATGCTGTGCTAAAAACAGCATTCCCTCCAAAATAAAGTGAATTAAAAAGCCACCACTAATGGCAACCCCATACGGC
The DNA here is from genome assembly GCA_020026075.1 of Actinobacillus sp. Lineage (GTDB taxonomy): Bacteria > Pseudomonadota > Gammaproteobacteria > Enterobacterales > Pasteurellaceae > Actinobacillus_C. The sequence continues at coordinate 902 of JAHHQZ010000037.1, read as the reverse complement.
AAGCCGTGTTGGCGAACGTTTTGGCGGAAAAACAATAAGCCACCAATGGCAAGCAAACCGCCAATGGCGGTTGTGAAAAACAGAAATGACAACACTTGGTCGTCTGGTACGGCGAGCATTAACACGCTTAAAAGTTTTATATCCCCTGCGCCTATCACGCGAATATAAAACAGTAAAAAGCCCACCAATAACGTGCCGAGTGCCTGAACCCAATAAAGCTCGTGCCACCAAATAAGGGCGAATGGCATAATGGCACACAGCATAACGCCCACCGCTCGATTGCTGATTAAACGCTGGGTAATGTCCGTCCAACTTATATAAAATAAGCCAAACACAAGGACTATACAAGAAAGAACAAAAATAATGAGTTGCAGTTGTAACATTGAATAAAATAAAGAAGATAAAAAGCCCGCCGATGCGGGCTTTAATTATTTAAGGGGCAGTGTTAGGGCTAATATTTTGAGAACTTATAGTGTTAGCTAGATCGCTAAATTTAGCTTTTAATTTACCCACAAAGCTGCCATCACCGTAGAATGCGTACATGATTAATACAGCCATTGCGATAGCGATTAGACCATATTCGATTGTAGTAACACCACGTTCATCTTTTACGAAAGTACGTAGTGAAGTTCTTGCAGAGCGGATAGCTTCAGTAGTAGCGATGTACGCTTTTGTAGAAAGAGTATTTAACATTTAAGATTTCTCCATAAATAATAACTTGGGTTTTCATTATGCCGTTAGGCTTGGGGTAAACCAAGCACAAAACCACGCTTGATTTACTTGCGGTGTATTTTAGCCTTTAAATAATTTTTATAAATAGTTGCTACCCTCACGCTGCCAGTATAAAAATCAGCCGCTCGGTGTATGTGTGGTGGTGTGTGTGGTGGTGTGTGTGTGTGGGG
>JAHHQZ010000036.1 GCA_020026075.1 Actinobacillus sp. | reverse complement strand
AAAATTTCGACGAATATTCTAGCCTTTTTATTTTTGTTTTGCGAAGGTGATCGCAGAATTATTTTTTTAGAAATTTTTCATCCTTTGTTTTTTGTATCGCTATCGCAGTTCCGCCTGTCGGCGGAAATTGTTACTTTTTGCTCGTGCAAAAGTAATGTAAAACACGCCCCTGATAAATCGCTGATCCTCGCTTGGTGAAATTTTTCTTAACGAAAATTAGGGCAACTCGTGGCTACGCCACTCAAACAACCCTAATTTTCTAAAAAATTTCAGTCGCTCAGGCGATTTATAAGGGGGGGGAGATCGCATAATGTAGGCTGGAATTTTGGTTAAAATTTCGACGAATATTCTAGCCTTTTTATTTTTGTTTTGCGAAGGTGATCGCAAGGTCTACAAGAGGGAAAGCTTCACCTTGCTTTAATTGATTTTTTTCATCTCAATCACAACAAAAAAGCTACGCTGGAATTTTTGCTAAAATTTTGTGCAATATTCCAGCGTGGCATTTTTTTATTTTGTATTTACAGGCTTTCGGCGAAGGTGCGGATGTTGTCTTTGTCGAGTAGTAGTTTTTCGCCTGTTTTGCGGTTTTTAAATTCTACTTTGCCAGCGTTGAGGTTTTTCTCGCCGATGACGAACATATACGGAATGCCGATGAGTTCCATATCCGCAAACATTACACCTGGTCGTTCTTGGCGATCGTCAAAGATCACTTGAATGCCTTGTTGGCGTAGGTGGGTGTAAAGTTCTTCGGCAAACGCACGCACGGTGTCGGATTTGTGCATATTCATTGGCACGATGGCGATTTTAAACGGTGCGATTTCATCCGTAGGCCAGATGATCCCACGATCATCGTGGCTTTGTTCGATGGCCGCGGCAACCACACGGCTTACGCCGATACCGTAGCAGCCCATTGTCATCACTTGTGGACGACCGTCTTCGCCCTGCACGGTGGCGTTCATTGCTTCGGAGTATTTTTTGCCCAGTTGGAAAATGTGTCCTACTTCAATACCACGTTTGATTTGCAATGTGCCTTTGCCGTCTGGGCTGATGTCGCCTTCAACCACGTTGCGTAGGTCGGCGACTTCTGGCAATGGTAAATCACGTTCCCAGTTGGCGTTGAAGTAGTGGTAACCGTCTTGGTTCGCACCCATTGCGAAGTCGCTGATGAGAGCCACTGCACGGTCGGCAATTACTGGCATTGGTAGGTTGAGTGCACCGAGTGAACCTGTGCCTGCGCCAACCACTTGGCGGATTTCTTCATCTGTGGCGAATACGAGTGGATCGGCAACCAGTGGGTGTTTTTGTGCTTTGACTTCGTTTAATTCGTGATCGCCACGCACTAACAATGCCACGAGTGGGGTTTCTTCATTTGCCCCTTTGACGATCAAGGTTTTGATGATTTTTTGTGGCTCGAGCTGGTGCAATGCGGTGAGTTCGTCAATGGTTTTGGCGTTTGGTGTGGCGGTTAAAACCATTTCTGCCGTTGGGGCAGCACGTTCGCCCATACTGACGGCCTCTGCTAATTCGATATTGGCGGCGTAGTCGGATTCAGTGGAGAACACGATGTCGTCTTCACCGCTTTGTGCTAAAACTTGGAACTCGTGGGAGGCGTTACCGCCGATGGAGCCAGTGTCCGCTTGTACGGCACGGAAATCTAAACCTAAGCGTGAGAAAATATTGCAGTAGGTTTGGTACATTAAATCGTAGGTTTCTTGTAAAGATTCTTGGCTTAGGTGGAATGAGTAGCCATCTTTCATTAAAAATTCACGACCACGCATAATACCGAAACGTGGGCGTACTTCGTCACGGAATTTGGTTTGAATTTGGTATAAATTGAGTGGTAATTGTTTGTAAGATGACACTTCACGGCGTACTAAGTCCGTTACCACTTCTTCGTGGGTTGGACCAAGCACGAAATCACGGTTGCCACGATCCTTAAAGCGGAGCAATTCTGGACCGTATTGTTCCCAGCGAGCGGATTCTTGCCATAGTTCGGCTGGTTGCACCACTGGCATTTCAATTTCTAAGGCACCGCTTTTGTCCATTTCTTCACGAACGATATTTTCAACTTTTTTCAGTACACGTAAGCCCGTTGGCAGCCAGTCATATAGGCCTGACGCTAGGGGGCGAATCATTCCCGCACGGAGCATTAGCTGGTGGCTTGCCACTTGGGCATCGTTTGGGGTTTCTTTTAAGGTGGAGAACAGATATTGACTGGCTCGCATAGGTTTTCCTTGTAAATGAGATAAATAAAAATTTGGCTAGTTTACCACTGCTTTGGGTAGGCTGGAATTTTTTTCAAAATTTTGCCATTTATTCCAGCCTACATAAAACGTTGCCACGCCACCACGCCCCAAATGAGAACGAGCAGGCATAGGGTAACGAACACCGCTGCCGAGCCGAGATCTTTCGCGCGCCCTGAAAGTTCGTGGCGTTCAAGGCCAATGCGATCTACCACTGCCTCGACGGCGGAGTTTAATAATTCAACAATCAGCAATAAAAAAAGCGGTGCCACAAGGGCTAGAAATTGCCATATATTGGGGGCGAGCCAAATGGCGATGGGGATTAGCACTGCACTTAGGCTGAGTTCGTGGCGAAAGGCGGTTTCGTAGCGAATGGCCGCTTTCAGGCCTTTTAACGAGTATTGTGTGGAGCGAATTAAGTGGGTAAGCCCTGTGGTTTTGGTAGTCATAAAAATCCTAAATACGTTTAACGTCAATCACGTCGTTTATTTTGTGCAAACGTGCTAGCACTTTGTTGAGTGCAGCAAGGTTGGGGAGTTCCACGTCAAGCTGAATGCGAACGTGCTGTAATTTGTTGTCGTTTTGTAGGCGTACGCTGTTCACGTTGATTTTATCATTGGCGAGAACAGTGGTGATGTCACGCAGTAAGCCGTGACGGTCGCCTGTGATGATGAGCAGGGTTACTGCAAATTTACTCGGCGGAATGCTGCCCCAATGGGCTTCGACTACACGTTCTGGGTGCTGGTGTTGCATTTCTAAAAACTGCTCGCAATCTGTGCGGTGAATGGAAATGCCACGCCCCATTGTGATGTAGCCTGTGATTGGATCGCCTAAAATGGGCTGGCAGCAACCTGCCATATAGTGGAGCAAATTGCCTACGCCGTCTACGATCACCGCATCGCCATCGTCTTTTTTGCGTTGCGGTTTTTGTGCTGGCTGGTGCAAGGCTCGTTGGTTCACTTGGCGTAAAATCTCTGCGTCGGATTTTTGCGCGGAATTTTGTGGCTGGCGGTTTTGCAGAAAGCTGACTACCGCCGCTACACGAATATCACCGCAGCCAATGGCGGCGTAGAGATCGTCTAAATGGTGCAGGTTATAGCGTGGCAGCACCAGTTTTTCCACGTGCTTTAAATCAAAGTGGCTGGCATTCAGCCCCACTTCGAGCAGTTCTTTACCAAGTGGCGTGTTTTTCTCACGATCTTGTTTTTTAAAGAATGCGTTAATCCGTGCGCGTGCTTTGGCCGTTTTGGTAAAACCTAGCGCTGGGTTTGTCCAGTCACGGCTAGGATTGGGCGTTTTTTGGGTGAGAATTTCCACTTGATCGCCCATTTGTAGCGGATAGGTAAACGGCACGATGCGGCCGCCGACTTTGGCGCCGATGCAACGATGCCCAATTTCGCTGTGAATGGCGTAAGCGAAATCCAGCGGGGTTGCGCCCGTTGGCAAGTCCACCACTTCGCCCTTCGGCGTAAACACGTACACTCGGTCGTCAAATACTTGACTGCGCACTTCCGCCATAATATCGCCAGAATCCACGATGTCATCTTGCCACGCCAGCAATTTACGCAGCCAAGCGATTTTTTCTTCGTAGCCACGCTCGCCGCCAGTAATGCCTTCTTTGTATTTCCAGTGGGCGGCCACGCCTAATTCTGCATCATCGTGCATTTGCTGGGTGCGAATTTGCACTTCCACTGGCTTACCGCCTTTGCCGAGAACCACCGTGTGAATGGATTGGTAGCCGTTCGGCTTAGGGTTCGCTACGTAGTCGTCAAATTCTTTGGGTAAATGGTTGAAATGAGTATGCACCACGCCGAGTGCGGCGTAGCAATCTTGCAATTTCTGCACGATCACACGCACAGCACGCACATCGTAAAGTTCGCTAAATTCGATGTGCTTTTTCTGCATTTTTTTCCAAATGGAATAAATGTGTTTTGGGCGACCGTAAACGTCCACTTCCTGCAAATGGTCTTTTAAGGCGTGGCGTAGGGTTTGTACGAAATCAGCGATGTAATTTTCACGATCTACACGGCGTTCTTTCAGCAGTTTGGCGATTTGGCGGTAGGTTTCTGGGTGCAGAGTGCGGAAACAGTAATCTTCCAGCTCCCATTTAAGTTGCCCAATCCCTAAGCGATTGGCGAGCGGTGCGTAGATTTTGCTACATTCTTTGGCTGCCAGCACACGGTTTTCCTCGCTTTGTTGGTCATCACGAAGAAAAATAATACGCTCGGCGAGCTTGATAATCACACAGCGGAAATCGTCCACCATCGCCAGTAGCATACGGCGCACATTATCCACTTGCGTACTGCTAGCCGTCCCAGAGGTAATATTGAGCTGGCGGATATTGTCCATTTCTGCCACCTCTTGCAAGAGTTTCAAAATGGTTTTACCAAAAGCGGCAGTAATGTCGTCTACGCTCACTTTACCGCTAGCGAACGTAGGGTAGAGCATTGCAGTAAGCAGGCTTTCCGCATCCATATTTAAACCGTGCAGAATGTCCACCATTTCCACCCCAGCAAAGCGGTAATAGCTCGCTTTCGAGGTTTTGTCTGAATGATTTTCACAAAAAGCCCAAGCTTGCATAAGCTGTTTAGTTACTGTTTCAGGCAAATGCAAGCTAGCGCCCCATTGGGCAGCATCAAAATCCTGTGGGTTAGAAAAATGCGTTCCACGAATTGCAACCATAACGATTTCCTTCTTGTTGAATGCAGACTGAAAAAATAAACTCCCTTTTTACCAAATTTCGCAAAATATTCCAGCCTTTCTTTTATTCAACGAGAAAAATCTACGCCGGAATTTTTTATGATTTTTTTGCAAATTTTCATTATAATTTTGCCTATTTTTCACTGCATTTAGACTGAATTTAGAATGACCTGTATGTCGAAACCTCAACTGTCCGTGCTTGCGTGCGTAGTATTGGTCGCTTGTTACGCACCAATGGCGAATGCCGATTTACGTGAGCAATGCCTTGCCCAAGTCCCCCATTTTAAAGGAACGCCCGTAACGGGCGACCCAAACCGTTTGCCTGTGTATGTGGAGGCTGATGAAGCATCGGTGTCTGGCAAAACCAAAGCCACTTATCGTGGCAATGTGCAGGTACGTCAAGGTAACCGTTACTTGAGTGCAAAAGAGGCGAATTTCTATCAAGTGGGCGGCAAAGCGGATATTCAGCGTGAAGTGCAAGTGACTGGCGGTTTTGATTATCAGGATAATCTCATTCAAATGTTGGGCAAGCGTGCCACTATTGGTCTTGGGGAGCAGTCGGCAGATATTAGTGACGCTTGGTATCAGCTCGTTGGGCGACAAGGCAATGGCACGGCGGAGCAAATTGAAGTGCGTCCTGACTATCGTCTGTTGCGTGATGCCACATTCAGTACTTGTTTACCCAACGAGGCCGCTTGGAGTATTGTCGCAACGGAAATGCGTCAGTATGTGAAAGAAGAATACGCTGAAATGTGGAACGCACGTTTTCGCATTGCAGGCGTGCCAGTTTTTTATACACCCTATTTGCAATTCCCTTTGGGCGATCGTCGCCGTAGCGGGCTGTTAATGCCGACTTATGGTCACGGCGGACGTGATGGTTACTGGTATAGCCAGCCGTTTTATTGGAACATTGCACCGAATATGGACGCTACCATTTGGGCGAAATATATGTCGCAGCGTGGCTGGCAAGGTGTGGGGGAATATCGTCTACTCTCGCCACTGGGTAATACCACGTTAGCTGGCGAATATATGAAACGTGATCGTGATGAAAAATTCGCATACAAAGACAATTCTCGTCATTTGTTGTATTTAAAACACGAAGCCAACCCTGTGTACGATTGGCGTTTGAGAATTGACTACACCAAAGTTAGCGATCCAACCTATTTTGACGACTTCCAATCTCAATACGGACAAAGCACAGACGGCTACGCTAATCAGGAAGTGTCTTTGCAGTATAACCAGCCAAATTACAACATTAGTTTGTCGGCGTTGCAGTTCCAAATTTTTGATACGGCTCACAATACACCGTATAAAACTTTGCCACGCCTAGACTACAACTACTATATGGATAGCCTCACCCCTTGGTTGGATTTTCACTGGTATTCGCAAGTGGTGCATTTCAAAAATGATGATAAAAACCTACCAAGCGTGTGGCGTGCTTTCGGTCAACCTACGTTTACCGTACCGTTAAGTAACCGCTACGGTAGCGTGAAATTTGAGAATAGTTTATTGCTAACACGCTATTGGCAAAAAGCAGGCAAAGGCGACAACGCACTACCTGTGAAAAGCACAGTCAACCGTGTAATGCCACAATTTAAAGTGGATGTTAGCACCTTATTAGCGAAAGATTACGCCAATGGCATTACGCAAACCATCGAGCCGTCCGTGGGCTATTTGTACCGTCCGTATCGTGATCAAAGCGACATCGGCGGCAAGTTCGGCTACGATTCATCCTCTGATTACAACGGTATTGACCGCATTCTTTCTGCAAACCAACTGCGAGCTGGGCTAACTTCTCGCTTTTACGACAACACAGGCGTGGAGCGTTTTAATGCAGGCTTAGAACAAACATACTACCTAGCGGACGCTAGAGCGGTAGCCAATGAAGTTAAAGCGACCAAAGGCTCAACCGACTGGAAAGCTTTTGCCAATTACGCCATCAATAATGAATGGAATTTGGCAATGGATTATCATTTTGATGCCGAATACAAACGGGCATCCAGTGCTAATGTTGCCGTGCAGTATCGCCCAGAGCCTGATCATCTCGTTCAGCTCGCTTACCGTTATATTAACCGCAATGAATTACCAGGCTACAACAAAGACATTAAACAACTTGGGCTAACCGCCGCTTGGACGGTGGGCAACCATTGGGCGCTGGTGGGCAAGTATTACCACGATTTTGCCTTGAAAAAACCAGTGGATCAATTCTTCGGCTTGCAATACAGCAATTGCTGTTGGACGGTATCACTCGGCGTAAACCGCTACGTTGAACAGCGTGCTGACCAGCAACCAAATGAAGTGTTATATGATCACAATATCGGCATTCGTGTGGAACTTGGCGGCTTTAACAACACCCACAAAACGGGTGTGGATCGCCTACTTGAACAGGGGAAAATTCCATACACCCAACCGTTTAGCCTGTAATGGCAGGCCGGAATTTTTTGCAGAATTTTATTTAGAATGAAGGATACCTATGGCTTACACCACTTTCTCCCAACACAAAAATGATCAGCTCAAAGAGCCGATGTTTTTCGGTCAAAATGTCAATGTGGCACGTTACGACCAGCAAAAATACGAAACCTTTGAAAAACTCATCGAAAAACAACTTTCTTTTTTCTGGCGACCAGAAGAAATCGATGTATCGCAGGATCGCATTGACTATCAAGCGTTGCCTGACCACGAAAAACACATTTTTATCAGCAACTTAAAGTACCAAACTTTGCTGGATTCCATTCAAGGGCGTAGCCCAAATGTGGCACTGTTGCCCTTAGTGTCGATTCCTGAATTGGAAACGTGGATTGAAACTTGGACATTCTCTGAAACCATTCACTCTCGTTCTTACACGCACATTATTCGTAATATTATCAATGATCCTTCTGTGGTGTTTGATGATATTGTAACCAATGAAGAAATCATCAAGCGTGCCAAAGATATTTCCCATTACTACGATGAATTGATCCGTGACAGCCAGCTTTACCAGCTGTTTGGCGAAGGCACCTATGACGTAGACGGCGAAAGCATTACCGTAAACATTCGCAGCCTGAAACGCCGTTTGTATTTGTGTTTAATGAGCGTCAACGCCTTAGAGGCTATTCGTTTTTATGTGTCTTTTGCCTGTTCATTCGCCTTTGGCGAACGCAGCCTAATGGAAGGCAACGCAAAAATTATCAAATTTATCGCCCGTGATGAGGCTTTGCACTTAACGGGAACTCAGCATATTTTAAACATTATGGCCGCAGGGCAGGACGACCCAGAAATGGCACAAATTGCCCTTGAATGCCGTCAAGAGGCCTATGATCTTTTTGTAGCAGCGGCAGAGCAGGAAAGAGAATGGGCAGATTATTTGTTTAAAGATGGTTCAATGATCGGTTTAAACAAAGAAATTTTGAAACAATACATCGAATACATCACCAACATTCGTATGCAGGCAGTGGGCTTACCAATGCCGTTTGACACACGTTCTAACCCTATTCCTTGGATCAATGCGTGGCTTGTGTCAGACAACGTGCAAGTAGCACCGCAAGAAGTGGAAGTGAGTTCCTATCTCGTGGGACAAATCGATGCCAAAGTCGACACCAGCGATTTTGACGATTTTGACTTATAACCTACGCTGGAATTTTGGTAAAAATTTTGTCAAACCCCACGCCCAAAACCGTGCAAATCACCTTAGAAAAAAGCGCCCAAACGTGGCGCTTTGATTGTGCTAGTGGCTCGCTGTTAGACGCACTGGCACAGCATAAGGTTTTCATTCCTTACCAATGCCGAGCAGGCTACTGCGGCACTTGCCGAGTGCGCCTACTTCACGGCAGTGTCCGCTACCAAAGCCAACCGCTCGCATTCCTGCGCGCTGACGACATCCTCCCTTGCTGCTGCACCGTAGAAACCGATCTCGTGCTAGACCTATAAAGAAAACTCAGGTCGGAATATTTCACAAAATTTTGCAAAATATTCCGGCCTTGACCTAGCACATTAGATTTTAATGGTGCGATAGCTATCTGGCTTGTCGAGATTGCTTAGTTCAGTTTGCGGTAGACGTTCAAATTCTGGCTGTGTGCTGATGGCTTTTAGGTCAGGGAGCTGTTTGTTGGCGCTGTTGGAGAAATCCTGCAAGGCACGGACTTTTTGATAAACTCCTTGCTGACCGCAAAAGGCGGTAACCACATCGTTGTAGGTTTTTGAGGCGGTCGTCATTTGCGTGCCGAGTTTGGCAAGGCGTTCGGACATTGTGCAGAATTGATTGAAAATATCGCCCGCTTTTTTGCTAATGTCTTTTGCCTCTTCGTTGGTACGAACGAGGCGCCACAGGTTGGCAACCGTTTGAATGACAGGCATTAGCGTGGTGTGGGAAACCATAATTACGTTGCGTTGATAGCCGTAATCAAACAGGGTTGAGTCATAGCGCAACGCCTCCATAAAGGCAGGTTCAAGGGGAATGAACATCAGCACAAAATTCGGCGTATCCAGCCCTGCTAAGGCACTGTAATTTTTTTCGCTTAAACTTTTAATGTGGTTGCGCAAGGCTTGGCAATGGCTCGCCAGCGCCACTTTTGCGGTGGTTTCATCTTCGGCATTGACCGCATTTTGATAGGCATTGAGCGACATTTTGCTGTCGATGATGATTTGCTTGCCCTCTGGCACATTGATGATGAAATCAGGGTAGTTGCTGGCGTTTTTTTCATCTTTAAAATGTTGTTGCGCATGGTAATGGGTGTTTGGTTCAAGTCCCACGCTTTGCAAGGCTTGCTCTAATTGCATTTCGCCCCAGTTGCCCAACACTTTTTTATTGCCACGCAAAGCGTCACTGAGCTGGCTCGCCTCTTCGTTCATTTTCACGCCCATTGCTAGCATATGTTTAATTTCCTGTTGTAACGTGGCGTTCTCTTTACTGCTTTCGCCGTGCAAATGGTTTACACGGGCTTGGAATTGATCCAGCTGTTCACGGAACGGTTGCAATAAACTTTGTACTGCGCCCTGATTGGTTTCTTTAAATTGCTTGGATTTATCTTCAAAAATTTGGTTCGCAAGGTTTTGAAATTCCAGTTTTAATTGCTGTTTACTTTCTTGGAAATGCTGTTCTTGCGCAGCAAAACGTTCGGTTTTTTCCTGTAAAGCGGTTTGCAGTTCCGTGTTTTTTTGTAAAGCGGCGGTGTGAGCTTGTTGCAATTCGTTTAAGGCTTGCTGGCGTGTGCTAAGTTCGCCGTTTAGGCTACCGACTTGGCTTTGTACGGCACCTAAAACCCCTTTAAGCTCGGCGATTTCTTCACGCAGTGCCGTATTTGTGGACTGCTCCGTTTGTAAGTTTTGTTTCAGTTCAGTTTGCGTTTGCTGTGCATTTTGCAACTGCGATTGTGCGTGCTGCCAGTAACTTTCATACTGAATACGCAGCCCTTCAAGGGCTTGATTTTCCCCCTGTAACGCATCTTTTGCCTGTTGCAACGATGCTAAATTTTCCTGAATTTTCCCCTGACGCATAAACAGCGCCACACAACCAGCAGCAAGCAACATCGTTATCGCCGCCAAAATATAAAATTCCGTCATAAAAACTCCATTTATAAAAAAAGAAAACCAGTGCTACTGGTTATTTGAACAGGTATTTTACTGAAAGTTTAGGAAAATGGGTAGGCTGGAATTTTCATCAAAATTTTGGTGAAAATTCCGGCCTAGCTTATTTCAATTTCAACGTTTCAAACAATCGTTGTTTTTCGCTGTCGGTGAGTAAGCGCCATTCACCTGGTGCTAGGTTTTTGATAGATAGCGTGCCGATTTTTTCACGGACAAGGCGTAGAGTGGGGTAGCCGATGTGGGCGGTCATTCGGCGCACTTGGCGGTTGCGGCCTTCTTTTAGGGTTAAGGCGAGCCAAGTGGTGGGAATGTTTTGGCGTTGGCGGATGGGGGGATCTCGCTGCCAAAGATTGGGATCGGCGATGATCTCCGCTGAAATGGGCAAAGTTTTGCCGTCTTTTAGAGTTACGCCTTGACGCAAAGGGTTGAGATCGGCATCGCTGGGTACGCCTTCCACTTGCACGAGGTAGCGTTTGGGAAACTTGAATTTAGGGTTGGCTAGGCGGTGCTGTAGTTCGCCGTTGTTGGTGAGAATGAGCAAGCCTTCGCTGTCTAAATCTAGTCGCCCAGCAGGGTAAACTTGTGGCAGTTGAATGAGATCTTTTAACGTGCGGTGGCTGCCGTCTGGGCTAAATTGACACAGCACGTTAAAAGGTTTGTTTAATAGCACCACTTGCGTTTGGGCAAGGGTTAGCCTGCGTTTCGGGCGAGTGGTGCGGCGGGGGATTAACGGTTTAGCCACGCCATATATTTCGCAACGCCAGTGGCAACGTCTTTGAATGGCTGGTTGTAGCCTGCTGCACGAAGTTTATCCATATTGGCTTGGGTGTATTCTTGGTAGCGACTTTTTAGGTGTTCTGGGAATGGAATGGTTTCAATTTCACCTTTTTTGTGGAACGCCAGCACAGCATCAGCAACGTCTTTGAAACTTTGCGCACGGCCCGTGCCGAGATTATAAATGCCTGAAAGCCCATTTTGCCACGCCCATACGTTGACTTTCGCCACGTCGCCCACGTAGATGAAATCACGCAAGAAGTGTTCGCTGCCGGCAAATAATTTGGCGTTTTCGCCTTTGAGTAATTGGTTGTTTAGGTGGAACGCCACGCTTGCCATACTACCTTTGTGCTGTTCACGTGGGCCGTAAACGTTGAAATATTTGAAACCGCACACAGGGGAGGTGGCCTCTGGCAGGATACGGCGTACGTATTCGTCAAATAAGAATTTAGAATAGCCGTAAACATTGAGTGGGCCTTCGTGTTCACGAGCTTCCACAAAGCCTAATTTGTCGCCGTAAGTGGCAGCAGATGAGGCGTAGTAGAACGGAATTTCACGATCTAAGCAGTAGTGGAGTAAATCTTTGGAATATTCGTAGTTGTTGTGCATTACGAATTTGCCGTTCCATTCGGTCGTGGCGGAACACGCCCCTTCGTGGAAAATCACGTCAATATCGCCAAATTCATCGCCTGCGATGATGGAGGCGATGAAATCGTCTTTGTCCATATAGTCAGCGATGTCGAGATCCACGAGATTTAAAAATTTAGTGCCATCGGTTAAATCGTCTACCACTAAAATATCACGACGACCTAAGTCGTTGAGTGCTTTCACAATGTTGCTGCCAATAAAGCCAGCGCCACCAGTTACAATAATCATAAAAAGTCCTTTTGTTGAATGAAATTTATAAGCCCATTGCTTGACGCATTAGGGCAGTTTTAAGGGGGGCTAAGCGGTTTGTGGCACTTAGTCCAATGTCTCGAATCAGTTTTTTCACGGGCTGTTCGCCGTGAAATAAATCTCGCAAACCCTGCATTGCGGTGAGCATTTTTACTGCCTCGAGCTTACGTTGTCGCTCAAACTGGCGCAAATGGCGGTAATTGCCGATGTCCAGTTGTGCGTTAAAATTTTGCAAAATATTCCGACCTAGGTCTTTTGCGTCCTGAAAGCCTAAATTCACGCCAAGTCCTGCCAGTGGGTGAATGGTGTGGGCGGCATCGCCGATGAGTACACATCTCGGCTGGGCAAAATCTCGTGCGTAGCGGGCGGTTAATGGGAAAATAGCACGCTGGGTTTGCACGTTGCAAAGCCCTAAACGATTGTCAAATGCCGTGCAAAGTTGGCGGTTGAAAGTCGTTTCGTCCGTGTCGCACAGGGCTTTGGCCTTTTCAGGCGGCAACGACCACACGATGGAGCAGTGGTGCGGATTTTGCATTGGCAAGAACGCCAAAATGCTGTCAGGGGCGAATACTTGGTGTGCAGTGTAAGCGTGCGGTTCTTCGGTTTCCACGTTACACACGAGGGCGTGATGACCGTAATCTCGGCTGATGAGCGGAATGTTGGCTCGGCTGCGTAGCCACGAGTTGGCACCGTCTGCGCCGACCACTAATTTGCTAAGCAAAATCTCGCCGTCTGCTAAGGGCAGAATGGCGTTGTGTTCGCTCACTTCAAAGCCTGTGGCACGCTCGGTGAATAGGGTAACGTTCGGCATTGTCATTACTTTTTCCCACAAGGCGTGTTGGATTAAATGATTTTCCACAATATGCCCAAGTTGCGGTGTGTTTAGGGCGACGGTGTCAAATTCAATTTTGCCGAAACTGTCTTTTTCCCACACGCTCATTTTGTGGTAAACGCCTGTGCGACCGTTCGCTAAGGTTTGCCATACGCCTAAGTCGTTGAGCCATTGCTGGCTGGCGAAGTTTAAGGCGCTGACACGGAACGTGGTTTCGCTCGCTGGAATGTGTGGTGGCGTGGGTTCGAGCAATGCAATGCGTAATGGCGAGTCGGCAAGGCTGGCGATGAGACTTAAACCTACCATTCCGCCACCGATGACGGTTACATCAAATTCTTTCATAAAAGCCCCTTATATTTAGCGTGGCGTGTACAGTTGCGCCGCTGGCACTTGTCCGAGCAACGGTTCAGCGAACCAATGTTGTAGCGTGGCACTTTGTGCTAAGGCGGTTAAGCCGATGTTACGCAATAATTGGTACGCTGGAATATTGTTAGAAAAAATGTTCACCAGCCCTTTGGTTAAATCCACGATTTTTTGTTGATCCGCACGGCTTTGTTTTTCGTAAGGTAAAAGCTGGCGATAAAGCCCGATATCCGCCCTTTGTGCGTGGCTTTGTGCAAGGGTTTCCGTTAAGTAGAAAATATCACGCAAGCCTAAATTAAAGCCTTGCCCTGCCACAGGGTGCAAGCTTTGGTTGGCGTTGGCAATAAGGGCAGTGCGGTGCTGAATGGCTTGCGGTGCTTGGTAAAGTTTTAACGGATATACCGCAGGCGTGGTGCATTGTTCAATTTTTCCCAGTTGCCAGCCGAACGCTTGTTGCAACTGTTGGCAAAAATCCTGTGGCGACTGATGATATAAATTTTGCAAATGTTCAGCGTCCTTGCGGCACCACACCAAGCTTAACCAGCGTTCTTCTTGGTTCGGCATTTTTAAAGGCAACAACGCTAACGGTCCTTGCGAAGTAAAGCGTTCAAAGGCGCAGTTGTGGTGCGCAGCTTGCATTTTAACGTTCGCAATGAGTGCTGATTGCTGGAAATCCTTGCACATTTCGGCTTGAATGCCTGCATTTTTCGCCACTTGCGAGAAAGTGCCGTCTGCGCCGATGATCAACTTCGCCTGCAAGGTGCGATCCGCTAATTGCACTTGCACGCAATCGGCGTGGTAGTGAATATTTTGAATCGTCATTGGAGCGAGATAATCCACGTTCTGCCATTCTTGCAATGCGTCCAGCAACACTTGCCCTGTGGTTTCCAGCGGAATGACGGCACCCAAATGGGGCAGGGCAAAGGTTTCTGCATTGAATTGCACACGCCCAAAATGTCCTTGATCAGACACTTGAATGCGATCAATGGGCTGGGCAAGGGGGACGAGTTTCTGCCAAAGGCTTGTTCCTCTAGGCTGGAATATTTGCGAAAAAATTGCACAACTGCCGTAGGAAAGGGCAATACTGCGGTCGTCAAAGCCGCCGAACTGGTGATGTTTCGGCTCGTAGCGTTCTACAATGGCAAGGCGTAGGCGACCGTGGCTGCGGCTAGAAAGTGCCAACGCCATACAAACGCCAGCCATTGCACCGCCGACAATGATTGCGTCATAGGTTGAATGGGCATTGGCGTGGTTCATTAGTATTTCCCTTGTGCTGCTTGCATTAAGGCTTCGATTTCTGCCACTTCTTTTGGCACGGCACTGGTTAGCACTTTGTTGCCAGTTGGCGTGATCAAAATGTTGTCTTCAATGCGCACGCCGATACCACGATATTGTTCTGGCGCGTTGGAATCTTTGGAAATGTAAATGCCAGGTTCTACGGTTAGCACCATATTCGGTTCCAGCGAACGATCACGTTTTTTGCTGTTGCGATCGCCATTGTTGCTACCTTTGCTGTAACTGCCTGCGTCGTGAACATCTAAGCCGAGCCAGTGGCCTAAGCCGTGCATATAGAATGCACGGTGTGCATCTTGTGCGATGAGTTCGTCAATATCGCCGTGTAAAATGCCAAGTTCCACTAAGCCTTCGATCATCATTCGTACCACGTTATCGTTGACTTGTTGAATGGTATTGCCTGGCACGAGGTGTTCAATGGCGTATTTTTGTACTTTTAGAACGAGTTCGTAAATGGCTTTTTGCGGCTCGGTAAATTTGCCGTTAATTGGGAAAGTACGGCTAATGTCGCCAGCGTACATTGCAAATTCGCAGCCTGCGTCAATCATTAGCAGTTCGCCGTCTTTAAGCGGTGCGTCATTTTCGGTGTAGTGCAAAATACAAGCGTTATCGCCGCCTGCTACGATACTGCTGTAGGCCTCGTAGCGTGCGCCGTGACGAGTAAATTCGTTACGCAACGCCTGTTCAATTTCGTATTCCATACGGTTCGGACGAGTACATTCCATTGCGTGAATATGCCCAAGTGCGCTGATTTGTCCAGCTTGTTGCATTAACGCAATTTCTGCTGGCGATTTGAACAAACGCATTTCGTCAATGAGTGGCGCTAATTCTAGAATTTGCGTGAATTGCGGTGCTTTTTCACAAAAAACCGTGCGTTTTTTCGCACCAACAGGGGCGTTTTTGCGGCGGTATAAGGTCGGAATGCCAGCGGTGAGTTCCATAAATTTCGCTTGGAAATCTTCGATGTCGAAGGCCGCATCTACGTTTAACGTGCTTGGTGCTGCGTCAATGCCTAAACGGCGACCGTTCCACGTTTCCATTAGCGGATCTTTGGTGCGCAGGAAAAGGACGCTTTTGCAAAGGCTATCACGTTTGATTAAAAGCAAAACGGCCTCTGGCTCGTTAAACCCTGTTAAGTACCAAAAGTTGCTATCTTGGCGGAATGGATAAGTGCAGTCGTTGTTGCGAGTTTGTTCTTGGGCGCTGAAAATGACAGCCACACTGTTGTCGGCTAATTGTTCGCCTAAACGTTGACGACGAGTTGCAAATTCTTCCATTGGTAAAGCGGCTAAGTAAGCTAAATCCATAATTTCTCCTCATTTACTTAGGCTGGAATTTTCACAAAAATTTTGAAAATATTCCGACCTTGTTTCGTGGACGTTAGTTGATTGAATGGTTCACTGGCACTTGCGTGCTGAGATTAAAGTGCGAGTAAAACAGCATTACAATCGTCCGCACATATTCGCTAATTTCTTCTAAAGCGGCGGTCAGTTCTTGTGGATTATCATCTGGCTCGTAACTTAATTTTGCAATATCTTGTAAATCATCTAAGGCCTCGCCGATGTCGCCTATTTCTTTGTCTAAGTGTTTTTGGGTTAAGCCTAGACCTAATAAAAAGTGGTTCACCCATTCAGATAAGGCATCCGCTCGTGCAAAAATATCATCGCCTTCGGGTAAAAATAGCTCAAAGCTGAAATCTTCCATATCGGCGAGTTGTTGTTTGATTTGTGAATATAAGCGTTCTACTTGCTTTAAAAGCGCATTTGGGTAGGCGTGATCGTCATTGGTGAATTGGTACAGTAGCGGTTGCCAATGTTGTAATGTGGCATCGCCACAAATTAGCCCTGTTAAAAAGCCGTGTAGCTCGGCACTGGTAAGGGCTATCTCGTGTTGACGTAATTCGTCATTTAATTTGCTATAAGAAATGGCCGTAGACATAGGATCTCCTTTCAAATGGGCGTAGTTTATCATTATTATGCGTAATTAATAGCGTTCCCACAGGATTTTTCCCCTTTCGTTATCGCAAAATACTGTGGCATAATGGCAAGAATTTTTTTAGGCTATCAAGGCGTTTTTGTGATCGCAAAATGAGGAATATTCAATGGCTGTGTCTGATAATTTATCTGTGCAAACAACTCCAATTAAATTAATGATTCTTGGGCATTCACTCAGTTTGGGTTGTCCGAAAGGTCAAGAAGAAATGTTACGTGACGCTG
Source organism: Actinobacillus sp. (assembly GCA_020026075.1). GTDB lineage: Bacteria > Pseudomonadota > Gammaproteobacteria > Enterobacterales > Pasteurellaceae > Actinobacillus_C. Next base: position 1,112 of record JAHHQZ010000036.1, on the reverse strand, counting down.
CACAAATATTAGAAGAACGAGTGAGCAAAATGAAAGGTCGCAGTGGTATTTTGAGTATGGAAAAATTACTGAGCATTGTTGCCCTTAATTTGAGTTACGAGCTAATGCAAGAACAGCAAAAAACGCAAACCATTGAAAGTGTGATTGCACAACGTATTCAGCAATTAGATGATTCATTAGAAAATGTTATCGTGCAAAAAGCAGGGGCGCTGTAAAAGCCAGCGTACGATAGAGAATTTATGAAATAGGCTTTTTTTCACGAACGAATTACGTTAGACTTGCCGACAATTCCTGAGGTGTACGTCAGTGGATGATGTCCCTGAGCCGATATTTAAAATCTTTTGAGTTGGGCTTTAAGGTATTGGTGTGTAGGCTTACCTTGAGTAAGAAACCTAAAAATATCTCTTCCGACTCCCTTGAACCTTCGGGTTCAAGGACTAACTCCACAACGGCACCTTGGGATTCTCAAAATGACTTTATCAACTTCTCCAAATTTTTCTCAAAAATTCCAGCGTCAACATCTTCGGCAACAAATAAAGCAACGTCGCCAATCACTTTCTTTCATTGAGCAACAAAAGGCAAGTCAACAACTACTTCCCAAAGCAATCCAGCTTTTAACCAAACGCAATGCGAAAACCATCGCAATCTACTATGCTCACGCTGGTGAAATGCCCACATTACCCATTATTCATTATTGCTGGATGGCTGGCATTGCGGTGTATTTGCCCGTCATTTTACCTGCCACGAAACAAATGCAGTTCGCCCCTTTTACCAAAACCACGCCAATGCAAGCAAATTGCTACGGTATTTTAGAGCCAATGGCGCAAGCGATAGACTTGGCAGCTGAGGCATTCGATATTATTTTTACTCCGCTGGTAGCCTTTGATGAACATAACGGACGGCTCGGTATGGGCGGCGGCTATTACGATCGCCTTTTAGCAAACTGGCAGGAACGCTCAATTTTTCCCGTAGGCCTTGCGTATCGTTGGCAACAAATAGAAAATTTACCGCTTGAAAAGTGGGATGAACCGCTCGCAATGATATTGACAGATTAGGCTAGGCCGGAATTTTCACCAAAATTTTTCCAAAAATTCCGGCCTTCCTTTATAAGG
>JAHHQZ010000035.1 GCA_020026075.1 Actinobacillus sp. | reverse complement strand
AAATCTGCACCTTAATTAGTTGACTGGTTAGTCCAACTTTTGGGGTGCAGATCAGCTTAGCTTGGCGTTTTTTATTGAAATTACGTAAATAAAGGTTGTAGTTTTTTTATAAAAGCGTATTATAGCCGTCTATACGTTTAAACTTCTAAATCCGCCACTAGGCGGGTTTATTTCTTTTAATCATCACGAATAGGAAAAAGGAAAGGATATGTCACATTATTTATTTACCTCCGAATCTGTGTCCGAAGGACATCCTGATAAAATTGCCGATCAAATTTCTGATGCGGTGTTAGATGCGATTTTAGCACAAGATCCAAAAGCACGTGTTGCGTGCGAAACCTATGTAAAAACAGGTATGGCCGTTGTGGGCGGTGAAATTACTACATCTGCTTGGGTGGATATTGAAAACTTAACCCGTAAAGTGATTTGCGATATTGGTTACAACAACTCTGAAATGGGCTTTGATGGCCATTCTTGCGCCGTGTTAAACGCTATCGGTAAACAATCTTCCGACATCAATCAAGGGGTTGACCGTGAAACGCCACTTGAACAAGGCGCAGGCGATCAGGGGATTATGTTCGGTTACGCAACCAACGAAACAGACGTATTTATGCCAGCGGCAATCACCTACGCACACCGTTTAATGGAGCGTCAAGCACAAGTGCGTAAAAATGGCACATTGTCTTGGTTGCGTCCTGATGCGAAAAGCCAAGTAACCTTGAAATACGAAAACGGCAAAGCAGTAGGCATTGATGCCGTGGTGCTTTCCACACAGCACGCCGCAGACGTATCGCAAGAGATTTTAAAAGAGGCGGTAATGGACGAAATCATCAAGCCAGTATTGCCGAGCGAATGGATTTCCAAAGACACCAAATTCTTCATCAACCCAACAGGGCGTTTTGTAATCGGTGGTCCAATGGGCGACTGCGGTTTAACAGGTCGTAAAATCATTGTAGATACCTACGGCGGTGCGGCTCGTCACGGTGGCGGTGCATTCTCTGGTAAAGATCCATCAAAAGTAGACCGCAGTGCTGCTTATGCTGCTCGCTATGTGGCGAAAAATATCGTGGCGGCTGGGCTTGCGGATCGCTGTGAAATTCAGCTTTCTTACGCCATTGGTATCGCCGAGCCAACTTCCATTATGGTGGAAACCTTTGGAACTGCGAAAGTTGACGAAAGCTTGCTCGTTGACTTAGTGCGCCGTCATTTTGACTTACGCCCATACGGCTTAATCAAAATGTTGGATCTCATTCAGCCAATGTACCAACAAACAGCCGCTTATGGTCACTTCGGTCGTGAACAATTCCCGTGGGAACGCACTGATCTTGCCCAAGAACTTCGTGAATCTGCGGGTTTAAAATAAGCTAATTTTTAGCAAATAACTAAGGCCGGAATATTTGTCAAAATTTTGCAAAATATTCCGGCCTTGCGTTTTAGAAAGAAAGGGCTTATTCCGCCAATTCGGTTTGTTCGTGGGACATTAGCTCTTGACCCACATCATTCATTAGAACGAGGTAGCGATCGTATTGTTTGAGAATATCCGCAATGATTTCTTTACGGGTCATATATTGCACATCGTAGCCGTTACGGCCGTCAAAGAAATAAGTCATCGGCAAGAAGGTTTCCGTGTGCTGAATGTGTGGCAACTGTTCATCGTTGATGAGATGTTCAGAAACTTCGTGGCTAACCGATTTGATACCGTACACGAAATCACGCATTGATTCTTTGGCAATACTAATTTGCACATAGTTATCTTTGTCGTCTTCGTAGTTGATGTGCTGGGTAACTTCCACGTCTAAATTATGCACGTCTACCAACTCTTTACGTAGTTCACGCATTGCCGGTAAGGCGGTGTATTTTAAGAAACGTAGAATGTCTTTTTCCTGCGTTTGGTTGAGCATTTGATCTAAGCGATCACGCCAGTTGTCTCCTGTCCAAAATGCTGCCGTTGGCGTGATTTTGGTTTCAAAGTATTTTTGGTCAGCGGTGATCCCTTTCCATAGGCTCACACACATAATCAACATTAAAATTGCAAATGGTAACGCCACAATCAACGTCATTGTTTGCAAAGCACTTAACCCACCAACACCGAGTAGGGTTACAGCGATAATGGTGATCAACACCCCCCACATTAACGCTTGCCAGCGTGGCGCGCTTAGGCTTTTATCACGTGCGGCGATGTTGTTTAGCACGTAAATACCAGAGTCAGCGGAGGTAATGAAGAACAAGCAAATCACCACCAAAGCAATGCTGCCAGTTAATAATGGCAATGGTAAATAGTTGAAGAATTGGAACAGCAGTTGTTCTGGGGTGCTAGCCAGTTGTTGTAAAGCCCCTTGTGCGCTGTATAAATCAATGTAAATGGCACCGTTACCGAAAACAGTGAACCATAGTACACAGAATAAACTTGGTACTGCTAACACGCCGAAGATAAATTCACGAATGGTACGCCCACGAGAAATACGTGCGATGAAAAGCCCTACAAATGGCGCCCAAGAACACCACCACGCCCAGTAAAGTACTGTCCAGCCTGTGAACCAGCTTGTGTTTTCTGACTCATACACAAAGGTTTTGAAACTTAAATTCACTACGTTACTAAAATACGTACCGAGATTGTCGCTAAATGAAGATAGCAAGTAGAGTGTAGGTCCTGTAACCAGTACGAACATCAATAGGAAAAACGCTAAACCTAAGTTGATTTCACTTAGAATTTTTACGCCTTTGCCGATACCAGAGCAGGCGGATAAAATCGCAATAATCATTACGACCACGATAATCCCCACTTTTTCGATAAAGGATACGCTTTCAAAAATACCAACGGACTGTAAGCCTGCCGCAAGCTGTGAGGCACCATAGCCGAGTGTTGTGATGATACCGAATAATGTCGCCACTAAGGCCACGATGTCGATAATATCGCCCAAGCGACCATTGATGCGGTCTTTTAATAAGGGATAAAAGCAAGAACGCAACGCAAGTGGCAATTTATAGCGGAAACCAAAGTAGGCAAGGGCTAAGCCGATTACTGCATACACGCCCCATGCATGAATACCCCAGTGGAAAATGGTGTAAAGTAAGGCCTCTTGCTCTTTATTTTCCGTAGAACCTGTAGTGATGGAGGATGCAAAATGTGATAGCGGTTCCGCTACACCGTAGAACATCAAACCAACCCCCATACCCGCTGCGAACAACATTGCCATCCACGAAAGGAAACTAAATTCTGGATCTTCTTCATTCGTCCCTAATTTAATATTACCCACGCTACTGACAGATAAAATCAGCAAAAAAGCAATAAAAATAGAAAAAGCGAGAATGTAAAACCAACTAAAATCCGCAAAAATCATTTGCTTAGTGTGGTTCAAAAGCGATTCTACCTGTGTTGGTGCAAGCAACGTAATCGCCACTAAACTAACCAACAATAATAATGTAATCGTAATTACAAACGGGTTAAAGGTAGAACGCTTGTCAATAAATTTGAACAAAGCAGACAAAGTATCCTCCGATTAAATTAAACAAAAAACAGGCGGAAGTCCGCCCAAAGATGAAATGGAAAATGTTGTGATAGGAGCATCAAAGTCGCATATTCTAGCAAAAAAATGTATAAAAATAAAATGTTAGGTACTGTTTTGTCTAATATTCATTTTTTCTGTGAAAATTCCAGCCTAGCCGAATTCCTCAAACATGCCAAAATTCAGGTCGGAATTTTTAGGAAAATTTTAGTCGATCACGATAATTTTTTGAAAGCCGCTATGGCGTGCGTGTTGGGTGAGAGCTTGCATTTCGGCTGTTGTTGGCACAAGGGGCGTTAAGCTTTGGGGCGAGCGTGTGCCTTTGGCGTGCATTGCGATGAGTTTTAGGGTTACGGCAGTGGCGTTGGGTAGGCGGCTGACATAGGATAGCAATGCTTTGGCGTCAAAAAAGCCGTTTAACACCACAAGGCGAATTTCTTCGATTTTGTGCAAGGCTAACAGCATTTCGAGGTTTGCTAAATTGCGGTTTTGATAAAATTTTGTGGAAAATTCCAGCGGTGCCGTTAGCCTGCCTTGCCGATTGCGGCGATCAAAACAAAGGGCGGATAAGCCATCACCTGCGCCTTTCAAATCCCACAAAAATTTATCCGTGCAGTCAATGAGCGGTTTTATTTGGTCGGCATTAAAAAAGCCATTGCTGTCTAAATAACAGCTAAGCCCCAGCGAATGCACGGCGTGAAAAAAGGGAATGAGGTTTTGGTAATGCAAGGTTGGCTCGCCCCCTGACACGGTTACCCCACGAATAAAGGGCATTGCGTTTTTCACTTCTTTTAATAGCGTGGTAAGCGACATTAGGGTCGCTTGCGTGCTATGGCGAGCGATGGTTTCTGGGTTGTGGCAATAAAGGCAGTTAAGCTGGCAACCTTGCAAGAAAATGCTGGTGCGATTGCCCGTTCCTTCCACATTAGAAAAAGGAATAATGCGGTGAACGGGCAAGGAAAGGCGATCAAGCGGTGCGGTCATTTTCATCACGCAGTTGACGGTCAAACACTTGGGCGCAATCGTCCGTGCCTGAGCCGAACCACGTGGTATCTTGCAATACGGCTTGCCCTTGACGGAATTTTTCTACTTCGCTTTTTTTCACTAAATAGCCTTTCACACGGATTAAATCGGTGTTTTTCAAGTAGGTGGTGATGTAGCGGTAGTTCAAGGCGAAAGCGCCATCGATAATATCCAGTACCGCATCAGGGTGGTCTACGGCGGTTTGGTCAAAGGCGAATAAATCCCCTGTGCCAGAAGGAAAATATTTGTGGTACGGTGCAGATTGTTTTAAATGTTTGAGCAACGTTGGCTCTTGCCCCACACGAATGCGGTGGGCAGGATTATTGGCACGATCCTCATCGTGCAGGCTCGCCCCCACTTGGGCGTGGAGTAAATAACGTCCGTTGGTACGCTCGACATAAATTCCAGCGTGAGCATCCGTAATGGCCTGTAATTTATCCATAATCGCCGTAGCGATAATTTCCCCACGTTCGCTTTGCCCAAAGGTTTCATTGAGGTTTTCGTGGGCTAAGAAATGGTTCACTGCGTCCGCTAAGCCTACGATGGCGAGCATACTGGTGAAATTATCCGCTGAAATAAAACCTTCTTTGACGAGAAAATCGGTGGCGAAAAAGTTGCTTTTTTCCACTAAAAAGCGGTGACGTTTATCCATTGTGGAAAGCGCGAGTTTGGTGACTTTCGGTAATAACTGTTCAACCATTTCATCGACAGATTGACAAGCACGTGCGATGGTGCCTAAACGCAAACGTGTGAGCGTGTATGCACCGCCTGCCTCTGGTAATGCGTTGTAGCAACTGGCGATACCGTATTGTCCCAGCTCGGATTTATAGTAAGGATCGTTGGCAAAAGACGGCTTGGAAACGAGCAAGCAGGCTTTGGTGGCGAGTTCGGCAAAGTCTTTGGAGGTTTGAGCTTTGTCGTAGCGAATGGTCATATTTGGGGTTGGGTTTTCTAATTCGATCACCGCTTGCAAAATCAAACGTCCAGCGTGAGTGTCAGTAGGGCCAATGTTGGCGTGGCAGAAAGCGTCAGGAATGGTTTTGTCAATGTGATTTAAGAATCGCTTAATTTTTGGATAATCTGTGGCATCGTCAGTAAGGAAAGGATCCAACAGCAAATCTAAACGTCCAATGTACACAGGAAAAGTGGTGATGGATGGCACGTGCGCGTAAATAATAAGCAAGCCATCTAGCACATCATCAAGGGTTTTCGGCACAGGTAATTCTAAAAATTCGCAGCCTTTTTCAAGGTACACTTGGTAATCTGGCAGAATGTAGCGTGGGCGATAAATGGCGTAACCTTCGTTGAGATCGCAGATCATTTGGTTTTCAATGTAATGCCATTCTTCATCGGTGTAACCGAGCAGTTGACGTGGGTCAAACAAGCGTTCGGCAATGTTGGCAAGTTGAGCAGTTTTTTGTTGACAGGTTAAGGCATTGGACGTTACAACGGCTAAAATATCCTCTTGTACGGCGAGCATAAGAAACTCCTTACAGCTTAGTGAGTGGAAAAAATAAGCGTGCGAAGTGTACCACAAAGGGCGAACAGTTTTTAAGCTAGGTCGGAATATTTTCAAAAATTTTGCAAAAAAAAAGATTGAGCCGAAACTCAATCTTTTTTTAATTTAAGGAAAGGGGAAATTACATCATTCCACCCATTCCTCCCATACCGCCCATTCCTGCGCTCATATCAGGGGTGTCGGCTTTTGGAAGTTCAGTGACCATACATTCTGTGGTGATCATTAAACCAGCAATTGACGCAGCGAATTGCAATGCACTGCGAGTAACTTTAGTTGGATCCAAAATACCCATTTCGATCATATCGCCGTAAGCGTCAGTTGCAGCGTTGTAGCCGTAATTTGCTGGGCCTTGTGCTACGGCATTGGCCACAACAGAGGCTTCCGCACCAGCGTTAGCTACGATTTGGCGAAGTGGAGCTTGCATTGCACGCAAGGCAAGTTTAATCCCTACATTTTGGTCTTCGTTGTCGCCTTTGATGCTGTCCGCTACTTTGCTTGCGGCGTGAATTAACGCAACGCCGCCGCCTGCAACGATACCTTCTTCAACCGCCGCACGTGTGGCGTGAAGGGCATCTTCCACACGGTCTTTTTTCTCTTTCATTTCAACTTCGGTTGCAGCGCCGACTTTGATTACCGCAACGCCGCCAGCGAGTTTTGCCACACGTTCTTGCATTTTTTCTTTATCGTATTCAGAAGAGGTGTCTTCCATTTGTTTACGAATTTGTGCAATGCGTGCTTTGATTTTGTCTTCTTCGCCTACGCCATCAATGATGGTTGTGTCGTCTTTGGTGATTACTACACGTTTCGCTTGACCAAGATCTTCTAATGTCGCTTTTTCGAGTTCCATTCCAATTTCTTGGGAAATCACGGTGCCGTTGGTCAAAATTGCAATATCTTGCAACATCGCTTTGCGGCGATCACCAAAACCAGGTGCTTTCACCGCAGCAACTTTCACGATACCACGCATTGTATTTACCACGAGAGTTGCAAGGGCTTCACCTTCCACATCTTCTGCAATGATTAAAAGCGGTTTGCCTGCTTTGGCAACACCTTCAAGCACAGGGAGTAAATCACGAATGTTGGTGATTTTGCTGTCTGCTAACAAAATGAACGGATTTTCAAATTCAACGGTGCCGTTTTCTGGTTTGTTGATGAAGTAAGGGGAAAGGTAACCACGATCAAATTGCATACCTTCAACTACATCAAGTTCGTCTTCTAAGCCAGTGCCATCTTCAACGGTGATCACACCTTCTTTACCCACACGTTCCATTGCTTGGGCGATGATTTTACCAACAACTTCATCAGCGTTAGCGGAAATGGTACCCACTTGTTCGATTTCTTTGCTGGTTTCGCACGGTTTGGAATCCGCTTTTAATTGTACAACCACCGCACTAACCGCTTTGTCGATACCACGTTTTAAATCCATTGGGTTCATACCTGCGGCAACAGCTTTTAAGCCTTCGTTGACAATGGCTTGTGCAAGCACGGTTGCAGTTGTGGTACCGTCACCTGCTGCGTCGTTAGCTTTGCTTGCCACTTCTTTCACCATTTGTGCGCCCATATTTTCAAATTTATCTTCTAATTCAATTTCACGGGCAACGGATACGCCGTCTTTGGTGATGGTTGGTGCGCCGTAGGCTTTATCTAAAACCACATTGCGACCTTTCGGACCTAAGGTGACTTTTACTGCGTCTGCTAAAACATTCACCCCTGCAAGCATTTTGCTGCGAGCATCATTACCGAATTTTACGTCTTTTGCTGTCATCATTTATTCCTTTTGTTCAAATTGTTCAAAATTTTTTTAAATATTACGGCGTAGCTTATGCTTCAACTACGGCGAGAATATCGTGTTCGGCGATGATGATTACTTCTTCGCCATCAATTTTTTCTACTTTGGCACCATAGCCTTCATTGAAAATAATGGTATCACCCACTTTTACATCGATAGGACGAACGCTACCATCTTCTAAAATGCGACCAGTGCCTACTGCAAGCACGGTAGCACGGGAGGATTTTTCGGTTGCTTTGCCAGTTAGCACAATGCCGCCAGCCGATTTCATTTCAATTTCTTCACGTTTGATAATCACACGATCGTGTAATGGACGAATTTTCATAGTTAGTTCCTTTTACGTTGTAGGATGAAAAATAACGGCGGACTATTTGGGGGAGTAGCACAGGTTTTTCAAGGGGGGGGAGTGGAGATTTTTAGCCTAAATAATGGGCGGTTGACGAGGTGTTTTCGCATTAAAAAAACTAATTGAAATGATTAAATTAAACCTTGAAAGATGATGTAAATATTGTGATCTTGATCACATTTTTTCGTGAAATCGTTCTTTATAATAGCGTCGCTTTTCGGGAGTTTTCCCAGCGAGTGTAGCCACAAGGCTTACGTTTTACTTAACCTTAACAACAAAGGAAAAATTTATGGCAATGCGTATTGAAGAAGATTTACTTGGACAACGTGAAGTTCCAGCGGAAGCCTACTGGGGGATTCATACCCTACGTGCCAAAGAGAATTTCAACATTTCTAACGTGCGTATTTCTGACGTTCCAGCTTTTGTGCGTGGGATGGTAATGGAGAAAAAAGCAGCGGCAATGGCGAACGGTCAACTCGGTGCGATTCCACAAAATGTGGCGGAGGCCATTATTAAAGCTTGTGATGAAATTTTAGCGACAGGCAAATGTATGGATCAGTTCCCAACGGACGTTTTTCAAGGCGGTGCGGGTACTTCGGTGAATATGAATACCAATGAAGTGGTTGCAAATTTGGCACTTGAAATACTCGGTCATAAAAAAGGGGATTACCAATTTATCGACCCAATGGATCACGTTAATGCAAGCCAATCCACTAACGATGCCTATCCAACAGGTTTCCGCTTGGCAGTGTATATTGGCGTGCAAGAATTGATTAAGAAAATCGCTTACCTACAAACAGGTTTTGAAAATAAAGCACAAGAATTTGCTAACGTGTTAAAAATGGGGCGCACCCAATTACAAGACGCGGTGCCTATGACAGTTGGTCAAGAATTTAAAGCGTTTGCCGTATTGCTTGAAGAAGAAATTCGCAACTTAAACTATATCGCTCAATATTTACTCGAAGTAAACTTAGGCGCAACCGCTATTGGTACAGGGGTGAACACGCCAGACGGCTACTCCGAATTGGCAGTGAAATGCTTAGCAGAAGTAACAGGCCTACCTTGCGTATTAGCACCAAACTTAATTGAAGCCACTTCTGACTGTGGTGCTTATGTAATGATGCACAGTGCCTTAAAACGTACCGCAGTTAAACTTTCCAAAGTATGTAACGACTTACGTTTACTTTCATCAGGCCCTCGTGCTGGCTTAAACGAAATCAACTTACCTGAATTACAAGCAGGCTCCTCCATTATGCCAGCCAAAGTTAATCCAGTGGTGCCAGAAGTGGTAAATCAAGTGTGCTTTAAAGTGATCGGCAACGACACAACCGTTACAATGGCAGCCGAAGCAGGGCAGTTGCAATTAAACGTAATGGAACCTGTGATCGGTCAAGCGATGTTTGAAAGCTTAGAATTGTTCACGAATGCTTGCGTAAATTTACGTGATAAATGCGTGGACGGCATCACTGTCAACAAAGAAGTGTGTGAAAATTACGTGCTTAATTCCATTGGTATCGTTACCTACTTAAACCCATTCATCGGTCACCATAACGGCGACATTGTGGGTAAAACCTGTGCGAAAACTGGCAAATCCGTGCGTGAAGTCGTACTTGAAATGGGCTTATTGAGCGAATCAGAATTGGACGACATTCTCTCTGTTGAAAACCTAATGAACCCAAGATACAAAGCGAAATTAGATAAATAATCGTCAGTATCAAGCAATATAAAAAGGCCGGAATTTTTACGAAAATTCCGGCCTTGTTTTTTGGTTTCGATTTTAAATTTAGTGTTCTCGTGTCTTGAAGAAAGTTACGTCAGGGTAGCGTTCTTGGGCGAGGTTGAGGTTCACCATTGTTGGGGCGATGTAGGTTAGGTTGTCGCCGCCGTCAAGGGCTAAGTTCTGTTCGTTTTTGCGTTTAAATTCTTCAAATTTTTTCGCATCAGCGCAGTCTACCCAGCGAGCAGTGGCAACGTTGACGTTTTCGTAAATGGCCTCTACGTTGTACTCGGATTTCAAGCGAGCCACCACTACATCAAACTGCAACACACCTACCGCGCCTACGATTAAATCGTTGTTCATCAATGGACGGAAAACTTGCACCGCCCCTTCTTCGGAGAGCTGTACCAGGCCTTTGAGCAGTTGCTTTTGTTTGAGCGGATCACGCAAACGAATGCGGCGGAATAATTCAGGGGCGAAGTTTGGAATGCCTGTGAATTTGAGCATTTCCCCTTGCGTGAAGGTGTCGCCGATTTGAATGGTGCCGTGATTGTGCAAGCCGATAATATCGCCTGCATAGGCCTCGTCAGCGTGGCTACGGTCGCCTGCCATAAAGGTAAGTGCATCTGAAATCACCACATCTTTGCCGATTCGCACGTGTTTTAATTTCATTCCTTTTTCGTATTTGCCTGACACTAAACGCATAAACGCCACACGGTCACGGTGTTTAGGATCCATGTTCGCTTGAATTTTGAACACAAAACCTGTGAGTTTTTCTTCCGTTGGTGAAACAGTGCGTGTATCCGCTTGACGGGATTGTGGTGCTGGCGCCCAAGCGGTTAAGCCGTCTAGGAAGTGGTCAACACCGAAGTTCCCCAACGCCGTACCGAAAAATACAGGGGTAAGTTCACCTTTTAAGAACATTTCTTCGTTAAATTCGTTGCTTGCCCCTTGTACCAATTCCAATTCTTCACGCAGTTGAGCGGCTAAATCATCGCCTACCACAGCGTCAAGTTCAGGGTTATTTAAGCCTTTGATCACACGCACCTCTTGAATGCAATGACCTTGCCCTGTTTGGTACAAATAGGTTTCATCTTTGTAAAGGTGATAAACCCCTTTGAATAATTTTCCGCAACCGATAGGCCACGTAATTGGTGCACAGTGGATTTTCAACACATCTTCCACTTCATCGAGCAACTCCAACGGATCACGAATATCACGATCCAGCTTGTTCATAAAGGTGAGAATTGGCGTATCACGCAGGCGAGTAACTTCCATCAATTTAATGGTACGTTCTTCAACCCCTTTGGCGCTGTCGATCACCATCAAGGCACTGTCAACCGCGGTGAGCGTACGGTAGGTATCTTCCGAGAAGTCCTCGTGTCCTGGTGTGTCGAGCAAGTTGATGAGGCAATCGCCATAAGGAAACTGCATAACGGAGGTGGTGATGGAAATCCCACGTTGCTTTTCCATTTCCATCCAGTCGGATTTTGCGTGTGCTTGCGAGCCTTTGCCTTTTACCGAGCCTGCTTTTTGAATGGCGTGTCCGTAGAGCAATACTTTTTCTGTGATGGTCGTTTTACCCGCATCGGGGTGGGAAATGATCGCAAAGGTGCGACGTTTGTTTACTTGATGAAGAAAAGGTTGGTCTGTCATAAAAATTTCGCTTAAAAAGGATAAAAAGGGTGGTTAAAATACGATGAAATCGCCTTACAAAGCTCACCATTCTACAAAAAAACTTTAATTTTTGAAAGAAAAGGACAAGGAAAGCTAGGCCGGAATTTTTGCCAAAATTTTGTGAAATATTCCGGCGTAGGCGAATCGGCGAAAACGTGTTTGGTTTTTTGTCGTCAATGCAAAAAATCAAAAAATTGTATGATCTTTCTCACAAAAAATTTTGCGTAAAGTGGTATCCTTTTCCGCCTTGAAATCGACTACTCCAAAGGATTATTTATGTCTAAAAAGAAATTATCGCTTATTGCATTAATCTTGATGATTTTTTCTTCGGTGTATGGCTTTGCCAATATGCCTCGTTCGTTTTATTTAATGGGTTATGCCGCCATTCCTTGGTACTTTTTCACTGCGTTACTCTTTTTTATTCCCTATGCGTTTATGATTTCAGAATACGGTGCCGCTTTTCGTAAAGAAAAAGGGGGAATTCTTTCGTGGATGGATAAATCTGTCGGCGGTCGCTTTGCCTTTATTGGGACGTTTATGTGGTACGCCTCTTATGCGGTGTGGATGGTGTCTGTGAGTTCGAGCCTGTGGTTGGTGCTAAGTTATGCTTTTTATGGACAGGATCAAACGGCATCTTGGTCGCTTTTCGGATTAAATTCTGTGCAAACCTTAGGTTTGTTGGGGATTTTCTTGATGCTGTTTGTTACTGCTGTTGGCAGTCGAGGGTTGGGTAATATTAGTAAAGTGGCAACGGTTGGCGGGATTGCTACTGCATTTTTAAATGTGGTTTTATTGGCTGGTGGCTTAATTGTGTATTTAAAAAATGGTCATTTAGCTCAGCCGATTGAGAATATCGCCCAGTCATTTACTGTTTCGCCAATGGTAGAGTATCAATCAACATTGGGAATGCTGGCATTTTTGACCTTTGCCATTTTTTCCTTTGGCGGATTGGAGGCCATTGGTTCTTTAGCGGATGAAACGGAAAACCCTGAAAAGAACTTCCCGAAAGGTATTCTGATTGCCGCAGCTGTTGTAGTACTTGGCTATGCACTCGGTATTCTTGCTTGTGGTGCCTTCACTAACTGGGGCGAGTTGCTAGGCCACGATAAAGTGCATATGGGGAATGTGGCTTATGTGGTTTTAAATAACTTAGGTTATCAGTTGGGGCTAAGCTTTGGTGCTGACCAAGCGACTGCGGTTATTTTAGGTAACTGGATGGCACGCTATGTGGGAGCTTCGATGTTTATTGCCTTAGTGAGTGCGCTCTTTATTTTATCGTACTCGCCGTTACGCACGCTGATTCAAGGTTCACCAAAAGGCATTTGGCCGGAAAAATTATGCCGAATCAATAAAAACGATATGCCAGCGAATGCAATGTGGGCGCAAGCGTTGTTGGTTGTGGTGATTATCGCCTTTGTTTCTTTTGGCGGACAAAATGCATCTCAATTCTTCCGAGTGCTTATCCTAATGACCAACGTTGCAATGTCCATTCCTTATATGTTCTTGGCGATTGCCTTTATTTTCTTTAAGAAAAAACAACTGGCGGGCGAATTTGGGCAGTCATTTATGGTGTTCAAAACTCAACGCAGAGCGACTATTTTTGCCGTTGTCGTTACGGTAATTGTAGGCTTTGCTAACTTTTTCGCCATCATTGAACCAACCGTTCAAGATTCAAACGGCGGATTATTCCAATCCATCGCAATGGTATGCGGTCCAGTATTCTTTGCCATCGTTGGCTATATGGTTTACAGCCGTCACCAAAAGCGTCAAGGCAACGTGAAATAAACGTGTGGTAAAATCGTAGGTCGGAATATTTTGCAAAATTTTGGCAAAAATTCCGACCTACCCTTAACCTAAGCAAACTAGCAGTTTTCCTCATTTAATCGTAGGCAAATGCTTATTGTTGATTAATGTTGCTGGATATGGAGGGTGATACCAAGCAAATTTGCTTGGTTGAGTACCAGCAACTTTTTTTAAAATGGCATTTTCTGCTTCCAATTCTAAAATACGGATTGTATTTGGTCATAAAAAATCTGCACCTTAATTAGTTGACTGTTTAGTCCAACTTTTGGGGGCAGATCAAATTTGTGTGGTTTTTTATGCCGAAATTTTAGCTAAAAATCACAAAATTTTCCCAACAATATTACGGCTGTGTAACAGATAATTTAACTTTTCTCATAATCGAAATAGAATTTATTTGCACACATTGCGTTAATGATAAGGATTTTTAAAATATCTCTGATTTTTGATTGATTGGAGCAACGTATGCTGTACTTAGAATTTTTATTTTTACTGTTGATGCTGTACATCGGTTCACGTTTTGGCGGTATTGGCTTGGGGGTGGTTTCAGGTATTGGGTTGGTGATTGAAGTATTCATCTTCCGTATGCCAGCAGGGAAACCGCCTGTTAACGTAATGTTAATTATTTTGGCGGTGGTAACCTGTGCGTCCATTTTGGAGGCGGCTGGTGGCTTAAAATATATGTTGCAAATTGCGGAGAGAATCCTGCGCCGTAATCCCAAACGCATTACTTTTTTAGGACCAATTACCACATACATTATGACCGTAATGCTTGGCACGGGACATTCTGTGTATTCCATTATGCCGATCATTGGTGATATTGCGCTAAAAAATAACATTCGTCCTGAACGCCCAATGGCAGCAGCCTCTGTGGCCTCGCAGTTGTCTATTACCGCCAGCCCGCTATCCGCTGCGGTTGTGTATTATTTAGCACAAATTACCAAATTACCAGGTTATGAACACGTGACGTTGCTTGGTATTATCGCTGTTACCATTCCTGCAACGTTTCTTGGCACGCTCGCCCTTTCTCTTTACAGCACACGTCGTGGTAAAGAATTAGAACAAGATCCTGTCTACCAAGCACGTTTGAAAGATCCTATTTGGCGTGACCGCATTTTGAACGCAGAAAGCACCTCGTTAAACGATATTCTACCAAAAGAGGCGAAAATCGCCCTGTGGCTGTTCGTGTTGTCTTTGGTTGCTATTGTAGCGGTAGCGATATTGCCTGAAATTCGCACTATTGGCGATGCGAAAAAACCAATTTCAATGTCCTTGATTATCCAAATGATGATGCTTTGTTTTGGTGGATTGATTTTGCTTGCTACGAAAACCCATCCGCAAAATGTGCCAAATGGCGTAGTGTTTAAATCAGGAATGGTGGCCGCCATTGCGATTTTTGGGATCGCGTGGATGAGCGACACCTACTTCCAATTTGCAATGCCAGAATTTAAAGCTGCCGTTACCGAAATGGTAAGAAGCCAGCCGTGGACGTTCGCCTTTGCCTTGTTCATCGTGTCTGTGGTGATCAACAGCCAAGCCGCCACTGCCGTAATGATGTTACCTGTCGGCATTGGCTTAGGGCTGCCAGCACCGCTGCTTATCGGTTTAATGCCTGCAACTTATGGTTATTTCTTCATTCCAAACTATCCGTCTGACATTGCTACCATTAACTTTGACGTAACAGGCACCACGAAAATTGGTAAGTTCTACTTTAACCACAGTTTTATGGCTCCGGGTTTAATCGGCGTCGTCACCGCTTGTATCAGCGGCGTATTCATCGCAGAAATGATTATTCGTTAAGATGGTGTGAAAAATTGAAGGCCGGAATTTTTGTCAAAATTTTGATGAAAATTCCAGCCTTATTCTTAGGTTAAGGAAGGCAATCGCAAAATACGGTTGCTAAGGTTAAATCCTGCGGAAGATATGGTGCAGGATCTATTGCGAGCAATGGGGTGAAGGTTACATCACTACTACATCAAATTGTTCTTGGGTGTAGAAGTTTTCGGTTTTGATGTGAATTTCTTTGCCGATGAACATTTCCAGTTCGGCGATAAGGGCGTGCTGTTCTTCTTGGATAAGGTAGCTGGCCACAGCAGGAGAGGCGTACACCACAAATTGCTCGCTTTTAAATTGGTGATGTACTCGCAGAATTTCACGGCTGATTTCATAGCAGACGGTTTCTACGCTTTTGACGCTGCCACGTCCGCCGCAGGTTGGGCATTCGCAACAGAGAATGTGTTCAAGGCTTTCACGTTGGCGTTTGCGTGTCATTTCCACTAAACCGAGCTGGGTAAAGCCGTTGACGTTGGTTTTTACACGGTCTTGGGCTAAAGCCTCTTTTAGGGATTCCAGCACACGCTCACGGTGTTCGGGGATTTGCATATCAATGAAGTCGATTAAAATCATTCCGCCTAAATTGCGTAATTGTAGCTGTTGAGCGATGGTTTTTGTGGCCTCGATGTTCGTATTGAAAATGGTTTCTTCAAGGTTGCGATGCCCCACGAATGCACCAGTGTTGATGTCGATAGTGGTCATCGCCTCCGTTTGTTCGATGACTAAATAACCGCCAGATTTCAGGTTTACACGAGGATGTAATGCCTGTTTTATGCCGCTTTCAATGTTGTACACGTCAAATAAAGGTTGTTCCCCTTGGTAATATTTCACATTGTTGGTGAGTTCGGGCATTAGTGCGGTAGTGAATTTTTGCACTTCTTGGAAACAATGCTGAGAGTCAATATAAATGGAATCAAATTTTTTGCCGATAAAATCTCGCAACAAGCGCTGGGTCACGGCGAGTTCGCTGTAAAGGCTCGTAGGGGATTTGCGGCGAGAACGGCGGTCTAGCACTTTGCGCCATAAACGTTTTAGGAAATCAATATCCTGTTTGAGTTCCGCCTCGCTTGCCCCTTCTGCGGCAGTTCGTACGATAAAACCGCCAAGCTCATCGCAATGAGGCTCTACAAGGGCTTTCAGGCGAGCGCGTTCTTCTTCGCTATCAATGCGCTGCGATACGCCTACGTGACTATTTTCTGGCATAAAAACGAGATAGCGAGAGGGGAGCGTGATGTCTGTTGTGAGTTTCGCTCCTTTCGTGCCAATGGGATCTTTCACCACTTGCACCACAATGTCTTGCCCTTCGCGCACCAACTGGGCGATGTCTTTGGCGACAAACTGTTTCTGTTCATTTTCGTCCACGCATTCCGTATGCGACACAATATCAGAAACATGCAGAAAGCCTGCTTTTTCTAAGCCAATATCTACAAAAGCCGACTGCATTCCAGGTAGCACTCGAGTGACTTTGCCTTTGTAAATATTGCTTACGATCCCTTGCTGGTCGCTACGTTCGATTTGAATTTCTTTGAGCATTCCATTTTCCACAAGGGCTATGCGAGTTTCGTTGGGGTTGACGTTGACGAGTAATTCTACGGTATCCATAAACATGTCTAAAAATAAGTAAAAATTGCGGGCTAGTCTACCGAAAAGGGGCAAAATATCCTAGCAGTAAATGGCGAGAATGGTGGAAATAACGTAGAATGACCGCCTATTTTTCTGATAATAATTTTTTTATGATTGAACAAAATTTCCCTCAAAATTCCGACCTTCACACTATGCCCAAAGCAGGCGTAGATTTTCGTCCTTTTTATGCACAAATTGCACAAACAACGCTTGCATCTTGGCTTGAAACCTTGCCCGCTTTATTAAGTGCGTGGCAAAAAGAACCGCACGGTCATTATGCGAAATGGTTGAAAGTATTAGAAAATTTACCCAATATTCCAGCGCAGACCATCGATTTAAAAAACGCCGTGCGTGCAGAAACCAGCGAGCCGTTATCCGCTGGACTTATGCAGGGTTTGACACACCAGCTAATGCAATTACAGCCGTGGCGTAAGGGGCCTTATCATCTGTTTGATATTCACGTGGATTGCGAGTGGCGCAGTGATTTCAAATGGGATCGCTTACTACCGCATTTAGCGCCGCTAAAAGATCGCCTAGTGTTAGATGTGGGCTGCGGCAGCGGATACCATATGTGGCGAATGGTGGGCGAAGGGGCGAAAATAGTGGTGGGTATCGACCCAACGGCGCTTTTTCTATGTCAATTTGAGGCCGTGCGTTACTACTTAAATGGCGATCGCCGTGCGAATTTAATTCCTATCGGCATTGAGGCAATGCAGCCGCTGGGCGTGTTCGACACCGTTTTTTCAATGGGCGTGCTGTATCATCGCAAGTCGCCGTTTGAGCATTTGAGCCAATTAAAAGATCAACTGGCAACTGGCGGCGAGTTAGTGCTGGAAACGCTGGTTGTAGACGGCGATGAAAACACCATGCTGGTGCCACTTGACCGCTACGCCAAAATGAAAAATGTGTTTTGCATTCCTTCTGTGGCGGCGTTGATGAAATGGCTTGGCAAAACCGGCTTTAAAAATATTCGTTGCGTGGACGTGGCGACCACCACTTGCGAAGAGCAACGCAAAACCGATTGGCTGGAAAATGAAAGCTTGGCGGATTTTTTAGATCCAAGCAATCCAAATCTAACCATCGAAGGCTACCCAGCACCGAAACGTGCGGTGATTTTGGCGAATAAATAAAATCAAGATCAGACAGGCTGGAATATTTTGCAAAATTTTGGCAAAAATTCCGGCCTACAAAAAAAGGACTAGCGTTTTGGCACGTAGTTCTTTTTTATTAACGTTTATTAATCTTGAAAGGCTTAGTGGCTGCGGTGCTTGGCGAATGCCACACGATCCACGAGGGCAAGCAGTACGGCGGATACCACGAACACTAAATGAATTAAGGTTTGCCAGAACAACGGGTTTTGGAACACGGAGGCGTTGGCTGGAAGATTTGCTAAAATTTCATCGATCATCATATATTTTTTTAAGAGAAAAATTGCCGAAATGGCGACAATGGATGCTGAAACTTTGAGCTTTAATGTGCCTGAATCCAAATGGGTGAGCCATTTGATTTGCGATGTGTCGCCCGCTTTGTCGAGCTTGGATACAAAATTTTCATAGCCTGAAAACATCACCATCACGATTAAACCTGCGATGAGCAGCATATCCACAAGGGTTAAGCAGATTAAAATGAAATCCGTTTCTTTCATTGTGTTTAAGTGGGTGATCATATGCCAAATTTCTTGCAGAAAAACATAGCCCAAAGCCAGTAGCACAAGTGACATTACTAAATAGAGTGGGGCAAGGAGCCAGCGTGTTGCAAACAGCGTACGTTCAATACATTTCTCTAACATATTGTGCCTTTGAAAATAAGAATAATAAAAAAAGAGAAGGAAAGTGGCGGAACGGACGGGACTCGAACCCGCGACCCCCTGCGTGACAGGCAGGTATTC
>JAHHQZ010000034.1 GCA_020026075.1 Actinobacillus sp. | reverse complement strand
ATACAGAGCCCAGTCCTTAAATTAATTTAGTCTAAGTTTTTGGGGTCAGGTCATATTTGCCACGCAATACCGTGCCGTTTTAAACATGCATTTTAAATGCATGTTTAAAATTATACCCTGTTCTTTGTTTTTTTTGTAAAATGTTTTTTATGGAACTCACCAAACAAACCGATTTCGCTTTACGCGCACTGATGTATTTAGCCACTCAACCCAGTGGTAAGCGTTCATTTACACAGGAAATTTCGCAGGCATACGATATTCCGCTCAATCACTTAACTAAAATTGTGCATAAACTATCAAAATTAGGCTATATAACAACCTATCGTGGTCGTAATGGCGGTATTGAATTAGCTAGTCCTGCAGATACCATTATCATTCGCAAAGTGATTGAAGACTTTGAACCAAATCTAAGCCCAACCAATTGCCAAGTGTGCGGTGTGAAATCTTGCTGTTTGCAACACCATTTTAATATCGCCGTGCAAGCCTTTATGCAAAGCCTTTCCAACACGACCATTGCAGACGTGATCTGCTATCCATAAGGCAAGGTCGGAATTTTTTTGAAAATTCCAGCGTTGCCGCTGATAAAATTTCAGTATAATGCCCCTTTCATTCATATTTTCACCACAAGGAACCTCCAATGGTCAAGCCCGTTTCCCATACGCCGATGATGCAACAATATTTGTGTTTAAAAGCCGAGAATCCCGAGATTTTATTGTTCTACCGAATGGGTGATTTCTACGAGCTTTTTTATGATGATGCGAAAAAAGTCGCTGAACTTTTAGACATCACCCTCACGCAACGAGGCAAATCCAACGGCGAGAAGATTCCAATGGCCGGTGTGCCGTATCACGCCGTTGAAGGCTATTTGGCTAAGTTAGTGGCGCTGGGCGAAAGTGTTGCCATTTGCGAGCAAGTGGGCGACCCTGCCACCAGCAAAGGTCCCGTGGAACGAAAAATTGTGCGTGTGCTAACACCTGGCACGGTGAGCGATGAGGCCTTGTTGACGGAGCGTCAAGATAATTTAATCGTTGCTATTTATCAGGAGAATCAAGCCTTTGGGCTGGCGAGTTTAGATATGACTTCTGGGCGATTTCAAATTAGCGAGGCCAAAGATGAACATGCTTTGCGTGAACAGTTGCAACGCATTCGCCCTGTGGAAGTGCTGTATTGTGAAACCTTGCAAAACCCTACAATTTTGCAAAATTATTCCGGCCTACGCCGCCGCCCTGTGTGGGAATTTGAACTAGGTAGCAGTGTACAGGCGTTAAATCGCCAATTCGGCACGCAGAATCTCAAAGGCTTTGGCGTGGAAAAAGCCCTGCTCGGCTTGTGTGCCGCTGGTGGATTATTGCAATACGCTCGTGATACTCAGCGTGGCAATTTGCCGCACATTCAAAGCATTAGTTTGGTAACCGACAGCGCCTTTATTCAGCTCGATGCTGCCACCAGACAAAATTTAGAACTCACCGTCAACCTAAGTGGCGGCACATCGCACACTCTCGCCAGCGTGCTAGACAAATGCACCACGCCAATGGGCAGCCGCCTGCTCAAACGCTGGCTCCACCAGCCAGTGCGTGATCGCCACATTCTTGTGCAACGCCAAAATGTCATTCAGCAAATCATTGATGACGGCTTATTTGAACAATTCGCCCCAGCCTTGCGCCAAGTGGGCGACGTGGAACGCATTCTAACTCGCATTGCCTTGCGCTCCGCACGCCCACGCGATTTCACACGCTTGCGTTCAGCCTTAGCCCAAGTGCCGTTGATGAAAGAAATTCTGCACGATAACCCAATTTTCCAGCATTTACACGACAAATTAGGCGATTTTAACGATATTTACGATTTATTAGATCGTGCCATTTTGGAAAATCCTTCTCTGCTCATTCGTGACGGCGGCGTGATCGCCGATGGTTTTAACGCCGAATTGGACGAATGGCGCGCCCTTGCCAAAGGAGCAACGGATTTCCTAGAAGAATTAGAACAGCGTGAACGCCAAGCTACAGGCATCGAAACCCTAAAAATCGGCTTTAACGCCGTGCACGGCTATTACATTCAAATCAGTCAAGGTCAAGCCCACAAAGCACCCATTCACTACGTGCGCCGCCAAACCTTAAAAAATGCCGAACGTTTTATCATTCCAGAATTAAAAGTGTACGAAGACAAAGTACTGAAAGCCAAAGGGGCGGCGTTGGCACTGGAAAAACAACTGTACGATGAATTGTTCGATTACATTTTACCCCAGCTCAACGCCTTACGTTTGGCGGCGGAAACCCTATCCGAGCTGGACGTGCTGAACAATCTCGCCGAGCGTGCGGATACGCTCAATTACGTACGCCCAAATTTTTACGAAAATTCCAGCGTGGCACAAATTGACATCGTGCAAGGTCGCCACCCAGTGGTTGAGCAAGTGCTAGACGTGCCATTCATCGCCAACAATGTCAATCTCAACCAAGACAACCATTTATTGGTGATAACTGGTCCGAATATGGGGGGGAAAAGCACCTATATGCGTCAAACAGCGTTGATAACGCTAATGGCGTACATCGGCAGTTTTGTACCAGCAGAAAGTGCCACACTCGGTGCAGTAGATCGCATTTTTACCCGCATTGGCGCAGCGGATGATCTCGCCTCTGGGCGGTCTACATTTATGGTCGAAATGTCAGAAATGGCGACCATTCTACACCAAGCCACCGCCCAAAGCTTAGTGTTGGTTGACGAGATCGGACGAGGCACCTCCACTTACGATGGTCTTTCCCTTGCGTGGGCGTGCGCCAATTATTTAAGCCAACTCAAAAGCTTAACCCTTTTCGCCACCCATTATTTTGAGCTAACCCAGCTCCCAAGCCAGCTCAACGGCGTGCAGAACGTGCATTTTGAAGCAGTAGAACACGGCGACACCATCGCCTTTTTACACAGCGTCAAAAAAGGTGCCGCCAGCAAAAGTTACGGCTTAGCCGTTGCTGCCTTAGCAGGCGTGCCGAAAAATGTGTTGAAACTGGCGAAACAAAAACTGCACCAGCTCGAAAAAGCGCCACACCCAATGTCACAAAAAGTCGACAAACAAGCGGAACTCCCCCTAGAAAACCCAAGCCAACAGGCACTCTGGGACGCCGTCGCTCATTTAGATCCTGACGATCTCACGCCAAAACAAGCCCTAACCTGCTTGTATCAGCTTAAAAAACTACAAAGCTAAACCCAAAAAAAGCCGTGATCACCCACGGCTTTTTCTTTTTTATTTCGTTTTTTCTAGGTCGGAATTTTTGACAAAATTTTGATGAAAATTCCGGCCTACGGATTTTCTCGAAATGTGGTTAATAGGGCGTGGTAATGGGGTTTCACGCCACGCCATAGGAAGAAACTTTCTGCGCCTTGTGCGAGTAGCATTCCTAAGCCGTCTGCGGTGTGGCTTGCGCTGTGTTGGGCAATGAAACGCAGGAAAGGCGTTTGACCGTTGAGTTGATATTGCAAGTCGTAAAAACGTGGAGCGAGCGTGGCGAGATGAACTGGAAATGGGCAGTCGCCGTGTAAACCAAAAGATGTGGCGTTGATGACTAAGTCAAAGCGTTCGCTCGGTGTAGGAAAGGCACTTAAATGGCGGATTTTGGCGTTTAGAAAATGACGTTGCATTTGCCCAACGAGCGCCGCCGCTCGGCTTGTGGTGCGATTGTATAGGGCAATGTCAGCATTTTTCGCCAGCAAATCCCCTAAGATCCCTGCCGTTGCACCGCCAGCGCCGAGAATTAAAATGCGTGTTCCTGAATGCAACCATTGCAAGCGTTGCAGATCGTCTACCAGTCCCACGCCGTCTGTGTTGTCGCCTAAAATCTCGCCGTTTGGCTGGCGAATAAGCGTGTTGCAACTTTGTGCCAACTTCGCTCGTGGCGTGTGATGATGAGCAAAGGCGAAGGCTCGCCCTTTAAACGGTGCGGTAACGTTACAGCCTTTGCCGCCTGCATTGAAGAAATCACGCAACTGCTGTTCAAACTGCTGTTCATCGCCCAAACGAACCTGATACGCCAGTGGCTGGGTGGTTTGCTCGGCGAAGGCTTGGTGTAAACGTGGCGATAAACTGTGAGCGATAGGGTTACCCCAAACGGCGTATTGGTCGAGTAGTTCAGTCATAGGCTTAGCGTAACTGTTGGTTGGTAAAAAGATCACGAATTTGCGAAGGCGATGTAGCACCGCCCAAGTCGCCTTGTAAAACAGGAAATTCGCTGCCGAATTGCGTTTCCACATCTGCAATGCTTAACGCTGGTGCTTGACCACTCACATTGGCACTGGTGGAAACCAAGGGCATTTGGGCGATTTCGCACAGTTGCACCACATCAGGGTGTGAACAAAGGCGAATTGCAATGGTAGAGAATTGTCCACGCAACAGCGGTGAAACCTGCGCCAATGCAGGAACGATCCACGTGGTAGCGCGCTCGCACGGCGTGGTTAAACGGTGCATTAAGGTTTTTGGGATAGCAGAAAAATCCACAAATTTTTGCAAAAATTCCAGCGTAGGTGCCACAAGAATTAAGCCTTTACGTACATCACGCTGTTTTAAGGCGAGCAAATTTTCAACGGCTTTTAAATTCTCAGGGTCGCAGCCCAAGCCAAACACCGCCTCTGTGGGGTAGGCTACCACTTCCCCTTGATGCAAACGTGCAGCGATTTGTTGATGGTTAAGTTTCATCGGCGTTGTCCTTGCTTTCCACAATTTGAAAACGTTGCCAGCATTTTTTGTTTAAGCATTGCCATTGTTTGCTTTTTAAAGGCATCATCCAACCGAATTGGCATTTGGGGCAAGGCTTTGCCACAGGTTCTGCGGGCAAGGTGAATTTGCACGTAGGGAAATTATCGCAAGCGTAGAACATTCGCCCTGTTTTCGCACGTTTAGTTTGAATGCACCCTTTGCCACATTCAGGGCAAGGGCAACATTCGCTGGACGCTTGGGGCGTGGCGTGGTTTTCCTGCACGATAAAATCGCATTCAGGATAAGCACTGCACCCAATGAACATTCCATACGCCCCTTGTTTGAGCTGTAAAGCCTTGTCGCATTTGGGGCAATTTTTGGGCAAGGTTTTCAAAATTTTTAAACTGCCCTGCCCCTGTAATGGACGCAAATAATCGCATTTGGGGTAATTACTGCAACCTAAGAATTTACCGTGTTTGCCTTGACGGATACAAAGTGCCGCACCGCACTTAGGGCAAGGCTCGGCGGCTTTGTGAACGGTAAATAAAGTTTTTGTCATCGCTTAACCTAAATGCGGTTCAGTTGGATGGTCAATTCGCTGGCAAGCCCAGTGTAAGCGGCTGGGGTTAAGGCTAATAATTGTGCTTTTGCCTGTGCTGGAATTTCCAAGGTTTTTATGAAATCTTGCAAAATTTCACGGCTCACTTTTTGCCCACGTGTTAAGGCTTTGAGCTTTTCATACGGTTTTTCAATGCCATAACGGCGCATTACCGTTTGAATTGGCTCCGCCAGCACTTCCCAGTTTTCGTCAAGTTCACTGGCTAAGCTTTCATCGTTTACTGCCAATTTACCTAAGCCTTTGAGCGTTGAATCGTAGGCGATCACGCTGTACGCTAGACCAACCCCTAAATTACGCAACACGGTAGAATCCGTTAAATCACGCTGCCAGCGAGAAATTGGCAATTTGCTGGATAAATGATTCATCACTGCATTGCCCAAGCCGAGATTGCCTTCGGCATTTTCAAAATCGATGGGGTTGACTTTGTGCGGCATTGTGCTGGAACCCACTTCGTTTGCTACGGTGCGTTGCTTGAAATGACCTTTGGAAATGTAGCCCCAAACATCACGATTGAAATCCAATAAAATGGTGTTGAAACGGCAAACGCAATCAAAATACTCGGCGATGTAATCGTGCGGCTCAATTTGCGTGGTGTAAGGGTTCCACACTAAGCCTAAACGAGTGACAAACTGCTCGCTTAGCGAGATCCAATGCACTTCGGGGTAAGCCACGATGTGAGCGTTGAAGTTCCCCACTGCGCCGTTAATTTTGCCTAAAATTTCTACTTGTTGCAGTTGGTTTAACTGGCGGCGTAAACGGTAAGCGGTGTTCGCCATTTCTTTACCAACGGTCGTCGGCGTGGCGGGCTGACCGTGCGTACGTGCCAGCATTGGGGTCGTTGTATGTTCTGCCGCCAACTCGCTGATTTTGCCGATCACATTTTGCCACGCTGGTATCAGCACGGTTTCACGTGCTTTTTGCATCATCAACGCATAGGCTAAATTATTGATGTCTTCCGATGTGCAAGCAAAATGCAAAAATTCCGCCACTGCGGCTAGGTCGGAATTTTCCGCAAATTTTTCTTTCAGAAAATATTCCACCGCTTTTACATCGTGGTTCGTGGTACGTTCAATGGCTTTAATGCGCAAAGCATCAGCCTCGCTGAAATCGCTAATTAGTTGCTCTAAAAATTCGTTACTTTCCGCACTCAATAACGGCACTTCGCTAATTTCATCTTGTAAGCTTAGTTGTTGTAGCCAGCGAACTTCCACCAATACACGGTTTTTAATCAAACCAAATTCGCTAAATAATGGTTGCAGAAGTTGCGTTTTATTTTGATAGCGGCCGTCAATCGGCGACACCGCAAATAAAGCTGAGATCATTTTTTATCCTTTAATCAATAGTCGTTAATAATTGTTCCGCTGTGGCGAGAATTTTTTTACGGCAAAACAGCAACTGCCAACGCTTGCCGCCCACTTGCTGCCACAGTACCGCCGCACGCACACCAGAAAGCAATAACGCACGAATGCGTGCTTGAATATCAGGGTTTTGCAAGTATTCCACCACGCCCAGCACTTTAATAGGGTTGCCCAATGGGCTTAGTAAATCAGAATAAATTCCTGCTAGAATTTTAAGAAATCCTTGACTAGCCATATCGTTATCGTAATAACGCAACTGTTCAGGCAAGCGTGCAATTCGCTCAGCGAGTGCGCTTTTGGTTTCAGGGCTTTTATAAAGTTTCCCCTGCAACGCAATCAAACTTAGCCAATAGCGAGTAATATGCTCATTGGGATTGGTTAATTCTTGACGCAAAGTTTCAAGCCCTTTGCGAATATTCGCCAGCGAACCACCAAAAACCGCAAGGGTATTTTCTGGCTGGGTTACCAAAAGTGGCTGTAAAGTGGAGGTGATATTTTGAGCTTCTCCAAGCGTTGCCTCATCATTCACTAAGGCAGCAGCTTGGCAAATGCCTGCTAAGGCGATGGTAATATCTCGATAATCTGTCATAAACCTAGGCCGGAATTTTTAGAAAAATTTTGCAACATTGCGGTGCAATATAGCATTTTTTCACGGTTGGATAAACGTAAGGATGGTGGGATTTTACATTGTGTCAAACAAAGATAGTGCTTAAAATACTGTCTGTTTTAATGCAAATTAAAACAATATTTAATCAATTCCTTTATGAATATTGCCGAATATACGGTAAACCTATTAAAAGCAACAGGCGCTGAGGCCGATCTTACGGGATAGTTAGTGGTATGTGCAGGTTTGTGCGAATATGCATTTAATGGATGGGCTTTATAATCGCTACCACAATCATAGCCCCATGCTTGCCATCGCCAACGATACTCCAAATAGCAAAGTCGGCACAGATTATTTCCAAGAAACAGATCTAGCCGTCCTTTACAAAGAATGTAGCGTTTACTGCCCCAAATCACCAATCCTGCTCAAATGCCAAAACCAGTCAACATATCACTTTAGCTGTTTATGACTATGTTTGCGCCCAAAGCTAATAAAACAAAAGCGATAAATTGGAATTTAATGGTGTTTTTTTTGCATAAGGTTTAATCAATTCACGCCCCAATTTTCGGAATTTTTCCAAATATTGTGGCGTTCATAATCAAGCCAATCCGTGGCTTCTTAGCCAAAGGAAAAATGGATACCCATAAAGTTTTCCCAAAACTAAACAACCTACCGCAATAAAGCTGGTTATCCAACCGTAAAGCACTCTATGTTCTTCTATAAATGTGGATAATTTTAAATTAGTTTTTTTATAATCTTCCCATATCACACTAAATACACATGTTGGGATAAGTATAATAATTGTAATTAAAAAATTATCAGTTACAAATGGTATAAATGCTTTACTAGCACAATTAAACTGAAAATATCCAACAACAGTAATAAAAGTATAAGCATATATAAAATATAAGGTGCTTTTTTTTATATAACCTACAAACTTTTGTTTACTGATCATTTTTTAGTACCTTGTTGGTATTGTTCTTATGCCCAGTTGGAGCATACTGCCTTTGCCGTAGGTGTTGATAGTGTTTTGTGCAGATTGCATAGCTTCAAAGTCTCCTAGTTGATAAATACCTAGCTCGTGGCGGTATTCAATTGCTTGTTTCTGTTTTTCAGCCGCTTTTGCCTTGCTGTCAAGGTAGGTTTCGACGGCTGAGTTGACGATGTCGCCCACCACTTGGGCTGCTTCTTGTTGCTCTTGCACCTTAGCAAGGTCAAATTTTCCCACCCTTTGGTTGGTGTTATTGGTATCACGGCTAACGGTTACCGCCTTGCCGTCCCTTGATGTGATTTTTATGTTAGCACTAATTGCCGACCTTGTCTGAGTTTCGTCATGGTCGTTTTTGTTGCCAGCCATGCCAAGCACGGAGCCTGCTGCCGATAAGGCGTTTTTAGACATGTCAGTCCCAATGCTCGCCCCAACGCTTTGGGTTTCGATTGCGCTGTGGTTTTCGATATCCTCGCTGGTTAAACTTTGAGTAGTAAAAGTGTTTTTATCGGCACTGGCAAGGCTGGTGATTATGCCACCTTTGAGATGCGTGTTGCCGTTGACGTTGATGTTCATTCCACCAATGCCTGCATGAATTCCGCTTTGTTCTTCAACTTGCAGGCGGAAGCCTTTAAAGTTGTCGGTGTAACCAACCGCAACCCCAGCTTGCCAGCCTGAATTGCTGTTTTTACTTTAATGCTTGCTATATAGAAATAATATGATTACAATTACTTAGATATCATTATGCAATCATTTTGAGGTTATTATGGCAAGCATTTCATTACGCATCGATGAGCAATTAAAAGAAAATCTACAACAGCAGGCGAAAAATCTCGGTTTAAGTTTGAATCAATTAATCAACTTAAAATTGCGTGAATTTATGCAACAAAAGACTTTAAATTTAGATTTGAATTTTGCGGAATTTGAAGATTTAAACCAAACTGAAATTGATAATTTAAATCAATATGCCAACTTTGATGAATTAACTGAGAAATTAAAGGCGGTTTTATAAATGGTTATTATTAGTCAAAGTTTTAAACAAGATTTTTTGAAATTATTTCATCAATCTTTATTAATTGAGTTGGTAAATAAGCTTAATCAAGCCAGTTTAATTAATTTAAAGACCCCTTATAAAAAATTTAAGCTCAATTTAAATCAAGTCGCAACTCGTGGTGTTGCAGTCATCGTTTTTGAAAATAAAATCGTACCTATTTTTATAGTTAAAAAATCAAATAAACAATATGGCAATAATTTAATTATCAATAAAGAAATTGCGTTGGTGTTGAAAAAGAAATTTGAAGACACCATTACAGATATTCAAAATTGTGATTATGAAAGTTTTGTTTGATTGAATTTTACTACTTGGAAATAATTTCACGCTCCAATTTTTGCGAAATTTTATTCGAAA
Organism: Actinobacillus sp.; assembly: GCA_020026075.1. GTDB lineage: Bacteria > Pseudomonadota > Gammaproteobacteria > Enterobacterales > Pasteurellaceae > Actinobacillus_C. The sequence goes on along the minus strand of JAHHQZ010000034.1, from coordinate 9,631 downwards.
ATTGGGGCGTGATGCTATACATTAATCGTTTCTTATAATATTGTTTTGATTGCGTTTCATTTGTCTTATTTTTTTATAACTGAATAACCACATTACAGTAAATAAAAGTGGTACAAATAATATTGCTTCTTTAAAATCTTCATTAAACAACATAACTAGGGACTGATAAATGGTTATTCCATATGGAATATTTTTTCCGCTAGGTATTAAAGTAACAATAACAGAAAAAACAAACCATATAAATAATAAAGAAATCTCAAGAATTATTAATCTGGTAACAAACATTATTAATAAACTATCATTATTCCAATAATATACAAATTTTACCAAGTGGTTTTTAAAAGGTTTAATGAAATGTTTACTCAATGGGGCGAGAATTATATACAATCCAAACACCATACTCATCCCCACAAAAAATTCTTTAAATACAGGAAATTCAGTTAATAAAAACCTTTTCTGATTTTTAAATAAAAAATAATACAACAAGCAATAAAGCAAATATATACACATTACAATAATATTGTATCTATAAGCTAATCCACGAGTTATATTTCTAAAAATATAAAAACTTATAAATAATGAAAAACCGTATCCAGAACCCAACCTTATCATTAATAACTCGATAAAGTGATTACGTATGCCATCAATTATTAAACCCAAAGTCTCTTTAAAGTTATAATCAACTTTATATAATACTACAAAGAATACTTGAACAATATCCATAATAATGAATAAGCCAGTAATGCATAACACTGGCATGACACAACCATACAAAGAAGTCAGCAAAATAACTTTGCTAAGAGATGGATTCACTTTCATGGTTATTTATCCTTATTCTGTTGACTTGGAGTAAACCAATCAATTACTTGGTTTTTAATATCTGGTGATACAATTTCATAACCATGCTCTAACACAACGCCTAATCCAGCAGGAACTTTGCTTTCTTTAGGAAAAGTTGTGATTGCAGGGAAATTTGGGTTAGGTGCATAAGTTTCATATTTTTTCCAAATTGGATTAAGATGTGAATTCAACTTGTTGACTGGTATTGAAACTACTTTGTTACCTATAGCTCCAGTAACAGTTGTGGCGACACCTGTTTTTAATCCATTTTGCATTGCATCACTAACATTCTTGCCATCTTGCAGATCACCAACAAAGGTAATCAAACCATTCCCTGCTCCTTGACCCAATGGACTTTTAATCGCTCCAGCTAATATTCCAGTAGCTACAACCTTACCTGTGTTAATTTGAGATGGATCGCCATTGTGTTTATTTAACTCATCATTATAAGTATCCTCCATCGCAACGTAAGCATTAGCCCCTGCAAAACCAACCGCAGGAATAAATGGTGTAACAGTTGCAGCAGTATCTACTAATACACCTTTCCAATATATATCTGCACGTTCTTGATCATCTTTAATATACTTATGATATGCCCAGAAACCATACCCTGCTACCGCACTGCCAAGATCTAATGGTGTTTCTATAAAATTATTCTCCACCGCATGTTTCCCAATCTCTGCTCCGCTCGCAAAGCCTAGGCTTGAGTTGCCAATTAATCCACCTGTCGCTCCTGCGGTGAATTGGGAGAGTGTAGTGATGGTTTCTTTTTCGGCTTCGGTGAGCTGGTTTGGATTTTTGTGGTAAACCTTGTCAGCCAAGATTTGAGCGATTGCCTCGCCTGTCATCGCCCCCATGGCTCCGCCTAAGGCGTTGGTGCCTGTGAGTTTCGCTTCAACTGCACCTAATGCCCCGTGGGCGATGAGGTTGGCGGTTTGGTTGTCGCCTGTGAGATGCTTGATGCCAAGATTAGCGAATGGCGATAATGCACCTGTCATCGCTGCTCCAGAGTTATGGGTGATTAAGCCTTGAGCCAAGCCCGTGCCTGCTCGTATGCCCAGTTGGAGCATACTGCCTTTGCCGTAGGTGTTGATAGTGTTTTGTGCAGATTGCATAGCTTCAAAGTCTCCTAGTTGATAAATACCTAGCTCGTGGCAGTCTTCAATTACTTTTTTCGCATTTTCTGCATCGTTGACTTTGGTAGTCAAGAAAGTATCCACTGCAGAATTCACCACATCACCTAAAACTTGAGCTGTCTCCTGTTGCTCTTGAACTTCACCTAAACCATAACACTCAACTTTTTTGTTGGTGCCATCTTTCGGAAATTTTTCCGAAAATCTTAGCAAGAACGATATACATTAACTACTTTTAAAAAAGTTATTTTTACTTTTTTGATAGCGTTGTATTTCTTTGATTTTTTTATAATTTAAGATCCACGATACCGTGTAAAAAGGAGGTGTAAATAATATAAAATATATAACCACTGAATTAAATACATATGAAACAGATTCCATTATTGTTTTAGGGCTATTCTTAATTGGTGCAAAAGGTAAAATTAATGCCACAATAAAAATTGCGAGCAATGGTAAAAATAACATTAGTACCAATCCTGTTATAAATACTCTCTTTAAATCATTATAATTGCATAAATCGTATTTAATTTTTAGAAAAATTTTCTTAAAACATTTCGGAAATTCAAGTTTTCTAAAAAAGGCATTAATTCTATTTTTAAATGGCGATAATACTACATATAGTGCAAATGTAATGCATAATCCAACAAACAGCCATTTTAACTCTGGATGCCTATATAAAAATGATCCTTGAGCATTCTTAAATAAGAAATAATACAACAAACAATAAGATACATATACAAACATCGTAATAACATTGGTTCTATACCCAAAGCCATGCATAGCATTCCTAAAAATCTGAAATGTTAGAAATAATGAAATAGCATATCCAGACTCTAATCTCATCATCAATAAATAATTAATATTATGGCGGGGGAATTTCGTTATTACATCAAAAGCATTCTTAAAGTTGTAATCTACCTTAGGTAATGCTATGAATAATAATTGAATAATATCCATAATAAGGAACAAACCAGTCATACCTAATGCTGGTATAAAACATCCCCAAAAAGAAGCCCAAAAAATAACTTTACTAATAGGTGGATTTACTTTCATTTTTGTTTCTCATTATTATTTTTGGTAGGGGTAAACAACTCAATGAATGAGTTTTTAATGTATGGAGCAAATTTAATATCATAAATTTGCTCACCAATAACCCCCATACCTGCAGGCAATTTACTTTCTTTAGGAAAAGTTGTGATCGGTGGAAAACTTGGATTAGGTGCATAAGTCTCATATTTTTTCCAAATTGGATTGAGATATGAATTAACCTTATTGGCTGGTATTGAAACTATTTTATTACCTATTACGCCTGTAACCGTTGTAGCCCCCCCTGTTTTTAGTCCATTTTGTACTGCATCGCTCACATTTTTGCCATCTTGCAAATCACCAACAAGTGTAATCAAGCCATTACCAGCCCCTTGACCTAGCGGAGTTTTAACCGCACCTGCCACTAATCCAGTGGCAACCACCTTTCCAGTATTAACTTGAGATGAATCACCATTGTGTTTACGTAACTCATCTTCATAAACCTCTTTGCCTGCTACATATCCATTTAACACTGCAGTCGCTCCACCTGGAACAATTGGAATAACAGTTGCAATGCCATCTACTGTAGCTGTAACAAAATACGCAGCACCTAATCCAACATTACCATTCCAAAAATGATACCCAGATAATACAGCTCCTGAAATAGCATTGCTGGCATCCCAACCCGTCTCTAAAAAATTATTCTCCACCGCATGTTTCCCAATCTCTGCTCCGCTCGCAAAACCTATACTGGAGTTGGAGATAAGTCCACCTGTCGCTCCTGCGGTGAATTGGGAGAGAGTAGTGATGGTTTCTTTTTCGGCTTCGGTGAGCTGGTTTGGATTTTTGTGGTAAACCTTGTCAGCCAAGATTTGAGCGATTGCCTCGCCTGTCATCGCCCCCATGGCTCCGCCTAAGGCGTTGGTGCCTGTGAGTTTCGCTTCAACTGCACCTAATGCCCCGTGGGCGATGAGGTTGGCGGTTTGGTTGTCGCCTGTGAGATGCTTGATGCCAAGATTAGCGAATGGCGATAATGCACCTGTCATCGCTGCTCCAGAGTTATGGGTGATTAAGCCTTGAGCCAAGCCCGTGCCTGCTCGTATGCCCAGTTGGAGCATACTGCCTTTGCCGTAGGTGTTGATAGTGTTTTGTGCAGATTGCATAGCTTCAAAGTCTCCTAGTTGATAAATACCTAGCTCGTGGCGGTATTCAATTGCTTGTTTCTGTTTTTCAGCCGCTTTTGCCTTGCTGTCAAGGTAGGTTTCGACGGCTGAGTTGACGATGTCGCCCACCACTTGGGCTGCTTCTTGTTGCTCTTGCACCTTAGCAAGGTCAAATTTTCCCACCCTTTGGTTGGTGTTATTGGTATCACGGCTAACGGTTACCGCCTTGCCGTCCCTTGATGTGATTTTTATGTTAGCACTAATTGCCGACCTTGTCTGAGTTTCGTCATGGTCGTTTTTGTTGCCAGCCATGCCAAGCACGGAGCCTGCTGCCGATAAGGCGTTTTTAGACATGTCAGTCCCAATGCTCGCCCCAACGCTTTGGGTTTCGATTGCGCTGTGGTTTTCGATATCCTCGCTGGTTAAACTTTGAGTAGTAAAAGTGTTTTTATCGGCACTGGCAAGGCTGGTGATTATGCCACCTTTGAGATGCGTGTTGCCGTTGACGTTGATGTTCATTCCACCAATGCCTGCATGAATTCCGCTTTGTTCTTCAACTTGTAAATAGTCGAGGTTAGCTTTGGATTTATTGAAGCCTACGTTTGCATCACCACCTGAGCCGTAAATAGCAACGGTACCACCTGCGTTGAAGCTTTGCTGTTTGGATTGATAGGTATCACTATCTTGCAGGCTTTCAATGCGGAGATTGCCACCAATATCAATGTTGACTTGCTCGCTATTTATCACCGACCCAACCATATTCATATCAGATTTGGTCTTGATGTTGGTGATATTGCCATTTAAGTGAGTGTTGTTGTGAATAAGCTGATTGCCGTTTTCTTTTCCTTTGCCTTTGTTGCCACTCGCTGTTACCCCAAACCCTTTAAAGTTGTCGGTGTAACCAACCACAACCCCAGCCTGCCAGCCTGAACTACTATTTTTACTTTGGTTGGCAAATTGGTCTTGTGTGGCAGTAAGATTGAGCTTGCCAGAACTTTCAACATCAAGCTGGTTGTAAGCTAAATCCGAACCTGTGATGTTGATGTCGCCTTTGGTGCTGGTGAGGTTAACATTCGCCCCTTTCCCGCCAATAAAACTGCCTTTGTGGGTGTGAGTTTCATTGTGGGTAGTTTGGGTCTGTGTAGAGGAGCCTACAGTGAGGGTAACTTTCACGCCACCTGCCCCAACTTGGGTGGTGTCTTTAATTTTTGTTACCCCATCAGCAGCTAATTTAGTGCCATCTGAGATAATAGCTTGACTAGTATTGGCTACAGCATTGCTTACAACGTCGCCAATGCCATTAAGGTTGGTCGCCACCCCTTTGAGGCTAGCTAAATCCTGCCCAGCCTTGATGCTATACAAGGTTTTGAGCTTGTCGCTTTTAGCCTGTTTCGCCCGTTGAATAGATTGATTTACGGCTAAAGCTGCATCAATAACAGGATTATTCACCGCTAAAGTTAAGCCTGATTGTTTATATTCATGGCGTTCATCGTGATTAGTATCATCTTGGCTGGCTCCAATATTGATTTCGCCGGCACGGATATTGATAGCTTTGCCATCGCTTACTATGACGTCTGAGCCTACGATGTTAGCTTTATTTCCTGCAGTTAAGTTAACATTGCCGTTAAGGCTACCAATGGTTGAGCCTGAATTAGATTGAATTTGAGCGTTGTCAGTGATGTGGTGTTTTTCCGATTTTTTCCCTATCGTAAAACCAACACCGCCACTGCCAAAAATCCCACTTTTAGTTGTTTTGCTCCATTGCTCGCTTGCATAATGCTCAGTGCCTGCTTGAACATTGAGATTATTGCCTGCGGTGATGTTTAAATTCTCATCAGCTACTGCTTGTAAACCTTTTGCATTTACATCACTGCCTGATTGAATATGGATGTTTTTACCACTCAACTCTGTGCCAAAGAAGGTTTCAGCCTGTTGTTTGTTGTAACTTTCACTCTTCTTCGTGCTTATCACATTGCTTTTACTTTCTTTGTGATAATGCATGTCATTTGTAGTGGTAACAGCTCCGTCAAGGTTGATGTCGTTTTGGGCACCCAAGGTTAAATTATCCTTAGCTTCCAAGACTGCCCCTTGGGTGGTGATGTCGTGCTTGGCGGTGATTTGAATGTTTTTGCCTTTAAGCTCAGTTGCAAGCAAGCTTTCTTGGCTATGAGCGTTTATGTCTTCACTGCTTTTGAACGTGCCTTCGTGGGTACGTTTGCTAACGGTAATATCTTGATTAATCGCACTATCAAGCAAGACATTGTGATTGGCGTGCAAAATCAGTTTATCTTCCGCCTGAAGCTTGGTGCCTGTGGCGTGAATATCTTCAGCGGAAAGTTGAACGTTTTTACCTGAAATATTGCCTTTGATGTGGTTAATCTGAATGTGAGCATCAAAGTTGGCACTATCTCCTGTTACACTTTGGGTTTTAGTGGTTTTGGTATCAAGAACGATATTTTTATCCGCTTTGACGATAAGATTTTCAGAAGCCTTGATATTGCCACTAGTATTGTGAATATCGCCTTTGGAACTAAGTTCCACATTCTTGCCCGAAATCTCACCTTGCCCAATGACTTGCGAAGTTACTTTGTGGAAATCGTTTTCGTTAACTCTCACCTTGGCTTCATTGATAAGGTTATTTTCAGTAGAAATCTTAACGATTTCGTCGGCGTGAATAAGTCCACCGTTGTTGTGCAAATTAACCGCTTCAATCTGCACATTTTCACCTTTAATTGATGCATTGCTGGTGTTGATAAGGCTTTCTTGGGTGAGATTACCCGCCTGAATGTTTATAAGCGAACCTGCTTCAAGATGACCTGTGTTGTGCAGCTTGTCAGCTTTGATATCGAGCGTATCTTGTGCATAAATCACCGATCCTGCTTTTTCACTTAAGCCAGCTAAAGTGCTTTGAGCAAAATAAACTTCAGGCACAAGTACATCAACACCATTTACTCGTTCTTTAACGTACCAAATAATATCGTGATCGAGTTTAGCAACTTGCGAAGCTGTCGGAGCAACACCTACAGTTAAGCCAAGTTTTGACATCTCAACAACGGCATTATCATAAAGTCTTTGCATCTGCTCTTTTTCACTAACCGCACCGTTTAAGTAGTGTTTACCAAGCGAAGAGATAATGCGTTTGTTAACTAGATAAGTTTCATAAGATGCATCACCAAGCAAGCGAATATTGCGTTCAGGATTAAAACCTATTCGTTTAAAGAAATAATCCGAGCCAAGATAATAGCTTTTATCGGTAAACTTAATATTGGTTTCAACCAAATAATGGAACTCTGGATTTTTATTTGCATCATGAACTTGGAAAAGCCCATTGTTAGCTGGGAGTTTATCGAGATTTAACGATGGATTAGGTTGAACTACTCCACTCCCTTGTGGGTTAGTTATGTTAACCCCACCCCCATTTGAATGAATATTTGGGGAGGTGATGCTGTTGTTAACGTTGTTTTGGGTGACTTGCTCGGCGTTTTGAAAATCCTCATAAGTCGGGCTTTGGATATTGGTGTGATTAATTGCACCTTGTTTAATCTCACCATTACCTAACTTCTCGACATTAATATTGACAGTTTTGCCTGAGATTAGTGAAGTTTTATCACCATATACTGGTGCAATAGCACTCTCATCCCAATAATAATTACGATCATGTCTATGATGTCCTTTGCCTCTCTTTGAAGTAAAGTGAAAGTGGAAATGATATTTAAGATCTGTGTCTACAGATAAATTATCATTGACTATTTTTTGAGTATTAATATCAATCTTTCCATTCGCTAAAATATTACTTTCTCGGTTAATGACTTCATTGCTTTTAATATTTAAGTTTCTATTAGACTTGATATTAGATTGATAACTTATTAAATGGCTAATTGGTTGGAAAGCATAATCCAAATAAAGCTCACCTGTAGATGTATTTCGCCACTCACTTTTTCTAGCTTTTGTATACCTTTTGACGCGTTCAACAACATCTTTATTTTTCATCCAATCATATGAGCTTTCATACCCTTTGACCCATTTTTGCTCAAAGCTACCAGTTAACACTCCAATATTGTTGACTTGCCCCATAGTAATATTCATATCACCCATGCTTTCAATGCTGGCTTGGCGAGCAATAGCTCCTGCAGGTGTAACTTCAATTATTTGTGGTGGCAACTCATCAAGTCTTGGTTTACAAGGACGAAAAAAGCCACAATGTTTAAACGTAGTTGCGACATTGCTTAGTGTCGCACTTTGAGTCGATGCTGGTTGTACATCAGTAAAATCCAATAGCGTTTTATTATTCAATATCCCGCCCGTTAAGCTCATGGTACCTTGACTTACAATGTTGCCACCAAGGTTGTTAATGGTTTGAGCGTTGAGTTTCATATCCTGTCTGGCAAAAATCGTGCCGTCGTTGGTGATATCGCCTTGGGCGTTGATATTTAGAGACTGGTTGCTGGCAAAAGCGTGTCTACCTTGATTGGTGAAGTTACCTAGTGCATTGATATCAATGCCTGCATAACTTTGGTAATCTTCCAAAACACGCACATCTTTAGCCTTAAGCTTGAGGCTATTGTTGGCAAAATAATGTTGATTCAGTTCAAAATCCTGATTATGAACGTCAAGTATTAAATCATTCGCATTGATTTTGCCTTGGTTTTCGAGCGACTTTTGAATATTAAGATTAACGTTACCATTCGCCACTATTTTGGCGTTGGCTTGATTTTGAAGACTTTCTGCATCAAGTGCTAAATCATTTGTCGCCAATAATTCACCTTGATTGATGATTTCATTAATGATTGATTTATTAAATAAATTATTTGCCTGAATTTGGCTATTTTGTCCACGATTTTCAAGGCGCTGTGCCTGTATTTCCACATCACCATTGGCGGCAATTTTATGGGTGTTAATTAAATCATTGAGGGTAAAAGAAAGATTGCGATTACTTAAAATTTGCCCATTATTGGTTAAATTGTGAGTCAGCAAACGAATAGCACCAATTCCTAAAATATCACCATTATTGGTAATATCTTGCTGATTATCAATGCGTAAAACACCCGCTTGAATTTTGGCGTCGGCTTTATTGATAAGGCTATGGCTCGCAATTGCGCCTTCTTTATTGGCTGAAATTTCGCCACCATTGGTAAGTTCTCGGGCAGTTAGATTGAGATTATTCACCGCCATAATCTTACCTGTGTTATCTAGATCATACTGGTGATTATCTAAGACTAGGTTACTGGCAATAATTTGTCCTTCATTTTTGAGGTCTGATTTATTATCCAATTTCAGCGTTTGATTAGCCTGAATTTTGCTATTAGCACCTTTGTTACTGAAAAATACGGTTTGGCTATCCAAATTATTGTTAGCAAAAATCTCACCGCTGTTTTCAAGCTTATTCGCTTGAATGCTAACATTCGCTTGGTTAGAAACAATTTTCCCGTCATTGATTAAATCACGCACTTTAAGGTTTAAGTTTTGGTT
>JAHHQZ010000033.1 GCA_020026075.1 Actinobacillus sp. | reverse complement strand
AATCTGCACCTTAATTAGTTGACTGGTTAGTCCAACTTTTGGGGTGCAGATCATTGTGGGATTTTTTATGTTTCTTTTTCTGCTATTTTTGCCTGCTGCCATTGGCGAGATAAGGCAAAAATATGTTGATAAATTTGTGCAATATCGGCAGCGGATAATAAATAATCTGCCTTTTGTGCCTGCTGTTGTAGCTTGTGGATAACCGCCATTTCTCTTTGAGGATCCAAAATAGGCAGTGCATTTTTTGTTTTGTACTGTGCAATTTTTTCAACCATTTGCAAACGTTCATTTAAAAGCGAAAGTAGTTGGCTGTCGATATGGTTAATTTGTTGACGAAGTTCGTTAAGCATTAGGCTGGAATTTTTGAAAAAATTTTATCGCCATAGGTTACCCTATGGCGATGGATTAACGGAAATTAAAGAATTTCTTTTGCAGTGTTCACTACGTTTTCCACAGTGAAACCAAAGAGTTTGAATAAGTCGCCAGCAGGTGCGGACTCACCAAAGCGATCCATTCCCACGATACGACCTTCAAAGCCAACATACTTATACCAGAAGTCTGCAATACCCGCTTCGATAGCCACACGTTTGGTTACCACACTTGGTAACACGGATTCACGGTAAGCGGCATCTTGTGCGTCAAATACGTTAGTTGATGGCATTGAAACCACACGCACTTTTTTGCCTTCTTTGCGTAATTCTGCCGCAGCTTTTGTGGCTAATTCCACTTCTGAGCCAGTGGCGATGAAGATTAAGTCAGGTGTGCCAGCGTCATCTTCTAAAATGTACGCACCACGAGCGATATTGGCTAATTGTTCATCTGTACGTGGCATTTGGGTTAAGTTTTGACGGCTGAAAATCATCGCACTTGGACCATCTTTACGTTCAACGGCCGCTTTCCACGCAACAGCGGATTCCACTTGGTCGCAAGGACGCCAAGTTTGTAGATTTGGAATTAAACGCAATGCAGTGGTTTGTTCCACAGGTTGGTGCGTTGGACCGTCTTCACCTAAACCGATAGAGTCGTGAGTGTACACGAACAACACACGCTGTTTCATTAAGGCTGCCATACGCACAGCGTTGTGAGCGTATTCAAAGAACATTAAGAAGGTCGCACCGTATGGTAAGAATCCGCCGTGTAACGCAATACCGTTCATAATAGCGGACATACCAAATTCACGTACGCCGTAGTTTAAGTAATTACCGTCTTGGTTTACGGTGGCACGCACAGGTTTTGAGCCAGACCAAAGGGTCAAGTTGGAGCTTGCTAAGTCGGCACTGCCGCCTAAAAATTCTGGTAATAATTTGGCGTAGGCTTCGATGGCATTTTGTGAGGCTTTACGGCTCGCAATGCTTGCTGGGTTGTCTTGTAAATGTTTGACAAATGCGGCACTTTCCGCTGCCCATTCTGCTGGTAATTCGCCTGCGATACGGCGTTTAAATTCAGCGGCTAATTCTGGGTAAGCTTTTTCATAGTCTGCAAATTTTTCATCCCACGTTTTTTCAAATACTGCACCTTTCGCTTTTGCATCCCATTCTGCGTAAATTTCTTTTGGAATTTCAAACGCTGCGTACGGCCAGTTTAAGTTTTGGCGAGTAAGTGCGATTTCTTCATCGCCTAATGGTGCGCCGTGACAGTCGTGTGAGCCTGATTTATTTGGAGAGCCGTAGCCGATGATGGTTTTACAAATAATTAATGTTGGGCGATCTTTTTCTGCTTGCGCTTGTTCAATGGCAGCTTTGATTTGATCGGCGTTATGACCATCAACCCCTGCAATCACTTGCCAGCCGTAGGCTTCAAAACGTTCTTGGGTATTGTCGGTGAACCAGCCTTCTACTTCGCCATCAATAGAAATGTTGTTGTCGTCATAGAATGCGATCAATTTGCCTAAGCCCCAAGTGCCAGCGAGTGAGCAAGCTTCGTGAGAAATCCCTTCCATTAAACAGCCATCGCCTAAGAATGCATAGGTGTAGTGATCTACGATGTCGTGGTTTTGACGGTTAAACTGTGCTGCTAAGGTTTTTTCAGCAAGTGCCATACCTACAGCGTTAGTGATGCCTTGACCGAGTGGCCCTGTGGTAGTTTCTACGCCAGCGGTGTAGCCGTATTCAGGGTGGCCTGGGGTTTTGGAATGTAATTGACGGAATTGTTTTAAATCGTCAATGGAAAGATCGTAGCCTGATAAATGTAACAAGCTGTAAATTAACATTGAGCCGTGACCGTTAGATAAAATGAAACGGTCGCGGTTTGGCCATTTCGGGTTGGTTGGGCTGTGATGTAGGAAGTCACGCCATAATACTTCAGCGATGTCCGCCATTCCCATCGGTGCGCCAGGGTGACCAGATTTGGCTTTTTGTACGGCATCGATACTTAAAAAACGAATTGCATTCGCTAAATCTTTACGAGTTGTCATAAGTTTCTCCTTACTGAGAATGAAAGAAAATTGGGAGAATTTTACACCTTTTCACAATAAATTGCTTAATCGATGTAAAAGGCAAGGCCGGAATTTTTGCAAAAATTCCGACCTCGCTCATTATGGTTTCTCTGCTTTGTTAGCGTTTTGAGCCGCTGCTTCTTTGGCTTTGTCCGCTTTGTCGCCTGCCTCTTGTGCTTTGAGCAGATCTTGTGCGGTCACAAAACTGCGTTGCACCACGGCGGTCATTGGATCATTCGGCGGCAAAATGCGTAACATCATCGCCCACGTTGCGGCTGCCATTCGATAATCTTTATCCGCAAAATATTGGAACGCCAGCAAGCCCAACGCTCGCAAGTTGGTGTGGTCACGGCGCAGAACTTGACGCACAATTTCTTGTCCTTGTGCTTTATCCATATTGTTATCCGAGAACATCAAAATGCGTGCATAAGATAGGGCGAACACGTTGTTTTTCGGTTTTAACTCGTAAGCTCGCGCGTAACTTTGCAACGCCAAGTGCACTTTGGATTCACGCACCGCAAGCTCGCCCAAGCGCCACCAGTTCATCGCCTGCTGTGGATTATGTTGTAAATCCACACGTAACGCCAACGTGAAGGCCTCTAATTCCTCTTTGGAAAGAGGCGCTTTGTCCTCTTCTTTTAGGCGTTCATAAAAATGTGGCAATTGTGTGCTGGCGTTTTCCAAAGCTGCCTGCTTTTGCCATGAACCAACGTCCATATATGCCAAACCAGCGGCAATGAGCAACAGTAAAAAGCCAACCATCGCCCAGATCTTGCTCTGTGCTTTATCTTCTACTTCAATAACTGTACGTTGCTCATTTTCTGGAATATCCTGCAATAAATTTTGCTGTAATTCACGTTGCGATTGTGCTGGATCATCTAAAATGCCTTGATCTTCTTCCGCTTTGAGTTCATGCAAACGACTTAAATAAAAGGCTTTGTTTAAGTCATCACGCTGAATGTTACTGGTGGTTTTCGTATGCTTTTTGCCAAACCAAAGGGGGTAAAAGGCAATTAAGCTTGCAACGAGCGTTACCACAACGACCCATAGCCAAAATGTTATCATAATGTTTTCCTTTATTTTTTATCGTTATTTTTCTTTTCTTCGCCTAATAATTCCGCTAGTCGAGCCTCTTCGGCAGGGCTAAAGGTTTCTGGGAAATCCGCCTTTGGCGTATTTTGCAAATCTTCTTCCATTACCGCACGATTGCGTTCAAACAAGCCTTTTGGTCGCCACAACCACAGGCCTGCAAACAATACCAGCAAGGCCGGAATTAACCACAAAATAATGGTGCTTAATTCCATTGGCGGATCGTAAGTGACGAAATTGCCGTAGCGCGCCACCATATAATCCACAATTTGCTGATCCGTTTTGCCTTCTTGCAACATTGTGAACACTTTTTTACGCATATCCTGTGCCACGATGGCGTTGGAATCCGCAATGCTGTTATTTTGACATTGCGGACAGCGTAGCGACTGGGTCAAATGATGATAGCTGTCTTCCTGTTGCGGTGATTGAAAATTCAAGGCATCAATCACGGCGTTCGCCTGCGTTGCCATTCCTAAACATAGCACGGCGAACAGCGCATAAATCCACTGACGTAATTGCATTATTTTTTCTCCCCTGCGGAATATTTTTGGTAAAGCGGTAAGAATTTTGTTTTCCACACATCGTCATCTAACGCCCCCGCAAAGCGGTAGCGAATAATGCCGTTGCCATCAACGAGAAAGGTTTCAGGCGTGCCGTAAATGCCTAAATCCAACCCAAAACTGCCGTTTTCGTCTTGAATGGTTTCTTGATACGGATCGCCAAAGCTCGTCAGCCATTCACGGGCTTTTTGCAAGCCATCACGATAGTCCACGCCGATGATGGTCACGCCGTCTTGTTTTAACGTACGAAGATAAGCGTGTTCGGCATAGCAACTCGGACACCATGTCGCCCACACGTTGATCAAAATCGGTTTTCCCTGCTGGAATAGGGTTTTGTAATCAAGCTTTTTGCCCCACAAGCTTTCTAGCGGTGCCTCTGGAACAGGCTTGCCGATTAAGGCACTTTCGAGATTGCGTGGGTCGTCCCCTTGTGCATTGCGGAGCAACTGTACCAAGAACATCGCCACGATGAGCAAGAAAATCACTAAGGGTAAATAACGTTTTTTCATTGTCACTTCCTTTCAAAATTTTGTTAAAAATTCCAGCCTAGCAAAAAGCTACGCTGGAATATTTTTTATTTTTTTGTAGATTTTTTCAGTAAACCCTTGAAACGGTAACGGCGATCGAACAAGCACAAGGCACCGCCTAAGGCCATTAACAAGCCGCCGAGCCAAATCCAGCGAATGAATGGTTTGTAGTACAAACGCACTGCCCAGCTGCCGTTATCCATTTGCGAACCCAGTGCCACGTATAAATCTCGGCGTAAGTTCCAGCCGATGGCGGCCTCTGTCATTGACATTCGGCTGACGGTGTAGAACCGTTTTTGGGCAAGCAAGGTCGTTACTGGTTTGCCTTGTTGGGTAACCAAAATTTTGGCCTCGCCGCCTAAGTAGTTTGGCCCGTTCGCTGTTTCAATGCTGGCGAGTTTGAAGTCAAAACCTGCCACTTGCACCGTTTCGCCGACACGCATTCGCACATCACGCTCTACGCTGTAATTTTGGCTAAACGCAATACCCCACACGGTAACCGCCACGCCTAAGTGGGCTAAGGTCATTCCCCAGTAAGAGCGAGAAATGTAGGTTAAGCCACGCCAAAAACTGTGGCGATGGGTGGCACGTTGTTGCAATTCATACAGGCTTAGCAAAATGATAAATACCGCCATCATTGTGCCAATTACGGCGGTTACTTTTTCTTTATCTTCAAACCAATAAGGCAAGGCGAAACCTGCCACGAGCATTATGGCAAGGCTTGCTAAAATTGGTGTGCGCAAGCGTTTAAACTGGTCACGGCGCCATTTGAGCAATGGCCCTACGCCGAGAATAAACGAGAACGGGATCATAATGTATAAGAACATTTGATTAAAAAACGGTGCGCCTACGGAAATGGAACCCAAGCCAATTTGCTTATGCACGAGCGGTAATAATGTGCCTAAGAACACCACCGCCAATGCCGCCATTAGCAAAATGTTGTTCGCCAATAAAAAGCCTTCACGAGAAAAACCTTGTGCATTTTGGCGAGAGCGAATTTGGTTGCCTTTGTAGGCATAAAGGGCTAAGGAACTGCCGATAACCACCACCAAATAGCCTAAAATATACAGCCCACGTGTTGGGTCAGAGGCAAAGGCGTGTACCGAAACTAAAATCCCTGAGCGCACTAAGAAAGTACCGACTAAGCTCAATGAGAACGCCAAAATCGCCAGTAACACCGTCCACGCTTTAAATGCACTACGTTTTTCTGTTACCGCAAGGGAGTGCAATAGCGCCGTACCCGCTAGCCACGGCATAAGGGAGGCGTTTTCCACAGGGTCCCAGAACCACCAGCCGCCCCAGCCTAATTCGTAATAAGCCCACCAAGAGCCAAGCACGATACCCAGTGTTAAGAAAACCCAAGCAGCCATTGTCCAAGGGCGAGACCAGCGCGCCCAAGCGGTATCCAAACGACCTTGCATTAACGAGGCAATGGAAAATGCAAAAGCCACCGAAAAGCCCACGTAGCCCATATAAAGTAGTGGCGGATGGAAAATTAAACCGATGTCTTGCAACATTGGGTTGAGTTCTCGACCGTCTACGGGGAAATCAGGAAAAGTGCGCAGGAATGGGTTGGAGGTGAACAACACGAACACGATAAAGCCGATGGAAATTAAGCCCAAAATGCCCAGCACACGGGCAACGGCATCTTCTGGCAAGGCACGGCTAAAACAAGCAACCGCCGCCGACCAGCCACTTAACAGCCAAATCCATAGCAATAACGAGCCTTCGTGCGACCCCCACACCGCCGATAAACGATACATCAACGGCAAGGTCGTGTTGGAGTTGTTCACCACGTATTGCACGGAGAAATCGTTCACGGCGAATAAATAAAATAAGCAACCAAATGAAAAGGTTAAGGTTAAAAATAAACTGAATGTCAGCGGACGAGCAAGGCGCATCCAAGTGCGGTTATGGCGTTCTACGCCCCACAAGGGGAAAACTGCAAGTAGCAAGGCGAGTGCCAAGCTCAACGCTAAGGCGTAATTTCCTAACTCAGCAATCATTGCGCCGCCCCTTTTGCTTTTAACTCATTTGGAGCTACGCCGAAATTTTCGTGCGTTTTTTGCATTTTTTGTGCAAGATCAGGTGGTACATAATTTTCATCGTGTTTCGCCAGCACTTCCGTTGCGTTCAACACACGTGGCTCAACCAACGCACCTTGTGCCACAATGCCTTGCCCTTCTTTGAATAAGTCAGGCAAAATGCCTTCATAATGCACGGTAATCGCAGGGCCAGTATCGTTTAAGTCGAAGGTGACTTTTAGGCTCTTGTCATCGTGTTTTACCGAACCTGGAACCACCATTCCGCCCACACGAATATGTTGCCCAATGTGCGGTTTTTGCGCTGGATCGTTGTCTTTACCGTAGATAATTTCAGAAGGCGTGTAGAATAAATCAATGTTTTGGCGCAAAGCATACAGCACCAAGCCCGCCACAAGGGTTGTCCCAAATAAGATAAACAACACAATGAACATTCGAGATTTACGGCGTGGAATCATTGCAAGCCCCCTTGTTCACGACGTTGTTGACGCATTGTGCGTTGCTGTTCACGTTGTAAATCGTGCATGAGTTGACGCTTACGCCAATGATTTTGTGCCACAAGCAACACTAAACCTAATGCCGTTGTGCCATACGCTAACCAAACATAAAAGCCATAACCGCCCATCTGCCAAAAATCAGCCCAAGTTTGAAAATACATATTTCCCCCAAGATAAAATGTTATTTAAGCAATAATGCTTTAACCCACGGACGTTTGCTGTCCGCTTTTAATAAATCCACACGGTAACGTGCAAGGCTTAACCAAATATACAGCGCCAAAAAGCCGAAAATACAGAGAATCAAGGGCCACAGCATCGGTGTGGCAATGGATGGTTTTTGGAACTTTGTAATGCTCGCCCCTTGATGCAAGGTATTCCACCATTGCACGGAAAAGTGAATCACAGGTAAATTGATAACCCCAACCAAACACAAAATGCCAGAGGCTTTTGCCCCCAAGCCTTTATCTTGAAAAGCAGAGTAAAGCGCCATTACGCCTAAATATAAAAAGAATAAAATCAGCTCAGAGGTTAAGCGAGCGTCCCACACCCACCACGTCCCCCACATCGGCTTGCCCCATACTGCACCAGTAACCAGCGCAATTAAGGTAAACATCGCCCCCACAGGTGCCATTGCCATCATACTAATGTAGGCGTTGCGTAGCTGCCACACCAAGCCCACAAAAGCGGCAACCGCCATTGACGCATAAACGCCCATCGACCAAATAGCCGCAGGCACGTGAATGTACATAATCCTAAAACTATTGCCCTGCATATAATCCGCAGGGGCAAATGCCAAGCCCCATACAATACCCACGCTCAGTAACAGCACGCTCGCCAGTGCAAAATATGGGATCCATTTACCGCATAAGCGATACTGGGTTTCTGATTTAGCGTAAGGATGTAACCATTTCCACATAATTTTTTCCTAATGTTCTATTGTTCTAAACTCATTCGTAACCCTGCCGCCACTGCAAAAGGTGCAAGGGTCAAGGTTGCGGCTAAAATAGCCCCCAAAATGGCCAACTGACCGTGATAAGGCAAGCCAAGACTGGCGGCTTCCAGCACTGATGATGCAAAAATCAGCACAGGAATAAACAGTGGCAACACCAGCAAACTTAACAGCACACCGCCTTTACGCAAGCCCACTGTCAACGCCACACCAATTGCCCCAAGACAACTTAGCACAGGTGTTCCTAACAATAGTGTTAACACCAACGCCCACCAAATAGGCATATCCAACGACAACAACAGCGCCGCCACAGGTGAAAGCAAAATCAGCGGTAAGCCTGTTAATAGCCAATGCCCTAACACTTTAGCAAAAGCGGTTACCGCCAAAGGTTGTGGCAGTAAAGCAAGCTGTTCAAGGGAACCATCAAGGTAATCATCACGGAACAAGCGTTCAAAGGACAACAACGCCGAAAGTAACGCCGCCACCCACACGACCCCTGTGGAAATTTTACCCAGCAAAACAGGATCAGGACCAATCACCAAAGGGAACAGCGTGATCACAATTAAAAAGAACCACAGGGGGTTCAGTATTTCTGCTTTTTTGCGCATTGCGATATTCAACTCTCGCTGCACAACCGCCCAAAAAATCATTCCCACGCCCCCTCGTCTTTGGCTTTAAAATCACCTAATTGCAACACACTCAAACGCTCGCTCGGCACCACTTGATGACTGGTTAAAATCACCAAACCGCCACGAGCAACGTGCTGTTCAAACAAGGCGGTTAAATTCGCTACCCCTTGTTTATCAATGGCATTAAAGGGTTCGTCTAAAATCCACACCGCATCCTTAGAAAGCCACAATCTAGCAAGGGCAATACGTTTTTGCTGCCCAGCAGAAAGCTGGCTGGCGGGCAAATCCTCTTTGCCAAAAAGCCCCACCGTATCCAGCACTTGCCATAGTACATCGCTACCTTGCAAACAGCGTTTCTCGCCAGCAACTTTTTGATAAAAGCGTAAATTTTCCCACGGCGTAAGTTCAGGTTTAACCCCGCTTTGATGACCTAAAAATAGCAAATTTTCGTAATAGATTTCACGGATTTTTACAATAGGCTCGTCTTGCCAACACACCTTGCCACGCACAGGGTGCGCAAGACCTGCCACCACACGCAATAAACTGGTTTTACCAATGCCATTATGCCCTTCCACTTGCACAAACTGCCCGCTGTGCCACGACAACGACAGCCCTTCAAGCAGCCGCTTATCACCACGCTGAATGGCGACATCATCAAGGCTTAAACAAAACGGCGCAAAAGATTGAGAATCCTGCATAAAAATTCATTCCGTCAGGGTAACATTTACCTTGTAAAGGTTTCACAAAAGGGAACATTTTAACACAGCTTAGAAAAAAAACGCCTGAAAAATGAAGGCCGGAATTTTCGTCAAAATTTTGGCAAAAATTCCGGCCTAGCCAAAGGCTGACAAAAAGACACCAAAATGACTAAATAAAATTCGCACTCGGTTGGAAAAGTTTTTCCACTTCTGGGACAAGTTTTTTGTCGTTGATGTAGACGATAACGTGGTCGTTGGTTTCGATGGTGAGGTCACGTTTGGCGATGAGTATGTCGTCATTGCGTAAAATGGCAGCGATGACAGCGCCCATTGGTAGCGCTACTTCTTCGATACGTTTTCCTACCACTTGGGAGGTGTTTTCATCGCCGTGTACGATAATTTCGTCTACTTCCGCTAAGCCATTACGCATTGATACGGCATTAACCACATCCCCTTTACGCACGTAGCTTAGCATTGCGGATACAGTGGTTTGCTGTGGGGAAATGGCGATGTCGATGGTGCCGCCTTGCACGAGATTTACATAGGCCATTCGTTGAATTAGCACCATTGCATTTTTTGCGCCCATTCGTTTGGCAAGCAAGGCTGCCATAATGTTGGTTTCGTCATCACTGGTTAGACAAAGGAAAACATCAACCGCCTCGATGTTTTCTTCAAATAACAGACTTTCGTCTGATGGATCCCCTTGAAAAACAAGGGTTTTAGAAAGTTCTTCTGCCAGTTGGGTCGCTCGTTTGGGGTTGCGTTCGATGAGTTTTACACTGCACTGGTTTTCTAATTTTTTCGCAACACCTACGGCGATATTGCCACCACCGATGATCATCATTCGTTTGTACGGTTTTTCCAAGCGCTGTAATTCTGCCATTATGGCACGAATGTTGGCGGTGTCGCAGATGAAGGTGATTTCATCACCTGCTTCTACGATAGTTGAGCCTTGCGGACGAATGATTTTTTCACCACGTTTGATGGCAACGATTTTGCTGTCGATGTGCGGTAGGTGATCTTTTAAAGCGGAAATAGGGTAGCCTACCAATGGGCCGCCGTAGTAGGCACGCACGACCACAATACTTATGCGATCCCCTGCCACGTGGGAAATTTGCAGCGCCCCTGGATAGGTGATAAGGCGGGTGATTTCGTCTACCACAAGGCGTTCTGGAGAAATAATGTGGTCAATGGCAATGCGGTTGGCTTGAAATAGGCTGTCTTTTTCACGCAAATATTCACTGTTGCGAATGCGTGCCACTTTAACCGGCGTGTTAAACAGGGTGTACGCCACTTCGCAGGCTACCATATTCACTTCGTCTGAGCTGGTTACCGCCACGATGAGATCCGCATCTGGTGCGCCTGCTTGGCGTAAAATTGACGGTGATGAGGCCGCCCCTTCTAACACACGCAAGTCGTGCTTTTCTTGCAAATTGTCTAGGCGACTTTGGTCGTTATCCACCAGCGTGATGTCGTTGTCCTCGCCCACGAGATTTTCTGCAAGGGTCGTTCCCACTTGTCCTGCACCTAAGATGATGATTTTCATATTATTTCTCCGCTTTTTTTAGTTTGGCATAGTAGAACCCATCGCCGCCGTCAATGGTCGGTAAAAACTGCTTGCCAATGGCGTTTTCTGCTTGCTCAAAAGGTAATTCACACAGGGTTGCATCAGGGTGCGTGGCTAAAAATTGGCGAATTTGCTCGCTGTTTTCTTGTGGAAGCACAGAGCAAGTGGCGTAAACGAGCGTGCCGCCTGCTTTTAGTTCGCCCCAAAGGGCGTTTAAAATTTTTCCCTGCAACATCACTAACTGGGGAATATCCTCTGGCTGGCGTAGCCATTTGATGTCAGGGTGACGGCGAATTACGCCAGTGGCGGAGCAAGGGGCATCTAACAAAATTTTGTCAAATTTTCCGGCCTGCGGATCCTGCCACGCTGCGGGAGCGCTTGCGTCAGCGCAGATGATCTTTGCTTTCTGCCCTAGTCGATCCAAATTTTCTTGCACTCGGTGTAGGCGGTTTTCTTCAATGTCTAAGGCGACAACGTCCGCTTGCGGTGCCATTTCCAAAATGTGTGTGGTTTTGCCACCCGGTGCGGCGCAAGCGTCTAAAATTCGCTCGCCGTTGTGCGGTTCAAGCAAAATCGCCGCCCACTGGGCGTGTAAATCCTGTACTGTTGCCGCCCCTGTCGCAAAATCCGCTAATTTCTGCACGTTGCAAGGCGTGGTTAAGCGCAAGGCTTGCGGTGCGTTGCCTTGCACGCTGTCAATGCCAGTAAGGCGTAGCGTTTCGGCGTAGGTTTCACGATCTTGATTAAAATTCACTCGCAGCCACATTGGCGGCTGGTCGTTGTTGGCCGCTAAAATATCACGCCAGTTTGGATAAACTGGTTTGAGCAAGTTGATGAACCAATCAGGGTGCATTGTGTGCCAGTGTTTATCAGCAATGGCGAGAATGTTTTCTTGTTCACGCAGAAAACGGCGCAGCACGGCGTTCACCAGCCCACGCATTTTTTCCACTTTTAAAACGGCAGTGGCATTCACCACTTCGTCCACCGCAGCGAAAGGCGGAATGCACATATAAAGCAACTGATAAAGCCCCACCAGCAGTAAATCTTCCACGACGGCGTATTTATTTTTGAGCGGTTTATCCAAAAGCTGTGCCAATATTTTTTGCAAACGTGGCAACACGCGCGCTACACCAAAGGTGAGCGCCTGCAAAAGTGGCGCATCTTTGGCTAGAATTTTGCTTTGATATTCAGGCAACAACGCAGAAAGAGACTGCCCTTCGGTGCGCATTTTGCAAAGGCATAACGCCGCTACGGCTCGAACATTCCACGCCGGAATTTTTGCGTTTTTTTTGTGAAATTTTTTCGGGGCTTTCATTATGTTTCCTTATGCCAACTGGCTGCCAACCTTAAACCAGCTCGCACGGCCGTTTAAGAAATCCTGTGCTTTGAGCGGTTTTTTACCAGCAGGCTGTAATTCGGTGAGTACCAAAACGCCCTGTGCAGTGGCAATGTGAATGCCTGTTTTATCCGCTCGTAAAATGGTGCCAGCAGGGGCGTTTTCGTGCGGAAGAACGTCCGCCGCCCATACTTTGACGGTTTGCTCGTTACCTTTGTCGTCTTGGGTTTGCACGTAAGCCACAGGCCACGGAATAAAGGCTCGCACGTTGCGTTCAAGTTGCTCGGCGCTTTGTTGCCAGTCTAATTTAGCCTCTTCTTTGCTTAATTTTTTAGCGTGCGTGGCTTGGCTGTCCTCTTGCGGTTCGGCGGTGAATTTGCCCGTTTCTAAACCGTCTAAAACCTCCACGAGCGCTGTTGGTGCGATGGCAGCGAGTTTGTCATAAAGGGTTGCGGAGGTGTCAAGGGCTGTGATGTCGCAGTAAACTTTATGCAACATTGCGCCAGTGTCCAAGCCTTCGTCCATTTGCATAATGGTAACACCAGTTTGCTTGTCCCCAGCCCACAGGCTACGCTGAATCGGCGCAGCACCACGCCATTTTGGCAAAATGGAGCCGTGAACGTTTAAGCAGCCTAAACGTGGCGCATCTAGCACCGCTTTTGGCAAAATTAAACCGTAAGCCACGACCACCATTACGTCTGCATTCAAAGCCGCAAGCTCGGCTTGTGCTTCTTCCTTACGTAGGCTCGCTGGCTGGAACACAGGAATATTGTGCTGTAACGCCAGCTGTTTTACAGGGCTTGCAGTTAATTTTTTGCCACGTCCAGCAGGTTTATCTGGCTGGGTGTAAACGGCGATGACGTTATGCTCACTATCGAGCAAGGCTTGTAAATGGGCGGCAGCGAAATCAGGCGTACCAGCGAAAATAATATTTAATGGTTTCTTCATCGGTGTCTATTTTTGGCGAGCCAACTGTTTTTGCAATTTGGTGAGTTTTTCTTTAATACGGTTGCGTTTTAAAGGCGATAAGTAATCGGCAAACACTTTGCCTTCAAGGTGATCCATTTCGTGCTGAATGCAAATGGCGAGTAGCTCGTCTGCTTCTAACTCAAACGGCTGCCCTTTGCGGTTTAAAGCACGCACTTTCACTTTGGCAAAGCGTGGCACATAGCCATTAAAACCTGGTAGCGACAAACAGCCTTCTTCAATGCCGTTTTCGCCTTCGGCGTGAATAATTTCAGGGTTGATCAACACTAATTGATTTTGACGATTTCCTTCGATGTCTATAACGATCAAGCGTTTGTGGAAGTCCACTTGCGTCGCGGCTAAGCCAATGCCCTGCTCGTAGTACATCGTGTCAAACATATCGTCAATAAATTCATCAAATTCAGGGGTGAAATGTTCGCTTTCCACAGGGCTTGCCACTGTTTTTAAGCGTTCATCAGGGTAAATAAGTACGTTAAGTAATGCCATTTTTATTCCTAATCTAAAAAAATACATTCGTATTATAAACGAAAAAACCTCCTAACCCTATAAGGGAATCAAGGAGGTTTGGCTAGAGGAAAAACTTAATAATTACACTTAGAATTTATAACTTAAATTTAATTTAAAATTACGACCTGCCCCATCAATCAAGCCAAAGGCTGGGCGATATTTTTGGTTAAGTAGGTTGTCGATTGCAAAATCAATGCGTAAATTTTTAAATCGCCCTGCTTTAGGGGTGTAGCTTGTATGAACTTCAGCTAAAACATAGCTACTAAATGGTGTACCATCACCCCAATTGCGTTGATAGCTTGTAGACACACGGTCTTGGTGAGAATAATAGCTCACAATAGTACCTAAATTAAGTTCTTGCGGAATAAGATAATAATCTGCAGTCAATATTAAACGGGATGCAGGAATATTATCTAGTGGGTCACCTTCTTTTAGCCCTTGTAAGAATGGGTTATTAGGGTTGGTTTCTTTAACTTTACCTAGCATTTTCCCATAACTCACACCCACTGCCAGATTTTCAGTTTGGTATTTTGTCCCTAATTCAAACCCTTGAATACGAGCTTTAGGAATATTGACGTATTGTGCCGCCGCTCCCTGTGGTGCAAAGAGTAAATGGGCATCAATCATATCTTTGATATCATTGATAAAGTAGGCTGTAGTAAACTTAACATTATCCCCTTGAGTCAACACGTCATCAAAATGGAAACTGGCGTCAATTTCTTTGTTACGTGCTACTTCAGGTTTGAGATTAAGGTTTGGATAAAGGCTTGCCGCATACGCCCCTTTATAATACCCATTTAAAATACCTTGTAATTTAATTCCAAATAAATAACCATTCGCAAAACTTTCTTGCAGAGATGGAGCACGGAAGGCTTCGTTATATTTAAGTCCAAGGGTAAAGAATTTTACAGGTTTCCAAGTGATCGCGAACGAAGGGGATATATGCTGATCGTTATAACTTGGATTGTTTAAAATTTGTTCTTTCTTAATGCTTGGGATTTTACTTCCAGCAGACTTCGTTATATTTACTGTTTGGAAATTACCGTGGGCATTAGTTTTGTAATAGTCGTAACGCAAAGATGATGATAACACAAGTTTTTTATCAAAAAGCGGAATATGCCCTTGCAAATAAGCCCCAAGGTTATCAGAAGAACCATTGTAATCACTCGGGCGATAAGTAGATTCGAAGCTACTATTTTCTTTACCGCGCACAGTACTAATTTTATTGTGTGCGTAATCAATACCATAGGTTAAATATAGCCAATCAAAATCAGAAGAGTTGCGGATATTAACCCCATCAGTGATGTATTTTGTGAAGTCTTTGATATTGGCATTTAGCCACTTTTCACGCTCTAATGTGCTGTTATGGTATAAAGTAATGTTGCTATCTACCAATTGAGAGTTCGGATTAAAGCTATAGTCTAAAATAGTACTTTGATCGGTGATATTTTGTTTGATAAGCGGTGAATATTTGTAATCCACCATATGAATACTGCCGTTGCGAGCATTAGTTATTAATTCAATAAACTGCTTTGTATTCAAACCTTGAATGCCTGTCGGAGTATCCCCCACCAAACGATCATTTTGTAAATTATTATCACTCGGTGCAATTTGATGAATATTGATTAAACGATATGACAAGGTCAAACGATTAGCATCATCAATTTGCCAACCGAATTTGAATAATCCCCCCTTTTTGAATATAGCCACTATCCTGTAAATAATCACCACTGCCTAATTTTAGGTCATTTGCGTGATTGTAAAACCCACCAACTAAGGCATCAAAATTATCATTGGCACCATAAATCATTACTGATGTTTCGGATAATTGGTTAGCACTTTGATAGCCTTGATCGATTTCTGCACCAAAGGTTTGATCGTTTTCCAAAACATCCAATGCGCTTGGTGTTCTCATTGCAACAACACCACCTAATGCACCATTCCCCCATAACGTAGAAGCAGGGCCTTTTATGATTTCAATATTCTGTATCATTGACGGCGGAAGAAAATATGAACCTCGATTTTTCAGCTCAAAATTCTGTTTCACGCCGTCAATTACTTGCGCCACACGGTTACCCGTTAAACCACGAATATTCGGCTTTTGGTTAATGGCACGTTCGCCGCCATCGACAGTAACGTTAGAAATATTTTTCACCGCTTGCGCAACATTTGCTGCTTGCTCGCTGGCTAATTGGCTGTGGTTTAAAGTAACCATCGTGTTGGCATCTTTAGCATAGCTACTGGCATCACGCAACGCCACCACGGAAATTTCATCCAGCTTTTGCACAGATTGCGCCTGTGCCACCACTGGAGCAGTTAAAAATAATACAGTATAAAGTTTTGAGAATTTCATTTACCCTCCAAGTAACGGTTAAAAAAGTTTCAATAGAAACAACTTTGGTGATGCGAATTATACGCATTTTGCAACATTCAGCAACGCTGGAATTTTTGCTAAAATTCCGACCTTCAACAATACAAACATGTAGGAAAAGCACGATAAGCAAAATATTTTATTTATCCGTTAGAACATATAGGGCATTGATGGTAGAGCATTGAGCAAGGAGATGAACGCCCCTGTAAAAGTAGAAATAGCTCGCTCAGTACGATGGGGAAATTCATCACACTGACGAGCCAAGAACAAGCAATGCTAGACTTTTTATGGTAGTTATCCTAAAATTCGCCCCTTATCTGTTCGGATGAAGGTAGCTGGAGAGTGGGGAGAACCCCACGCCGACGAGGTAAAATCTTTCAGGCGCGCATTGTCGCATTGGACTGTTACTGGACGAACCCTTGGAGAGATCCGCATTAGCGTAAAGCTAACAGCGGACGCCGAAGGCGCAAAAACGTTTACGTTTGAAACGCTCAGGCAAAAGGACAGGGGCAGGAAAACTTTCAAAAAAAGCACGAATATTCCAGCGTGCTTTTCCTTTGACTTTTCTCACTGCCTTGTAAATTTTGATGGATTACGAGGATGCTATGACTATCACTTCTTTCTTCACACAAATTGACCATTTTGTATGGGGTCCACCCTTGCTTATTTTATTAGCAGGCACAGGGATTTATTTCACTTTTCGTTTAGGTTTAATTCAAATTTTCCAACTGCCACGTGCGCTTTACTATTTGTTTAACAAAGAACAAGGGGCAAAAAAAGGCGATGTTTCCGCTTTCGCCGCCCTTTGTACCGCCCTTGCCGCCACGATCGGCACAGGTAATATCGTGGGCGTAGCAACGGCTATTCAAGCAGGCGGTCCAGGTGCGATTTTTTGGATGTGGATCGTGGCGTTTATCGGTATGGCGACCAAATATGCCGAATGTTTACTCGCTTTAAAATATCGTGTGCGTGATAAAAATGGCTTTATGGCAGGCGGTCCGATGTACTATATCGAGCGTGGCTTAGGCATTAAATGGCTTGCCAAAGTATTTGCGGTGTTTGGGATTTTAGTAGCATTTTTTGGGATTGGCACCTTTCCGCAAGTCAACGCCATCACCCACGCAATGCACGATACCTTCCACATTCCCGTATGGATTACCGCTGCAATCGTTACAACACTCGTTGCGATGATCATTCTCGGCGGCGTAAAACGTATCGCTACCGTGTCTTCGGTGATCGTGCCAATTATGGCGGTACTGTATGTGGGCTTTGCTGTGGCGATTATGATTTTAAATTACCACGCCCTCCCTGCTGCCATTATGCTTATTATTAAAAGTGCGTTTGACCCACAAGCTGCACTTGGTGGAGCGTTGGGTTACACCGTACTGAGAGCCATTCAATCAGGGGTTTCACGTGGGATTTTCTCTAACGAATCTGGCTTAGGTTCTGCACCTATTGCCGCTGCAGCTGCTGAAACCAAAGAGCCTGCTCGTCAAGGGTTAATTTCAATGACAGGTACATTTCTAGACACTATCATCGTTTGCACAATGACAGGTATTGTGCTGGTCCTCACTGGAGCGTGGAATGCACCAGATTTAAGCGGTGCCGCCGTAACGAACTTTGCCTTTAATCACGGCTTAGGTCATAGTTTTGGTGCTACTATCGTGACTGTTGGGCTGTTATTCTTCGCTTTCACCACCATTCTCGGCTGGTGTTATTACGGCGAACGCTGCTTCGTGTATTTAGCAGGCATTAAAGGTATCAAAATATACCGCAGCGTGTTTATTTTCCTTGTGGGCGTTGGGGCATTTTTACAACTCGATTTAATTTGGGTTTTAGCCGACATTGTGAACGGCTTAATGGCCATTCCAAACTTGATCGCCTTAATTGGTTTACGCAAAGTAGTTGTACAGGAAACCTTAACTTTCTTTGAAAATCTCAAAAAAGAAACGGTTACCGAAAGTTATTTGCTTAAAGAACGTTCATAATTCGAGCATTCAGCCCTTGAAAAGATAAA
Organism: Actinobacillus sp.; assembly: GCA_020026075.1. Taxonomy (GTDB): domain Bacteria; phylum Pseudomonadota; class Gammaproteobacteria; order Enterobacterales; family Pasteurellaceae; genus Actinobacillus_C. The sequence continues at coordinate 1,657 of JAHHQZ010000033.1, read as the reverse complement.
AAAGTACATTATGTTGAAAGGGCATTTTGCAACAAACAATAGGAGAACATTATGCAAGTTGATATTACTAGCAAACAAATGGACATCACCCCTGCGATTCGTGAATACGTGGAAAGCCGTGTACAAAAATTAGAAAAATGGAAAACCCAGCTCATTAATCCGCATTTCGTTTTACGAAAAGAGCCACAAGGTTTTGGCGTTGATGCAAGAATTGGAACGCCATACGGCGAACTCGTTGCCAGTGCGGAACATCACGATATGTACGCCGCCATTAACGAAGTAGAAGACAAACTGGCTCGCCAGCTAAATAAAGCACAACACAAAAGTGAATCTTTCCGTAAAGAAGAACGCCGTGTTGATGAAATGAAAGGCGAAAACGTTTAATCGTATAGCATACCCAAGCCCGACCTTGTCGGGCTTTTTTTATATTTCACCGTGCCAAACTAGGCTTTTACGGTCAAAATTTTTAAAAATATTACGGCCTAGCCTTTTTAACAAATAGACCAAATTGAACAAATTTCTCTACGGGAAATACAAAAAATTCTACGCTTTATGCTATGCTAGCGTCCGCATTTTTCTGCATCTCCCACATTTTTATAAGGAAAAAACTTATGACTTCACAACTTGACGCATTACGCGAAATGACTGTGGTTGTTGCCGACACTGGCGACATTGAAGCGATGAAACTCTATCATCCGCAAGACGCAACCACGAACCCTTCCCTTATTTTAAGTGCCGCCGCTCTGCCACAATACGCACCGCTCATCGAAGACGCTGTCGCTTACGGCAAAGCACAAAGTGAATCCCCAGAACAACAGCTTGTTGACGCACAAGACAAATTAGCGGTAAACATTGGTTTAGGAATTCTTAAACTCGTTCCAGGTCGCATTTCTACCGAAGTTGACGCACGTTTCTCTTACGACACTGGTCGCACCGTAGAAAAAGCTCGCAAATTAGTTGCTCTTTACGAAGCCGCTGGCGTTGCCAAAGATCGTATTTTGATCAAAATCGCCTCCACTTGGCAAGGCATCAAAGCCGCTGAAATCCTAGAAGGCTACGGCATCAACTGTAACTTAACCTTGCTTTTCTCCCAAGCCCAAGCCCGTGCTTGTGCCGAAGCAGGCGTTTATTTAATTTCCCCATTCGTGGGTCGCATTCTTGACTGGTACAAAGCAAATACTGATCAAAAAGAATACACCGCAGAGGAAGATCCAGGCGTGAAATCCGTTACTGAAATTTACAACTACTACAAATCTTACGGCTATGAAACTGTGGTAATGGGTGCAAGTTTCCGCAACGTAGACGAAATCCGTGCCTTAGCAGGCTGCGACCGCTTGACCATCGCACCACCATTGTTAAAACAATTACAAGAAAGCGATGCACCACTCGTGCGTAAACTTGAATACAAAGGCGAAGTGAAAGCTCGCCCTGCGAAAATGACCGAGGCCGAGTTCCTTTGGGAACACAATTCTGACCCAATGGCAGTAGAAAAATTAGCCGAAGGTATTCGTAAATTCGCCATTGACCAAGAAAAATTAGAAGCAATGCTCAAAGCGAAATTCTAATTTTCCCTCCCTTCCACAAAAAAGAAAAACGCCACAATTGATCTGCACCCCAAAAGTTGGACTAACCAGTCAACTAATTAAGGTGCAGATTT
>JAHHQZ010000032.1 GCA_020026075.1 Actinobacillus sp. | reverse complement strand
TTCTCTATAACAATAAAACAGAAAAATGGTGTTATGTTTTAATGGAAAGGCATCCAAAAGAATGGGATTATTTTTATGTAAAAGAGATTTTTACTGGAAGTATATCTGAATTCGAGCTAAATACTATGATCTTTAATATTGTTAGAGATGGATATACAGAAATATATGCTACAAATTATCCTGTTTCTCTAGATTCTTCGACTCAAATAATTGAAAAAGGATATTATAGAAAAAATAAAAAATATGGAATGTGGATATTTAATTATGCTGGTCAAATTTATTCAAAAGTATATTATATACATGGGATTCCAATATGTTATTGGGATTATGATGCAGATGATAGATTAACAGAATTTGGAATATATATAAACTCTAAAAGGATAAAAATAAGCAAAAAAAGATATTTTTATGGGATAAGTGATTAAAGGATAACTATAATGGTGAACGATATGCCACATGGTTTAGGTAAATTATTCCATAAAAACTTTGTAGCAGAAGGTAATTTCTATAAAGGCAAACTAGATGGTGAAATCAAAATTACCGATACCACCACTAATCAAGTATCCTATAAAAAGTATTGGCGAGGATTGTTAGATAAATAGTTGGATGAATAACTAAAAGCCTTGACTGAATAAATTGCCAGCCAAGGCATTAGTAATTAAATAAACCGACTTTACTTATCTCACTGAAGCTTGACCCCAAGGTTTTAGCCCACTTTGGGGTTCACATCCAACTAAGGCTTGTGAACGTCTCCATTACCCCATTCTTAATACAACCGCTTAAGCAAATGTTCAACATATGCCAAGCCGAAATCTGTGACGGCTTGAGCGTTGTTGGTTTTGCGTTGTTTGGCAAACTGTTGAGCTTGTTTAGGGCGATAGCCTCGCTTGCCCAAATTACGTTTAATCTCTCGGTAAATGGTTGATTTATGGACGTTTAAGTTTCATGCAATCTCTGCAATTGCTATATTACTTTATTACTTTTAAGCAATGCCGAAATTTGGTATCTTTGCTCTTCGGTAAGGTGCGTGTAATGTTTCATACGTTTTCCTATGGGATTGAATTTCGAAATGCAACTTCGCACATCTTACTTTTCAATCAACTCAATTTAAAAACGTCGCACTTTGTTGTTGAATTCACCAGTTAATAAAAACGAAAAAAGTTGCGTAAAAATTTGAAGTAGATCTCAAACTGAGCAGATGACGTTTTACTTTATGAACGTGAAAAATTAAAATTTTGGCGTTTTATGACGTTTGAATCACACAACAATCTGTGCTGTTTGTTGTAATCCTCCCCTAACCTTACAAGGAGATTTTATGAAAGTTGCAGTTCTAGGCGCCGCAGGCGGTATCGGTCAAGCATTAGCATTATTGTTAAAAATTCAACTCCCTGCTGGCAGTGAGCTTTCCCTTTATGATATTGCCCCAGTAACCCCAGGTGTGGCAGTTGACGTAAGCCATATTCCAACAGACGTTAAAGTCAAAGGCTTTGGCGGCGAAGATCCAAGCCCAGCCTTAGAAGGCGCTGATGTGGTGTTGATCTCCGCTGGTGTTGCACGTAAACCAGGTATGGATCGTGCGGATTTATTCAACATCAACGCAGGCATTGTGAAAGGCTTAATCGAAAAAGTAGCAGCCGTTTGTCCAAAAGCGTGCGTAGGCATTATTACTAATCCAGTCAACACCACGGTGGCTATCGCTGCTGAAACCTTGAAAAAAGCTGGCGTATACGACAAACGCCGTTTATTCGGCGTAACAACCCTTGACGTTCTTCGTTCCGAAACCTTTGTTTCTGAATTAAAAGGCTTAGATGTTTCTCGCACCGTTGTGCCAGTCATTGGCGGCCACTCAGGCGTAACCATCTTACCATTGCTTTCCCAAGTGCCTTACACTGAATGGAGCCAAGAAGAAATCGAAACCTTGACGAAACGCATTCAAAACGCAGGTACCGAAGTGGTGAACGCCAAAGCTGGCGGTGGTTCTGCAACCCTTTCAATGGCACAAGCAGCGGCTCGTTTTGCTTGCTCCCTTGTGAAAGCATTGTCTGGTCAAACCGTTGTGGAATGCACCTACGTTGAAGGTGACGGCAAATATGCACGTTTCTTCTCTCAACCTGTGCGTTTAGGTAAAGAAGGCGTAGAAGCGTTATTGCCACTTGGCAAATTGAGTGCCTTTGAAGAAAAAGCCTTAGAAGAAATGCTCCCAACCTTACAAAAAGATATTAAACTCGGCGAAGATTTTGTAAATCAATAAGCCCTAAGGTTAGCTTAAAAGCTACGCCGGAATATTGACAAAATTTTTAGCAAAATTCTGGCTTCAACCCAAGCCTCGTGCTTGGGTTGTTTGTTTTTAGCTTTTAACGTGTCGAGGGTTGCTTTATAATACGCAGAATTTTTGTGTCTTAGATTTAGTGGAGAGTCCTATGTCCCAACCGATTTATCAACGTATTTTATTAAAACTCAGTGGCGAAGCCTTACAAGGCCCAGAGGGCTTTGGCATTGACCCTGCGATTTTGGATCGTGTAGCGTTAGAAATTAAAGAAGTGCTGGCGATGGGGGTAGAAGTCGGTGTGGTTCTAGGTGGCGGTAATTTATTCCGTGGAGCGAAATTAGCCCAAGCAGGAATGCACCGTGTAGTGGGCGACCATATGGGAATGCTCGCTACGGTAATGAACGGCTTGGCCTTGCGTGATGCCCTATACCGTGCAGGCGTTGACGCAACCTTAATGTCTGCCGTACCACTCAAAGGCGTATGTGAAACCTACAACTGGTACGAAGCGATTAGACAGTTACGTAAAAAACGTGCAGTGATTTTCTCCGCTGGCACTGGCAATCCGTTTTTCACCACAGATTCTGCTGCTTGCTTACGAGGCATTGAAATTGAAGCGGATGTTGTGATGAAAGCCACTAAAGTGGATGGTGTTTATGATAGCGATCCTGCTAAAAATCCGCAGGCGAAACGTTACGAACATTTACCTTACGCTGATGTGATCAGCAAAGAATTGCAAGTAATGGACTTAGCCGCCTTTACCCTAGCACGCGATCATAATATGCCGATTCGTGTGTTCAATATGGGCAAAGCAGGCGCATTACGCAATGTCATTTTAGGCGAAAACGAAGGCACAATTATTGACTAACCCTTTTATTTTCATTTATTTTTCAAAAGGAAAGCAACGTGATTAACGAAATTAAAAAAGATACGCAAGTGCGTATGGAAAAAAGTTTAGAAACTTTCAAAGGGCATATTGCCAAAGTTCGCACCGGTCGTGCGCAACCAAGCTTGCTAGATGGCATTCAAGTGGAATACTACGGCAGCCCAACACCATTACGCCAATTAGCCAACGTCGTGGCAGAAGACGCACGCACCCTTGCGGTAACCGTATTTGACCGCAGTATGATCGCCGCCGTAGAAAAAGCAATTTTAACATCTGACTTAGGTTTAAACCCAGCCTCTGCAGGCGCAACCATTCGTGTGCCACTGCCGCCATTAACAGAAGAACGTCGCCGTGATTTAATCAAAATCGTAAAAGGCGAGGCAGAACAAGGCAAAATCGCCGTGCGTAACATTCGCCGTGATGCGAATGAGCAAGTAAAAGCCTTATTAAAAGACAAAGAAATCAGCGAAGATGAAGAACGCAAAGCGCAAGATGAAATCCAAAAAATCACCGATCAGTTCGTGAAAAAAGTGGATGAAGTGCTAGCAGAAAAAGAAAAAGAACTTTTAGATTTCTAATGCAATCCCACAGCAAAGGACGCGCTTGCGTCCTTTATTTTTATTTCTTGCCATTGGCAAAAATCAAGGTCGGAATAAATTCAAAAATTTTATCAGTAAGGAAAACGCTATGTCGCAAAACACTGTGCAAAATCTCGTCATTTTAGGTTCAACAGGTTCCATTGGGAAAAGCACGTTGAGCGTGATTGAACACAATCCAACCCAATACCGTGCCTTCGCACTAGTCGGCGGACAAAATGTGGCAGAAATGACCGCACAATGTTTGCAATATAAGCCGATGTTTGCGGCATTGGTGGACGAAAAAGCGGCAGCGCAACTGCATGAAAATCTACGCAACGCACAATGTAAAACAGAAGTTTTGGCAGGAACGGATGCCATTTGCCAGCTCAGCGCACACCCTGATGCGGATCAAGTAATGGCAGCCATTGTTGGCGCAGCAGGGCTTTTGCCGACGTTGAGTGCCATTAAGGCTGGCAAGCGTGTGCTATTGGCGAACAAAGAAAGTTTGGTCACTTGCGGGCAGTTATTTTTAGACGCAGTCAAACGCCACAACGCCCAGCTTTTGCCTGTGGATAGCGAGCATAACGCCATTTTCCAATCCCTACCGCCAGAGGCGCAACGTCAAATCGGCTTTTGCCCGCTGTCTGATCTCGGCGTGAGTAAAATCGTGCTAACAGGCTCAGGCGGCCCATTCCGTGAGCGTGATTTAGCTACCTTTGCCGACATCACCCCAGCACAGGCAGTGGCACACCCGAATTGGTCAATGGGGCAGAAAATTTCCGTAGATTCCGCCACGATGATGAACAAAGGGCTGGAATATATTGAGGCTCGTTGGCTGTTTAACGCTAGTGCTGATGAAATGGAAATTATCATTCATCCGCAGTCTGTTATTCATTCGATGGTGCGTTACGTGGACGGCTCCGTCATCGCCCAAATGGGTAACCCTGATATGCGCACGCCGATTGCGGAAACGATGGCCTACCCAGCACGTATTCCAGCAGGCGTGGCACCGTTAGACTTCACTCAAATGGCAAATTTAACCTTCCAATCCGTTGATTTTGCCCGTTACCCTTGCTTAAAACTTGCCATTGACGCATTCGCCGCAGGGCAATATGCCACTACAGCGATGAACGCTGCCAATGAAATCGCCGTAAGTGCCTTCTTAAACGGCAAAATCCGTTTCACTGATATTGCCAAACTCAACACCAAAATTGTGGAAAATATTCCGGCCTACCAAATTTCCTCCATTGATGATGTGCTAGCCGTAGACGAGCAGGCACGCTTAATGGCAATGGCAGCGATTAAAACACGATAAAATAATGACTTCGCATTTTTATGCTAGGGTGCTTGTGGTATATTTAGTGTCCTTAAATTGACTGGATTTTTTAATGCAAAATAAATTATTTTCAGAAAACGAAACGCACTCAATGCCCCGCCACGTGGCAATTATTATGGACGGCAATGGTCGCTGGGCGAAAGAAAAGGGGCGTTTGCGTGTGTTTGGGCATCGCAACGGCGTGCAAGCGGTGCGCCGTGCGGTGGCTTATGCACGTGAACATCATATTCCCTATTTAACCCTTTATGCGTTTAGCAGTGAAAATTGGCGCCGCCCAGAAAAAGAAGTTTCTGCCTTGATGGCGTTATTTATGCAGGCATTGAAAAAAGAAAGTGCAAGGCTGCATAAAAACAACATTCGCCTGAAAATCATCGGTGATCGCAACCAATTTAGCGACAGTTTGCAACAAAAAATGGCAGAAGTAGAAAAATTAACCGCCAATAATACGGCTTTAACCTTAAACATTGCCGCTAATTACGGCGGCCGTTGGGATATTCTGCAAGCTGCCAAACGCTTAGCCAACGCCCACGCAAAGGGGGAAATTAGCGAAGATGCGCTACATAACCTTGATGAAAACACCTTTCAGCAATGGTTAAGCACTGAAAATGAACCGCCTGTGGATCTTGTGATTCGCACCAGTGGTGAACAGCGCATCAGTAATTTTCTGCTATGGCAAATCGCCTATGCAGAGCTATTTTTTACGCAAATATTATGGCCTGACTTTAACGAAAATATTTTCCAGCAGGCCATTGATAGTTTTCAACGACGCAATCGCCGATTTGGCGGTTGATTTATCCATCAAGGAGTTTCTGTGCTTAAAGATCGAATTTTATCCGCACTGGTATTGATCGCCGTTATTTTTGCGGCACTTTTTTGGTTTAATCCTTTTTATTTTGCCTTAACCGCAGGCACGGCGGTAACCCTCGCTGTGTGGGAATGGACGCAATTTGCTGGCGTTACGAAAAAATTTTGGCGAATGTTTGTGGCAGGCTTGTTTGCCTGTTTCTTATTTGTGTGGCTTTACAGTAGTGCTAGCGATCTCAACGCAGGCCGAGTATTTGACAGCTACGCCCAGCCTGCTTTATTGGTGAGCGTCATTTGGTGGGCAGTGGCACTGGTTCTTGTGGTGAGTTTTCCTAAATCCGCCAAACTGTGGGCGAAATCCACATTTTTACAATTCGTCTTTGGTGCTTGCACCCTACTACCTTTCTTAATTGCCATTTTAAAACTTCGTTTAACCAACTATGTGACAGCACCAATGCACGGCATTGTGTTGCTTTCCTATGTGTTTATTCTCGTGTGGGCAGCGGATTCTGGGGCGTATTTTGCAGGGCGAGCCTTTGGCAAACACAAACTCGCCCCGAAAGTGTCGCCAGGTAAAACGTGGGAAGGCGTTTTGGGCGGCTTAGTTGCCGCTGGTGTATTGGCATTTTTATTCTTGAAATTTGTCGCAGGTAATAACTTTAATGTGCCAATGCAAGCGTTCATTGTGCTTTCTGTGGCAACCGTTGCCGTGTCTATTTTGGGCGACTTAACGGAAAGTATGTTCAAACGAGAAACTGGCATTAAAGACAGCAGCCAGTTAATTCCAGGTCACGGCGGCGTGTTGGATCGCATTGACAGCCTTGCCGCTGGCGTGCCATTTTTTGCCTTTTTCTATTTTTACGTATTATAGGACGTTATCGTGTCTTGGCTCTGGTCGTTAGTTTCCTTTATTGTCGCCATTAGCGTTTTAGTCACCGTACACGAATTTGGGCATTATTGGGTTGCTCGCCGTTGTGGGGTGAAAATTGAACGTTTCTCTGTCGGTTTTGGCAAAGTGTTATTTTCACGCCGTGCCAAAAACGGCACCGAATTTGTGCTATCCGCCATTCCCTTAGGCGGCTATGTCAAAATGCTAGATGAACGCAACGAGCCAGTGCCAGAAAACCTACGCAGCCAAGCGTTTAATAACCGTCCATTATGGCAACGAGCAGCTATTGTGAGTGCAGGTCCTGTGGCGAATTTCCTACTTGCGGCTTTGCTGTATACGGCGATTTTTATGATGGGCGTTAGCACGGTAACCCCAGTTATCGACAGCGTGCGTCAAGATTCCATCGCCGCACAAGCGCATTTGCCAGCCCATAGCCAAATTGTTGCCGTTGATGGCGAACAGGTGCAGGACTGGTTTACCGTGAACCTGTTGCTTGCTAACAAAGTGGGGCAAGATCACGCAATATTGACTATAAAACCGCTCGCCTATGATCAAAATTTAGCGAAATATTCCGGCCTACCGAATACTGCACCCACACGAAATTATGAGTTGGATTTGCATCAATGGCATTTTGATCCGCAAACTCAAAGTGCTTTCGGCAGTCTTGGCATTGGGGCGTTACGAACTAAAATTCAAATGGAGGTGTCCAAGGTTACGCCAAATTCACCCGCTGCACAGGCTGGGCTTATGCAGGGCGATAAACTGCTAAAAGCCAATGGCAAAGCCTTAACTTGGCAAACGCTGGTGGCATTATCCAGAGGTGGCAAACCTTTTACCTTAGAAGTAGCTCGTGGTTCACAGCATTTTGAACGCCAAATCACGCCACAGAAAAATGCGAAGGGGCAGTATCACATTGGCATAGCCCCTGAAATTGAACCGTTGCCAAGCCAGTTTATACAGCAGGTGCAGTATGGTTTATGGGACGCACTGCTAAAAGGCTGGGATAAAATGTGGCTTGAAGCTGGCGTAACTTTAGGGGTGATAAAAAAACTTTTGACGGGCAGTTTATCTGTGGATAATCTAAGCGGTCCGATTAGTATCGCCAAAGGCGCTGGCACAACGGCTCAGCTTGGACTCGTCGCATTTTTGAGTTTCTTGGGGCTAATTAGTGTTAATCTCGGCGTGATGAATTTATTACCACTGCCAGTACTTGATGGCGGACATTTACTCTTTTTAGGGGCGGAAGCGATTAAAGGCAAACCTTTGTCCCAAAAAACACAAGACAGTGCGTACCACATTGGCGTTATTGCATTACTCGTATTGACGGCCTTTGCCCTGTTTAATGATTTTTTACGCTTATAATTTATAAGGAATTTTATTGATGAAAAAACTTCTTGCAGCCAGTCTATTTTTAGGCTCATCCGTTGCCGTTGCTTCACCTTTTGTGGTGAAACACATTGAAGTAAAAGGCATTGAAGGTGCGCAAAAAGCACAATTTTTAAAAGATTTGCCAATTAAATCAGGCAATCGTATTGACGAGAACACATTGTCAGGCTTAGTGGCACGCTTGTATCAGCAAGGTTACCAAAGCCAAGCCGTGCGTTCTGGCAATAATTTAATTCTCACCGTACAGCCTCCATTGGTGATTAACCGTGTAACTTTCCGTGAAGAAAAAGGCATTTTGCCAAGCCAACAGGTGACGGATAACTTAGATAAAATCGGCTTGGTTGCAGGCAATGTATTGAATAAACAAGCCGTGGAAGAAGTGCGTCAAGCAATGCTTGGTGCCTTACAAAGTGCAGGTTACGCTAATGCTAAAGTAGAGGCGAAAGAAACTCGCTTGCCAGACAACAAAGTAAATTTGTTCTTTGATATTCAAAAAGGCGACACCACTAAAATTGAAACCTTAAAAATTGAAGGTAATAAAGCATTTAGTGCCAGCAATCTAGAGGCGGAAATGGATCTCCACGCACAAACGTGGTGGCGCATTTTTGGCGGGAAATATGCCCCTGCACAAATGCCACAGCATATTCAAGCCTTAGAAACTTTTTATCACAACAAAGGCTATCCGCTAATGCGCGTAGTGGATGTGAAACCAGTGTTTAATAAAGATAAAACCTTGGTGGATCTCAGTATTGTGATTGATGAAGGACAGCGTTTTGACGTAACAAACGCTCGTATCGTTGGGGATTTAGGTGGCATTTCGCCAGAAAAATTCCAGCCTGCTCTAAAAGCCATTACCTTAGGTAAGGATTATCACCAAAGCGAAATTAATGCAGTACGTGATGACATCAACGCCGTGTTTGGTGAATACGGTTTCTACCGACCACAAGTGCAAATCGCACCGAAATTCAACAAAGAAAATCACACAATGGAAATCACCTACGTCGTGAACGCAGGTCACCGTTATTCTGTGCGTGAAATTCGTTTTGAAGGAAACACCATCAGTGCGGATAGCACCTTGCGTCAAGAAATGCGTCAGCAAGAAGGGGCGTGGTTATCTGCAACCAAAGTAGCACTCGGTAAACGTCGTTTAGATCAAACCGGCTTTTTCGACAGCGTTGATGCGGTAACCGTACCAGTGGAAGGAACGCCAGACCAAGTAGATGTTGTTTATAAAGTTCACGAACGTCTAACAGGTCAAATCAACTTCGGTGTAGGTTATGGTACGGATGGTGGTTTTAGCTACAACGCTGCTATTAAACAAAATAACTTCCTAGGCACAGGGGCGGCATTAACCTTAGGCGGCTCGCACAACGACGATGGCAATAATGTAAATATTGGATATACCGAACCTTACTTCACCAAAGATGGCGTAAGTCTTGGCGGTAACATTTTCTATGACGACTACGACAACTCAAAAAATGACAACGTTGCCAGCTATTCTAAAAAAAGCTTTGGTGTTGACGTACAACTGGGCTTCCCTGTAAATGAAAATAACAGCTACTACATCGGCGCAGGTTTTGTATCCAACCACTTAAAAGACATTACGCCAGAGTATTATCGCTGGTTATATAAAGAATCAATGGGCTACGACAGCTGGACATTCAAAGCGAACGACTTCCCACTGTTCTTAGGCTGGCGTTACAATACACTAAATCGAGGATTCTTCCCAACAGACGGTTCTAGTATGACCTTAGGTGGGCGTATAATGTTGCCAAATTCCAAAAACAAATATTATACCGTTGATCTTGATATGCAGACTTATTACCCACTCGATCGTGATCAACACTGGGTATTGCACGGTAAATTAAGCGGTAACTACGCAAATAGTTTTGGTGGAAAACGTGTACCGTTCTACCGACTTTACAGTGCTGGTGGTATCGGTAGCTTACGTGGTTTCTCTTACGGCAGTATCGGTCCGAAAGCCCTTTATTGTGGTAGCGACAATGTTGCGCAATGTAATACTGCGAAAGCCTTTACCAAACCGAGTAACGACGTTATCGGTGGTAACGTAATGGCCACGGCAACCGCAGAGCTTATTTTCCCTATTCCATTTATGGCAGATAAAAGCCAGCAAAATTTGCGTACGACAGCTTTTGTGGACGCCGCTAGCGTGTGGGATTCCCACTGGAAAAAAAACAATCCACTCCCTGGACAATTACCTGATCACGATGGCGATCCAAAACGCATTCGTGCCTCAGCAGGTGTGAGTTTAAGCTGGTTCTCGCCGATTGGTTTATTAAGTTTCTCTTATGCTAAACCAATAAAAAAATACAAAGGCGATGACATTGAACAATTCCAATTTAACGTTGGTGGCTCATTCTAGGAACTTTTTTACCGAGAAAGAGTCAAAAGAACGTCCATTTTGCCAAGAAAATAATAGGCAAAATGGACACTATTTTTAAAACACAATTAAGGATCATCCTATGAAAAAACTATTAAAAGTAAGCGCATTAGCGTTAGGTTTAGGTTTAGCATCTTCTGCGGCAATGGCACAGGATATTGGCGTTGTGAATATGCAATACTTAATGATGAATCACCCAGAACGTGTGGCGACCTTTGAAAAAGTTGCAAATGAACTTAAACAGCCTGAAATGGTCTTGAAAAAAGAACAAGATGAATTAGGCAAACGCATCCAAGCATTCCAACAAGAAGTACAAGCGAAAAAAACTGCTTTTGAAAAAGATGCAGCTAAATTAACTCCAGCGCAAGTGAAAAAACACCAAGAAGAATTAGACACTTGGTACAAAAAAAGTGGCCAAGAATTGCAACAAGCCGAAGCAACGTTCCAACAAAAAGTAATGGCGTTTAACGCTGGTCGCAACCAAGCAGAACAAACAGCAGTGAAGAGCTTAATTGATAGCATCAAAAAAGCTACACAAGAAGTGGCAAAAGCAAAACACATCGATATGGTGTTAGCTGAAAATGCGGCAGTCGTTGTACCAGAAAAAAGCGACTTAACCCAAGATGTTCTTAAACAGTTAGAAAAAGCTAAAAAGGCTAAATAATGACATTCACGCTACAACAATTAGCGGACTTTCTCGGCGTTCCTTTTCGGGGGAACGCCGATTGTGCGGTTAATGGCATCGCACCGCTAGATAGAGCAGCACCGCACGAACTCACCTTCATTTCCAATCCTAAATTCCGTGAGCAACTCAAAACCAGCAAGGCTGGAATTTTAGTGGTAAATCCGTCTGATGAAACCTTTTGTGACGAAAAACAAAATTTACTCATCGCAGCGGATCCTTATCTTGCTTACGCAAAACTCGCTCAATTTATGGACAACACACCCAAAGCCGCCGCAACAGGCATTCACCCAAGTGCTGTGATCGCCCCTGACGCACAGCTTGGTGAAAATGTCGCCATCGGCGCAAATGTTGTCATCGAAAGTGGCGTGAAAATTGGCGATAACGCCGTGATTGGTGCGGGGTGCTTTATTGGTCAAAACAGCCAAATCGGCGCCAACACCCAACTGTGGGCGCACGTTAGCATTTACCACAACGTCAAAATTGGCAGCCACTGCTTAATTCAAGCCAACACCGTCATCGGCAGCGATGGTTTCGGCTATGCCAACGATAAAGGTCAATGGGTGAAAATCCCGCAAACAGGTGGCGTAACCATCGGTAACCGTGTGGAAATTGGCGCTTGTACCTGTATCGATCGTGGTGCCTTAGATGATACCGTTATTGAAGACAACGTTATCATCGATAACCTCTGTCAAATCGCCCACAATGTGCATATCGGCACAGGCACTGCCGTCGCAGGCGGCGTGATTATGGCAGGTTCGCTCAAAGTCGGTCGCTACTGCCTAATCGGTGGCGCAAGTGTGATCAACGGGCATATGGAAATTTGCGATCAAGTGAACATTACAGGAATGAGTATGGTAATGCGGCCAATCACCAAACCAGGTGTTTACTCATCCGGCATACCGTTGCAAACCAACAAAGAATGGCGTAAAACCGCCACACTTACAATGGACATCAGCTCAATGCACAAACGCCTCCGCCAATTAGAAAAAGCGTTTGCCCCAAAATAGCTAACCAAAGAAAAACAGATCAAAAATGCGTCCCAATGGACGCATTTTTTTTGCCGTTTAAATCTCGTTTAAACCACATTTTAGAAAAGTTTAAATAAGCGTAGGCTGGAATATTGGTCGGAAAAATGGCGGCTCGAAAGGAAGACATTATAAAAACTGATTGAGCCATAAACGCAACTTCAACGACCACGTCGCCTGAATGCCAGATAGCCCTTGTTTCATTTTCCCCTTATCCAAAATGATAAATGACGGCGTTACCGAGCCATTCCATTCTTTAAAAATTTTCCCCTGTGGAGCGTTAATCGTCGTAAAAGTGTAGCCCTTTTTCGCCAAATATTGCTTAATCTGCAATGGCGTGCCTGATTGAATGGCAACGGTTACCACGTTATAGCCATCATCAACCAAATTCTGCACAGATGGGCTGGTAATTGCACAAACCCCACACCAACTCCCCCAAAAATAAACCAATAACGGTTTTTCTTTGCTCATTTTTTGTAAATCTAACAACTGCCCATTGAGATCCACTAACTGCAACTGCGGATCCGCAGGCTCACTCGGTGCACGATACCACCCCACAGCCGTTAAAATAATCGCCAACAAAACCAAATATTTACCTAATTTCCAAACATACAAAAATAGTTTTTTCATCAATCACTCCCTATTTGAATCCACGAACTATAACATAAAGTAACTTTACAGTGTGTATAACAAAGGCTGGAATATTGGTTAAAATTTTGATGAAAATTCCAGCCTTTTATTTTCGTTTTGCGATCGTGATCGCAAAGTTTTTGTTTTGATTGAATTAAAAGCAGAGGGGCTTACCCCTTGTGGTGGTTTAATCACTATCTTTGATAACGCTGTTTGCAACGGCGTTATTCGTTATTTTCTTTGCTTGTGCAAAGAAAGTAACCAAAGAAACACCCCCCTGATAAACCGCTTTTCCTTGCTTGGTGGGATTTTTTCTTTACGGATTTTGGGGCAACTCGCTACGCTCAAACAACCCCAAAATCCTAAAAAAATCCCAGTCGCAAGGGCGGTTTATAAGGGAACCCGATCGCATAAGCTAGGCTGGAATATTCGTCAAAATTTTGGTGAAAATTCCAGCCTTTTTATTTTCGTTTTGCGATGGTGATCGCAAAGTTTTAGTTTGATTGAAGTGAAGAAAAGCGACATAAAGCAAAGCTAGAGGGCTTGTCCCAGTTGGTAAAATTTCATTACCCCCCCCCCTTGAATATGCGATCTTCCCCCCGTTTTCCGCCCTGTGATGGGGGAAAATTTTTAGCAAAAATGCCGTTGCAAAGCGAAGCGGGTCAACGGATTTTTGCGTTAAGAAAATTTACCCGCAGCACGGATAAAGGCGGAAAGTTCGGGGGCGTGTTTTGGTTCGTTTTGCACGAGCAAAATGAACAATTCCGCCGAAAGGCGGAACAGCGATAGTGATATAAACAACAAAGTATAAAAATCGCCCAAAATAAAAATTTTTGCGATCAACTTCGCAAAACAAAAATAAAAAGGCTGGAATATTCGTCAAAATTTTGTCAAAAATTCCAGCCTTGTATTTAAGCTTTTACCATTAACCTCTACGCTACCTTAACTTGTACAAGTTGGTATCGACTGCCGAGTTCGGTGAGTTCTGCTAGGGTAGCAGGCATAAAGGATACTCGTTGCTGGTGGGCAGTTAGGTTGGTTACGATTTCGCCTACCAGTGGTAAGTGTGAGATGAGCAACACATTTTCAGCGCCTTCTGCTTGCCAAGCGTCTACGAGTTGGGCGATTTTCTCGCCGTGTCCGTAAGGGGTGAGCTCTTCTGTGGTTTCTGCGTTTAGCTTGCCGCCGTAGGCACGGTTGAGTTCTTCAAAGGTTTGCTGGGCACGCAGATAAGGGCTGACGGCAACGTGGGTTAAGCTGACCCCTTGTGCTTTAAGCCATTCTCCCTGTGCGAACGCCTGTTCACGACCGATGGCGGTGAGTGGGCGTTCTTCGTCTGTAGGGGCGAATGAGCTGGCTTGACCGTGGCGCATAACATAAACGTTCATTGTTACAGCCCCTTAATGCAGTTGGCGATAGTTTCTGCACTTTGCTGGGCAAGGGCAGCATCTTCGCATTCAACCATTACTCGAATGAGCGGTTCGGTACCAGATTTTCGTAATAAAATACGGCCTCGGTTCGCTAGGCGTTGTTCTACTTCGGCGGCGCAGGCTTTGACTTTTTCGCTGTCGAGCGGATTATCGCCGCCGTCAAAACGTACGTTGATCAACACTTGCGGGAACAGTTGAATGGCGTGAGCAAGTTCGTGTAGAGACATTTTTTGTTGCACCATTGCACGCAACACTTGAAGTGAGGCGATAATGCCGTCGCCTGTGGTGTTTTTGTCGGCGATGATGATATGCCCTGAATTTTCGCCGCCAATTTGCCAGCCGTTGGCTTGCATTTTTTCCAGCACATAGCGGTCGCCCACGTTGGCACGTTCAAAAGGAATGGACAGATCTTTTAACGCCAATTCTAAACGCATATTACTCATTAAGGTGCCGACCACGCCACCACGTAATTTTCCACGACGTAGCAATTCACGTGCGATGATGAATAAAATTTGATCGCCGTCAATGGTGTTGCCGAGATGGTCGACCATCATCAAGCGGTCGCCATCGCCATCGTAGGCAAGCCCTACGTCAGCGCCAGTTTCTAACACTTTTTCACGCAAGGGTTGAACATCCGTTGCGCCGCAGTGGTCATTAATGTTCATACCGTTTGGCTCGCAGTGAATGGCGATAACCTCTGCGCCTAATTCACGCAACACATTTGGGGCAATGTGGTAAGTTGCCCCGTTGGCGCAGTCTACGATAATTTTCAAGCCAGATAAATTTAAATGGGACGGAAAGGTGCTTTTGCAAAATTCAATGTAGCGTCCAGCGGCATCGGTAATACGGCTGGCTCGACCTAATTCAGCGGAGGGTACGCAGTCGAGTGGTTCTTCCATTAGGTTTTCAATGGCAAGTTCAATGTCGTCTGGTAATTTGGTTCCCTGTGTGGAGAAAAATTTAATGCCGTTGTCGTCATAAGGATTATGGGAGGCGGAAATGACGATGCCAGCCTCTGCACGGAATGTGCGGGTTAAATAGGCAATGGCGGGGGTTGGCATTGGACCAGTGAAAGCAGCGGAAAGCCCAGCGGCGGCAAGGCCTGCCTCTAAGGCGGATTCCAGCATATAGCCTGAAATGCGAGTGTCTTTGCCGATTAGTACTTTTTTCGTGCCAGTGCCTGCTAACACTTTGCCCGCTGCCCAGCCGAGTTTTAACACAAATTCAGGGGTGATAGGGTAGCGTCCTACTTTGCCGCGCACGCCATCCGTGCCGAAATATTTACGAGTCATAGCAATCCTTTTGTCAAAAATTTAAAAAAAATTCCAGCGTACGCTTAGCGCACTTCTTTTATTTCGATCAAGCTATCCATTGGTTGAGCATTGATCGCTTGGGTGAAATCAGGTTTATCAAATGCAGTGCCACTCTCAATATTATCATTTAACGTGCACCCTGACGAATACTTTTAAAAGCAAACACCTTTGGATCGCACGCTTTTTCGATACGAGTTGATTGGTTATATTTAGCAATACGGTATGAACGGTGTGAAATAACCACTGCATATCCAGCATCTTTAGTTATTTTAATTGTAGCTAAAGTTTAAGTTAATGAACTGATTTGGTTGAATTTGATTAAGGTTCAGTTTGCGATACCTTCTTTTAATATTTTAGTATTTGTTACGAATAGGTTATCACCAACTTATCGAGTAATTACCGAATATATCTGAAAAGAAAATTGAACAATTAGCTCAAAATATTATTGTAAAAGCACAGGTAGATGCTCAAAGTGTATTAACCTCTGAATGAAATCGGTTGAAATCATTACAAAAAATCAATAAAAATATTCGTCAGGATTAAATCAGCAGATGGGATTATTTATAGGATAATTCTTTAAAACAATTAGATAAAGCGAATTGGCATTTAGATAGTTTTCAAATAATCGTCAATGTTACTAGCCATCAAGGCTAGTAATTTATCTAAAAATGAGAGTTAATGATACTGTAAAAGACTGATAAGTATTATACAGTATCATTTTAGGGTTAATCTAAAACTATCAATTAGTTGATTCAGATGGATATGCTCTATTTAAATCTATTTTTAAAAGAACTAGAGCTATACCAATAAGTAAAATATCTTTAAAAATAAAACTATTAAAACCAATTTGAGGGAGAATGCTTATTGTTACAACAGCCGTACCTAACAAACCTAAAGATCCAATAATTCCAAATTTAGGACGGGAAATACCTATAATTAAACAAAGGTAAGTAATAGTTTCCACAATACCAAGTAAATAACTAGCACCGTGATAACCAAACCAGTCGTATAAAAAAATTAACCAACTTTTATTAATTAAAGGTTTCAATGCCTCGACTTCAAAGTTAAACCACTTAAATGTACCAAAAGTTACAAAAATGATAATAACAGAAATCCGAAGAAACAATACATCGATGTTAGATTTTTGAAAACGATCAATAATTTTTTTCATAATTTAATTCTCCAAATGTTAGAAATAGGAAATCGTCTATATCTATAGACGAATCAATGGGAATTATCTTACAATTTTTTTCATAAAAATTATGACGAGCTCAAATAGGTAGTTATTAGCGATTGACAAATTTTTCGACTAATCTCTAAAGCACGGAATGTACGGGTTAAATAGGCAATGGAGGGGGGCATTGGGCCTGTGAAAGCAGCGGAAAGCCCAGTGCCTGCTAACACCTTACCCGCTGCCCAGCCGAGTTTTAACACAAAAATTCAGGGGTGATAGGGTAGCATCCTACTTTGCCGCGCACGCCGTCCGTGCCGAAATATTTACGAGTCATAGCAATCCTTTTGTCAAAAATTTAAAAAAAATTCCAGCGTACGCTTAGCGCACTTCTTTTATTTCGATCAAGCTATCTATTGGTTGAGCATTGATCGCTTGGGTGAAATCAGGTTTATCGAATGCAGTATCGCCCTCGATGTCGTCTTGTAATGTGCTACCGTGATGAATGCCTTTGAAATCAAACACCTTTGGATCGCACAAATGCGAAAGGGTGATGTTTTGCAAGGCACTGAACATTGTTTCAATGCGACCTGGATATTGGCGATCCCATTGGTTTAGCATTTCTTTAATCACTTGGCGTTGCAAGTTCGGCTGTGAACCGCACAGGTTGCACGGAATGATTGGGAAGCCTTTGGCGTCGGCGTATTTGATTAAATCTTTTTCTTTGCAGTATGCCAACGGACGAATGACCACGTGCTTGCCGTCGTCGCTAATCAGTTTTGGTGGCATTGATTTCATTTTGCCGCCGTAGAACATATTTAAGAAAAGGGTTTCCAGCATATCATCACGGTGATGACCGAGTGCGATTTTGGTAGCACCTAGTTCCGTTGCCGTGCGGTATAAAATGCCACGACGCAGGCGTGAACAAAGGGAACAGGTTGTTTTGCCCTCTGGGATTTTTTCTTTCACAATGCCGTAGGTATTTTCTTGGACGATTTTATAATCAACGCCGATGCTTTCTAAATAGCGTGGCAACACGTATTCTGGGAAACCAGGTTGTTTTTGGTCAAGGTTGACGGCGATGATGTCAAAATGCACAGGGGCGTTGTGGCGTAGGTTTAAAAGAATGTCTAACAAAGCGTAGCTATCTTTGCCGCCTGAAAGGCATACCATCACTTTGTCGCCTTCTTCGATCATATTAAAGTCCGCTATGGCGCTGCCTACTTGGCGGCGTAAACGTTTTTGTAACTTGTTGAAATTGTAGGCTTGTTTTTTCGCTTGAGTGGTATTTTCCATATTGTGGTTGTTCGTCATCATAAAGAAAGGTTAAAAATTGAAAACGTGCTATCTTAAAAGACCGCTGGAATTTTGCAAGGAATTTTATAAGGTTAAACCACTGCCAATGGGGCGACTTACAAAAAGTAAAAATAATGTAACGATATTGTGAAATATGTCTTTTCTGTAATAGTCAAGGGCTTTTATTTGTGGTAGGTTTAGGCGTTCTTTTCAGTTCTTGTCACTTGGCGAGAATGCAAACACAGTCATATTCATTTCCCCTTTCTAAGTAAAAGGGACTACACCATAGTTTGGAGGTATAAATCTATGTCTTTCGATACTTATCAAACCGTCGCACTGGCTTGCTTAGTGCTACTATTGGGATTTTTCTTAGTTAAGCGCATTAATATTCTCAATAAATATAATATCCCAGAGCCTGTAGCTGGTGGCTTTGTAGCGGCAATCATTATTACTATTTTGCATTACACAATGGGCATTACATTCCATTTTGATACCGATTTACAACGCACAATGATGCTCGTCTTTTTCAGCTCCATCGGTTTAAGTGCAAATTTTGCTCGTTTAATCAAAGGGGGCAAACCCTTAGTCATTTTCTTAATCGTTGCCTTTGGTTTGATCATAGTGCAGAACACTGTTGGGGTAACTTCTGCAATGGCACTAGACTTGCACCCTTCTTATGGCTTAATCGCAGGCTCAATGACCTTAACAGGCGGACACGGCACGGGGGCAGCGTGGGCGGATACGCTAGCACGCCAGTTCGGCATTCAAGGTGGAATGGAACTCGCAATGGCTTGTGCCACTTTCGGCTTAGTGGCTGGTGGTGTGATTGGCGGCCCTGTGGCGAGTTTCTTGCTTAAACGCATTCACCGTAACCCACAACCTATGGACGATAACGTTGACGACGTGGAAGAAATCTTTGAAAAACCAGAGTTTCGCCGTAAAGTGAACACCCGCTCGGTGATTGAAACAGTGGCAATGCTTGCTATCTGTTTATGGGTCGGACAAGCAGTTGATGCCGCCGCCAAAGGCACTGCATTCCAGTTGCCAACCTTCCTTTGGTGCTTGTTCACTGGGGTGATTATCCGTAACAGCCTAACGCACTTGGTGAAATTCCAAGCCGCTGATTCAACCATCGACTTACTCGGCTCCGTCGCCTTATACCTTTTCTTAGCCATTGCATTAATGTCGCTAAAATTATGGCAATTAGCAGGCTTAGCCTTACCAATTTTTGTAATTTTAGTATTGCAAGTGATCACAATGGCTGCTTATGCGATTTTCATCACGTTCCGTGCAATGGGCAAAGACTATGACGCTGTGGTGCTAAGTGCAGGACATTGCGGTTTCGGTTTAGGGGCAACCCCAACCGCCGTTGCCAATATGCAAGCTGTAACCGAACACTTTGGACCAAGCCACAAAGCCTTCTTAATCGTGCCAATGGTTGGGGCATTTTTCATCGACTTGCTCAATAGTGTTGCCATTAAAAGCTTTCTTGCGATTGTGCATTGGTTTGCCTAGGTCGGAATATTTTGTGAAAAATCGCCGTTCTGCCGTTCTGATGGCGATTTTTTTATACCTAAAAGTGAAGAAATATAGGTAAAACCTAGTGAGAAGGCTTATAACGCTTTGATCGCTAGGGCGTAATTTTTACGAAAAAATAAACAGATTTTTTGCGAAAAGCTGCAAAAGAAGAATTTTAGACGGCAAAAAACCACAAAAAATGAATGATTTTACCTATTATTACGATAGGTTTTATTCTTGATTAGCTTGAAAATAGACCAAAACAATAAAAAATCTACCTATACCAAAAAAATAGGTATCTGACAGATAGAAATTAATAAATATCAATGCTAGCAAATAGTTAACCTTTTACC
>JAHHQZ010000031.1 GCA_020026075.1 Actinobacillus sp. | reverse complement strand
AAATCTGCACCTTAATTAGTTGACTGGTTAGTCCAACTTTTGGGGTGCAGATCAACCTTAGCGGTTTTTTATTGGTAAACCCCACGCCGTAATATTTCCTAAAATTTTGTGAAATATTACGGCGTTGTTGTTTGGGTTAGTTTTGTTCTAGCAAGGTTTGCCAGAAGTGTTGGACGCATTGAATGGTATCGCTAAAAGAGGCTGGGGCGAGCCATAGGCTTTCGCCGAGTAGGTTTTGGCGGTGGATGCGGTTGCGTAGGGTGGTGTAGGCGTTACGTAAATTGAGCCATTGTTCGGCGGTAAACGGCAAGGGGAGTGCGGTTTGGGCGATGGTTTCAAAAATGCGTACGTTATCCGACCAAGTCGCTAATTCCGGGTAATCGTGGGCGTATGCCAGTACCACATATTGGGCGATAAATTCAATATCCGTGATGCCGCCTTGACTATGTTT
This sequence comes from Actinobacillus sp., assembly GCA_020026075.1. Classification (GTDB taxonomy): domain Bacteria; phylum Pseudomonadota; class Gammaproteobacteria; order Enterobacterales; family Pasteurellaceae; genus Actinobacillus_C. The sequence continues at coordinate 19,999 of JAHHQZ010000031.1, read as the reverse complement.
TAAGTGGAACGATTGCGTGGCGTTGGGCGCTGTGGGGGCTTGTTGCCACATTTTGTGGCGCATTTCGCTCACTGCTTGGCGTAACTGCTCACGGTTGCGTGGGGTGGTTAAAATTTGTTGGCGTAAATGGGCAAATTTTTCCTGTAAATGGCTGTCGCCACTGACGGCTCTTGCTCGCACGAGGGCTTGATTTTCCCACGTCCACGCCTGTTGAGTTTGGTATTGGGCGAAGGCTTTCCAGCTACAACACACCAACCCTGCGTCGCCGTCTGGGCGCAGGCGAATGTCCACATCGTAGAGCGAGCCAGCGGCGGTTTGCATTCGGAAAATGCTGATAATTTTTTGCGTGAGCTTGGCGAAAAAGCGAGAGTTTTCAATAGAACGAACGCCCCCTTGCGTATGGCCTTGTTTGCTTTCGTCAAACAGAAAAACCACGTCTAAATCGGACTGGTAGCCCAGTTCGATACCGCCTAGCTTGCCGTAGGCAATGATTAAAAAACCATCGCTTGGCTGGTTCACGCCAGTAGGTTTGCCGTAGCGTGCGGTGAGCTGGTGCCACGCAAGATGTAGCACTGCATCCAGCAAGGTTTGCGCAAGATAGGTTAAGTGATCGCTTACTTTCATCACAGGCAACGCCCCTAAAATATCCGCCGCCGCAATTTGCATAAAGGCACTTTGTTTGAATTGGCGCAGGGCAAGTAGCGTGCTTTCTTCGTCATCAGCTCGCTGGGAAAACCGTTGCCAGCGTGCTGGATAAGTTTGGAAATCAGGCGGATTGAGTAAGGCGTGGCGGTTGAGCAAATCGTCCAGCACAATGGGGTGGCGAGCCACGTGTTCGGCGATAAACGCCGAATGGGCGCAAAGCTCCACAAGCTGTTGGCGCGCTGGTGGATTTTCCAACAGCAACACAAGGTAGGACGTGCGGCGCATAATGCTGTCTAGCACATTGAGCAAACGCAAAACCGTTACGCTGGAATATTCCGCAGAATTTTGTAGCACGAGGGGCAGCAACGCTTGCAGGCTCGCCCAGCCACGATCGCCCAACGGACGGCGTGCAATGCGCTGTTTAAACCCTTGCAGTGCTTGGCTAAGTTGTTGATTTTTATCAGATGAAAAAGCTGAAAAGGTAAAATCATCCGCCCAGCAATTTGCATAAGGATTGGGATTGACGGTTAGCTCGCTGGTGGTTGTTTCGCCAATAAGCTGGTGGAATTGTGCGTTCACCTGTTGTTGGTAACCGTGCAGAAGTTGTAGAAAATCTGCCCAGTTTTGCGGTTTTTCGTTTAAAAATGGCAAAGTGGCACAGCTCAATAACAGGCGTTGCTGGGAAAGCGCATCCGTTGGCAGACAATGGGTTTGGCGATCTTGCATTGCTTGCAAAACATTCTCAATATGACGCAGAAAAATGTAAGACTCACGCAGTTGATCCGCCGCCGTGCGTGGCAATAGGTTCAGCGTGGCTAAGTTTTCAAGGGCGGTGAGCAGGCTTGGCGTGCGCAAACTTGGCGAGCGTCCGCCGTGCAACAGTTGCAAGGCTTGCACGATAAATTCAATTTCTCGAATCCCGCCAATGCCCAGTTTTAGGTTATTTTCTTGGCTCGCACGAGCAGCCTCGTGGGCGATTTTGCCTTTCATTTCACGCAGGGACGTAATCACGCTGAAATCCAAATAACGGCGGTAAATAAAAGGGCGCAAGGTATGTAAAAGTGGCTCGGTTTGTGCGTCAATGGGGCGAGCTTTGATTAAAGCGTAACGCTCCCAATCACGACCGTGATCTTGATAATACTGCTCCATTGCGGCGTGGCTTTGCACCAAAGCGCCAGTGTCGCCAAAGGGACGCAGGCGCATATCCACACGGTACACAAAGCCCTGTGCGGTGACGTCATCTAAAACTTGAATGAGCTTTTGCGCAAGGCGAGTGAAAAACACGTGGTGGCTGACGTGCCGCCGCCCTTGCGTTTCCCCTTGTTCTGGGTAGCAGAAAATCAAATCCACATCCGATGAAAAATTTAGTTCGCCGCCGCCGAGTTTGCCCATCAGCAAAATATCAAGGGTTAAAGCGTTGCCTTGTTCGTCAGTGGGCGTTCCCATTGCTTGGCAAGCGTGGCGGTAAAGCCAATTTCGTGTGTTGCGAAGTAGGCTGGTGGCGACGGCGGATAAATAATCTAAAATTTGCAACGGGCTGGCTTGGCCTGTGGCTTGCCATAAACAGAGCAACGCCATTTGTTCGTGGCGTAAACGGCGCAGGCTTTGCATAAAATGTTCACCGTTGTCGATTGTGCTGAGTTGCTGCTCAAATATGTCGTCAAGGCGTTGTGTGAAAATGTCAATTTCAGGGCAGGTCGGAATTTTTTCTAAAATTTTGGCGTAGAAGTTGGGCGATTGTTGGCAAGTGTGAAAAAAGAAATCTGAAAGGGCGAAAGCACGGCACAGGGCAACTTCATTGGGGGAACTTCGCCCTTTGGCTAAGGCTTGCCAACGGTCAGCGGCAAGCTTGGCGAGGGTTGGGAATGGTTCAAGCTCATTCATACACTTTGTCTTTGTATTCGCATAAGTCTTCAATTAAACAGGATCCGCAACGTGGCTTGCGAGCAATGCAAGTGTAGCGACCGAGTAAAATGAACCAATGATGAGCGTCTACTTTAAATTCCGCTGGTACTACTTTGTTGAGCTTTTCTTCCACTTCGACCACATTTTTTCCTGTGGCGAATTTGGTGCGGTTGCACACACGGAAAATATGCGTGTCTACGGCGATAGTTGGCCAGCCAAAGGCGGTGTTTAATACTACGTTGGCGGTTTTGCGTCCCACACCCGGTAAAGCTTCAAGGGCTGCACGATCTTCTGGCACATCGCCATTGTGTTTTTCCAGCAAAATTTGGCAGGTTTTGATGATGTTTTCTGCTTTGCTGTTGTAAAGGCCAATGGTTTTAATGTAATGCTTTAAGCCGTCCACGCCGAGATCGAATATTGCCTGTGGCGTGTTGGCGATGGGGTAGAGTTTCGCCGTGGCTTTGTTCACGCCTTTATCTGTGGCTTGAGCGGATAAAATCACCGCAATCAGCAGTTCAAACACGCTGGAAAAGTTTAATTCGGTGGTGGGGTGCGGATTGTTATTACGCAGGCGAGTTAAAATTTCAATACGTTTTTGTTTGTTCATACAGTTCCAATTTTAAGCACGATCATCAAAATAATTTTTTACCACCAACAACAGCGCTAAGCCGAGAAAAGCACCTGGTGGTAGGATTGCCAGCAGAAAGCTGTTGTCCAAGTGCAGTAAGTTAAGGTGTAGCACACTCGCCCATTGTCCCAAAAGGTTTTCAATACCAATAAAGAGTTTGCCCGTGCCGAGAAATTCACGCAAGCAACCGAGCGTAAACAGCACTGTCAGCATTCCTAGCCCCATTGAAAAACCGTCCCACAGCGCTTGCGGTAGCGGATTTTTTGACGCATAAGCTTCCGCACGTCCAATGACAATGCAGTTGGTGACAATCAGCGGAATGAAAATACCGAGCGATTGATAAAGGGTGTAGGTGTAGGCGTTCATCAAAAGTTGCACGGCGGTTACGGTGGTGGCGATGACCATTACAAAAATGGGAATACGAATCTCCGCCGGAATATAACGGCGAAAAATGGCAATCACGCCATTGGTGCAAATTAACACCGCCATCGTGGCAAGCCCCAGCCCCAGTGCGTTGGTGGCGGTGTTCGACACGGCAAGCAGCGGGCAAAGCCCCAGTAATTGCACGAGTGCTGGGTTATTTTTCCAAAAGCCTTCTCTGAAAATATCACGCCATTTTGCCTTTTGAATGGCTTGGCTGTAGGCAGTTTGTACTTGCTCCGCCTCGTTTTCTAAGGCGTTATTTTGTTGGTTTTCCATTTTATTGTCCATTTTCCGTTACGTTTTGTTGAGGTAAATGTTGCAACAATTTCCAGCTAGAATCTTTCACTTGGTTGACTACCGCACGTGGCGTGATAGTCGCCCCTGTGAATTGATCAAACATTCCGCCGTCTTTTTTCACCGCCCATTGGTTTAGGTTATCTTTACGCAAAAATTTATGTGTAAATGATTCCGCCCACGAGGTGTTTTTCATTTCTACTTTGTCGCCAAGTCCAGGTGTTTCGTGCTGTTCGGTAACTCGCATTCCCAGCATTTCCCCTTGTGGCGTAATGGCGGCGATCATATGAATGGGGCCAGCGTAGCCATTGGGGGCTACCGTTTCAAAAGCGTAGGCCGTAATTTTTCCATTTTTTTTGGCAACGCAAATTTCCTTTAAGTTAGGATCCTGATTAAAAGGGGCTTGTGGTGCGTGGCACGTGGCGAGTAAATCATTGTCGTACCAGTTTTGGGGTAAAACTTGCCCGAGCAACTGTTGTTTATGGGCTTGGATTTGCGCTTGGATTTGCTTTTCTGTTTGGTAGTAAATCACCGCAGACACCGCCGCACACACTAATGCAACGGCTGCTAAAATAAGGGCATTTTTTCCTGTGATTTTGATGATTTTTTGCATTGCTTATCCTTTCCTTTGATTAACGGCGAGTGTGTCCTGCCACACGTGGGCGAGTGTAGTGGTCAATTAACGGCACGCCAATATTGGCGAGTAGCACCGCAAAGGCCACAGCGTCTGGATAGCCGCCGTAGTAGCGAATAATGTATAGCAATAGACCAATTACCGCACCGAAAATCAAGCGTCCACGTGGAGAAATAGGAGCGGTAACAGGATCGGTAGCGATGAAAAATGCACCGAAGAATATAGCGCCGCTAACTAATTGCCATAGCGGATTGGTTGCGTTGTCAGTGAATAGCCAGTTAATGCTACATAACAGGAAAAAAGTTACCAGTACGGCGGTTGGAATATGCCAGCGAATAATGCCTTTCCACAGTAAAAACAGCCCACCTGCGAGGAAACATAAATTGACTTGCGTCCAGCCGATAGCCTCGAACCAGTGCTGTTCACCTAAGGGCAAAATGGATTGCAACAAAGGTGATTGGTTGAAGGCTTGCATTGTTGCGTCCCCTTGTTTCACCGCTAGATCCCACGTGTTCAACGGCGTAGCTTGGGTTAAGCCGTCAATGGCAGAAACCAGCTGCGGCACTGTTTGCCCTAAGCTGGTATGCCCAAAGAAAATGAGTTCCAAACCGTCTTTAGGGGAAAGTGGCGAGGATAGTAGCGACATCGGCGTTATCCAGTTCGTCATTTGCACTGGAAACGAAATAAGCAACACCACATAGCCTACCATTGCAGGGTTGAACAGATTTTGCCCCAAGCCACCGTAAGCTTGCTTGCCGAGTAAAATAGCACTTAGAGTGCCAATTAAAATTACCCAGTAAGGAGAGTAGGGGGGAATGGCCATTGCTAAAATGAGTGCCGTTACCGTGCCACTGTAATCTTTCACAAAGAAAAAAGGCGGCTTATGGCGCAACTTGCTGACCATTACTTCCAGCAAAGCGGCGGTTATCACCGCAAGCGTCATTTGCACCAGCACGCCAATGCCGAAGTAAAACACCTGTGCGGCAAGAGCGGGCAACAAGGCGATAATTACCCATAGCATAACGTTGGCGGTTAAAGCACCTGAATGAGTGTGTGGAGAACTGGTTAATTTAAACATTTTCATTTTCCCTTTGTAATTTTTTCGCCTTAGCACGAGCGATAGCAGCAGCAACGGCAGCTTTTTTGTCGTCAGTGGCTTGGGTTGTATTTTCTTGGCTTGCTTGCTGTTTTGCCTTCGCACGAGCGATAGCGGCAACAACGGCGGTGGATTTATCGCCATTGTCGCTGGTTGTCATTTTTTCTGTGGAAATTCCGGCCTGCGCCGTTTGTGCTTGTTTGGCTAAGCGGCGAGCTTTGCGCTCTGCCATAATTTCGCTGTTGTCTGGCAGAATTTCACCGTTTGCCCCTTGACGAATTTTTTGTTCTGTTGGCATTTGTTCCGCTTGTTTGGCACGTAAACGAGCAAGTGCAGCGGCCACAGGGTCTTCCCCTTGTTGGGTTTTGACTGTTTCTCGGCGAGTTTCAGCCAGTTTTTGTGTGCGTGCTTTGCGAGCTTGCAATTCAGTGTCAAGGCGTTGTTGGCGAGCCTCAAAGCGGGCTTTTGCCTCGTCTGCTTTGCGTTGTTTGTCTTTTTCTTGCCAAATTTTGGCTTTTTCTTGGCGGAAATATTGCACCAACGGAATGTGACTTGGGCAGACGTAGGCGCAAATGCCGCATTCGATACAATCTTTTAAATGGTATTCTTGCGATTTGGTGTGTTCTTCTTCGCGAGCGTACCAGTAAAGCTGTTGTGGCAGTAGGGAAACAGGGCAGGCGTTGGAACATTCGCCGCAGCGGATACAGGCTTGTTCTGCTTCAGGCGTGCTGTATTCTTGTGCGTCAGGGGCGATTAGGCAGTTGGTCACTTTGGTGATCGGTGCATGGTGTTGCGGCAGTATGAACCCCATTAAAGGGCCGCCTACAAAAATAGGGAAATTAACATCGGCACGGTAGCCAGCTTGTTGCAATACCGCATTCATTGGCGTGCCAAAACATACCCAGTAGTTACCTTTTTCACGAATATTATTGCCTGTGAGCGTTACTACACGTTCGATGAGCGGTTCATCGTGGATCACTGCACGCTTAATGGCAAAGCAAGTACTAACATTGAGCATTAAAACGCCAATGCTGGAAGAACGGCGACCGCTCGGCACCTCTTGTCCAGTCAATAAATAAATGAGCTGTTTAGCGGCTCCTGATGGATATTTGGTCGGAATTACTCGTACGTCAATGGCCTGTGTTGAGTGCAATTTATTGTAGGCTTCACAGGCTTTTTTCATCGCTTTAATGGCTTCGGGCTTGTTGTCCTCAATGGCGATGACGGTTTTTTCAGGCTGCAAAATAAACTGGACAATGCTAATGCCGCTCACGATTTGTTCAGCCTCATCACGCATTAGGCGATCATCGCAAGTGATGTACGGCTCACATTCTGCACCATTGATCACCAAAAGTTTCACTTTTTCTTGAGCTGATTGAATTTTTGCCGCCGTAGGGAACACCGCACCGCCTAGCCCTGCAATGCCTGCTTGATAAATGCGTTGCAGTAAGGTATCTGCGCTTTCTTTTTGGAAGTCAATTAAAGGCTGTTGCTCACGCCATTGATCCTGTCCGTCAGCCTCGATATGAATGGTCAATTCTTGCATCCCAGAAGGGTGCACCGCTGCATAGGGTGCAATGGCACGAACAATACCAGACGTTGGGGCGTGAACAGGCAATTCACGCAAGCCATCGCCTGCGGTGAGCGGTTGCCCTTTTAAGACAGAATCGCCAACATTTACCAAAATTTCGCCATTTTTTCCGGCGTGCTGATTAACTGGTACAAAAAATTGCGACACGAGCGGTGCGTGGCGCAAGGGTGCGTGGCTGGATTGCGTTTTCATTTCCGCTGGGTGAATACCGCCTGGAAATGGCCAAATTTTATTTTTATTGTAAGCGTCAATGATGGTCATCGTTATTTCTCATCGCAAAGGTTTACCACGTGAATGCGGCCGTGTTGTTCAAATTGCCAATTCCAGTCTTTAATGCCGCTTTCTACTTTGTGCATTGTGATACAGTCGGTTGGGCAAGGGGGAACGCATAAACCGCAGCCTGTGCATAAATCAGGAATGACAGTGTGCATTGCTTTGTTCGTGCCGATAATGGCATCCACAGGGCAGGCTTGAATACATTTGGTGCAGCCTATGCACATATTTTCATCAATAAAAGCAATTTCAGGGCGAGGGTCAGGATCGGCAAATTCTGTTTCAGGCACGGCAACGCCAAGCACATCAGCGATCTTAACCACCGTTTCTTGCCCACCTGGAATACATTTGGTGATTAAATCGCCATTGGCAACCGCCTCAGCGTAAGGTTTACAGCCTGGATAACCGCATTGACCACATTGGATTTGTGGCAAAACCGCATCGACTTTATCCACAATGGGGTCTGATTCTACTTTAAGCTTAACCGAGGCAAAGCCGAGCAAGCCACCGAATAATCCACCCAGCAACAGGACAATAATTAAGGTAATGATGAGCGTGGTCATAGGGATTTCACCAATCCAGTAAAGCCCATAAAGGCAAGGGACATTAAACCTGCGGTAATTAACGCAATAGACGCACCACGAAATGGTTTCGGCACATCAGCACCTGCAAGGCGTTCACGCAAGGCGGCGAATAACACCAACACAAGGGCAAAGCCTAGCGACGCCCCAAAGCCGTAAATCACCGATTGCACGAGATTATGGGCGAGATTGGTGTTTAATAACGCAACACCTAACACTGCACAGTTTGTGGTAATGAGCGGTAGGAAAATCCCCAGTAGGCGATAAAGCGAAGGGCTGGTTTTTTGAATTACCATTTCCGTAAACTGAACAACCACAGCGATCACCAAAACAAATAGCAAGGTGCGTAAGAAAGTTGCGTTAAACGGAATGAGTAAATAATGATCCACCAAATAAGCACACAATGAGGCAACTGTTAGCACGAACATCGTGGCTAGCCCCATTCCTACTGCGCTTTCTATTTTGCGTGAAACCCCCATAAATGGGCATAGCCCTAAAAATTGTACCAGCACGAAGTTGTTAATCAGTGCAGTGCTAATGATGAGTAGAATATATTCGGTCATAGTATCTCGGTAAGCGTTGGCGTAAAAATGAAAAATCCCCAGTAGAAGGGGAATTTTTGGTGAGCTATTATCCTATTTTCACTGAGGTAGGGCAAGGGTGATAGAAGGAAAAAAGGCGCAAAACCTAGGCCGGAATATTGGCGTAAATTTTGTTCAAAGCAAAAAAAAAGCCGTTCATCAGAACGGCTAGGAGGTCTTTATAAAAAAAACTTATGCGTTAAACTCTCTGCTTTATAAGACTGGTCAATTTTAAGAAAGTTCAAACAAAAGCAAAATTTATTTTGATTTTTTTAAAAATTCACGGATTTGCTTTTCAATGCCTTTGGCATCAAGACCTAAATCCACCAGAATTTCTTGCTGAGAACCTTGCGGAATGAAGTAATCAGGCAATCCGATTTGCAATAAATGACCTTTAAATTGCTGAGCAAATAAATATTCCGCCACCGCACTACCTGCGCCGCCTTGAATAGCGTTTTCTTCTAGTGTGACGAATGTATTGTGCGTTTGCATTAGTTCGGTTAGGCGAGCGGTATCCAACGGCTTAACAAAACGCATATCCACCACCGTAGCATTGAGATTTTCCGCTACGTTCAACGCCTGTGGTAACAGCGTACCAAAGTTCAAAATGGCGATATTTTCGCCAGTGCGACAGGTGCGAGATTGCCCCAATGGAATGGATTGCATTGGTTCTAATGTTGCCCCAATGCTCGAACCACGTGGGTAGCGAACCGCCGCTGGTTTTCCACAGTGGTACCCTGTATACAGCAGTTGGCGACATTCGTTTTCATCGCTAGGGGTCATTACCACAAAATTAGGAATGCAACGCAGGAAACTAATATCAAAAGCACCTTGATGGGTTTGCCCGTCTTGCCCCACCACACCTGCACGGTCAATCGCGAATAAAACAGGTAAATTTTGAATTGCTACATCGTGAATCACCTGATCATAAGCTCGTTGCAAGAATGATGAATAAATAGCAACCACAGGATGTAAACCTGCGATAGCAAAGCCAGCGGCTAAGGTAACGGCGTGCTGTTCGGCAATGGCGGCATCATAATACTGCTCTGGAAAACGTTGAGAAAATTCCACCATTCCTGAACCTTCACGCATCGCTGGTGTAATCCCTACTAATTTTGGATCCTGTTCTGCCATTTCACATAGCCAATCGCCAAAAATCTTAGAAAAAGTTGGGTTGCCAGAGCCTTTTGGTAATTCGCCGCATTTGTGATCGAACTTCGGCACACCGTGAAAGCCAATAGGATCTTTTTCAGCAGGGGCGTAGCCTTTACCTTTTTTCGTTTTAATGTGTAAAAACTGAGGGCCAGTACGGTTTTTCATATTTTTTAATGTGGTGATGAGTTCTTCCACATCGTGACCGTCAATAGGACCAATATAGTTAAAACCGAGCTGTTCAAACATTGTACCCACAGGGGAAACAAAGCCCTTAATGTGTTCTTCCGTTTTTTTAACAAATTCTTTTAACGGCGGCGCTTTAGCAAGGACTTTTTTACTGCCCTCACGTAGCTGGGTGTAAAGCGGAGCAGTCATTACACGTGCAAAATAGTTATTGAGCGCGCCGACATTTTCCGAAATCGACATTTCGTTATCGTTTAAGATCACCAGCATATCGGAATGTAATGAGCCAGCGTGGTTTAAAGCCTCAAATGCCATACCTGCCGTAATTGCACCATCGCCGATAACGCAAACCGTTTTGCGGTTTTTGCCTTCTTTTTGGGCGCTCAAAGCAATGCCAAGTCCTGCGCTAATTGATGTGGAAGAATGCCCTACGCTGAGTACATCGTATTCACTTTCTTCACGCCAAGGAAAAGGGTGCAAGCCGTTTTTTTGGCGAATAGTTGAAAGCTTATCACGTCGCCCTGTTAAAATTTTATGCGGATACGCTTGATGACCAACGTCCCAAATGAGTTGATCAAAAGGCGTATTAAACACGTAGTGCAAGGCTACCGTAAGTTCTACCGCTCCCAAGCCAGAGGCTAAATGCCCGCTACTTTGGCTAACGCTATCTAATAAATAATCACGCAATTCCTGACAAAGCTCAGGAAGTTGTGATTTATTGAGTAATTTTAGGTCGTCAGGTGATTGAATTTGTTTGAGTAGTTTGTAATCTTTCATAAGCAATAAAGGTTAGTTTTGGCGCTGTACGACAAAATCAGCAACGGCACGTAAAACTTGGGTTTCAAAAGGAAGTTGAGCGAGGGCATTGAGAGCAACTTGATGTAACTCTTGGGCTTTTTGTTTGGCAGCGACTAATCCTAATAATTGTGGATAGGTGCTTTTATGCGCATTAATATCAGCACCTACGGTTTTTCCCAGCATTTCAGTGGTGCTTTCAATGTCTAAAATATCGTCTTGCACTTGGAACGCCAACCCAATAGCTTTGGCGTAAGTGTCGAGTGCATCGCCAATGGCTTTATCATCGGCGTATTTGGAGCATAAAAAGCCCATTTGCACGGCGCAGCGTAACAATACCCCTGTTTTATAGCGATGGATTTTTTCCAATTCATTTAATTGCAACGTGCGATTTTCCCCTTGTAAATCAAGGGATTGCCCTAAACACATTCCATTTGCCCCTGCATTTTTGGCTAAGCTTTGCATTAAAGCAACTTTTTGTTGTGCCGAGAGATGATGAGCCTTTGACAGCAACTCAAATGCAAAACTTTGCAAGGCATCACCTGCTAAAATGGCGGTAGCTTCATCGAATTGAATATGACAAGTGGGCTTGCCACGCCGTAAATTGTCATCGTCCATTGCGGGCAGATCATCGTGGATCAAGGAATAAGCGTGAACGGCCTCAATGGCACCTGCTGGGGCATCTAATGCTTCTGTGGCTACATCAAGCATTTCGCCTACGGCGTACACTAAAAAAGGGCGAATACGTTTGCCGCCAAGTAAAACAGCGTATCGCATAGCATCGAGTAATTGGCTTTCGGGTAAGTTGTTAAGGGATTGGGCTAAAAATCCATTTACACGCTGTTGGGTGATGGCAAGATGCTGGGAAAATGCGTACATAAATTTCTCGAAAATTAGAATGGACGATCGTCAATATCGTCAGGATTGAACTCTTGCAAAGGGGCAGTTGAGCTTTTTTGCAGAAGAATTTGAATTTGTTGCTCTGCTTGTTGGAGCTTTGTTTTGGCTGCTTGTGCAAGTTTTATGCCTTCTTCAAAGTTTTTTAGGGCATCTTCCAACGGCAAATTGCCTGATTCTAAGCGTTGTACGATAGTTTCAAGTTGAGTGAGCGTTTGTTCAAAATCTTGTGATTTATGCATAAGGAGTCCTTCAATAAAATTTTAGGAAATATTCCGGCCTAGTTATTTTTGAGTAAATTTTCTTTGGCAGCGTTTAAGTAGTGCAACATTGACCAAATGGTAAGAATGACCGCTACATAAAGTAGGAAAATTGCTGCCCATACCATTAAATCATTGTAACGCCATAAAAGACCGCCTAAGGCGAGCATTTGTGCAGTGGTTTTAACTTTGCCAATCCAAGAAACGGCGACTTTGTTGCGATCGCCCACGCCCGCCATCCACTCACGCAAGCCAGAAATAATGATTTCACGAGCCAGCATAATCACGGCTGGAATGGTGATGTACCAAACGTGATAATGTTCTACTACCAGCGCAAGTGCTGCCGCTACCATCACTTTATCCGCGACTGGATCCAAAAACGCACCAAATGGCGTGCTTTGGTTCCATTTTCGGGCTAGGTAGCCATCAAACCAATCGGTAACGGAGGCGATACCGAAGATCAGCATCGTATAGAAAGCAGAATCTTGAAATGGAAGATAGAAAACAAGAATAAAAAAAGGAATTAAGATGACACGGAATAATGTCAAAATCGTAGGGATATTAAATTTCATTGTTCTCTCTCGGTCAGACAAAGAATAGCGTGCATTTTAAAGCAAACGCAGTGAATTTTAAACGGCAAAGGGTGAAAAAAATCCATTGATGAGAAAGTTGATAATAGTTGTCATCTACATAAAAATCCGTAATATGACAACTTTTGTTAATTATGGATTAGGACAAAATAAGATGTTAGCAAATATTATCAGTGGCTACGGCGTATTTATTTTAGAGTTATTGACCATAGCGTTTATTGCGGTGATCGTTGGTGTTCGCCTATTGAGTGGCAAATCGCATAAATCCACAGGGGAATTGCAAGTGACGGATTTGTCTGAGGTCTTTCAGCAAAAACAAAAGCAACTGGCGTCATTTCACTTGCAAGGTAAAGCCTTAAAACAGCAAGAAAAAGCAGAAAAAAAAGCACAAAAAGCTCAAGCAAAAATGGAGAATGCTGAGAAAAAAGCCCCTAAACGTTTGCCTCATACCTTTGTTTTGGATTTTCAAGGCGATGTTCAAGCTTCGCAAACCAATGCTTTGCGTGAAGAAATTTCTGCGATTATTGCCATTGCTCAACCACAAGATAAGGTTTTACTACGCCTAGAAAGTCCTGGCGGCGTGGTGCACGGCTATGGTTTGGCAGCTTCGCAATTAAAACGTTTGAAAGAGCACGACATTCCGCTCATCATCGCCGTGGATAAAGTGGCAGCCAGTGGTGGCTATATGATGGCGTGTGTAGCAGATAAACTGGTGGCAGCGCCATTTGCTATTGTGGGATCCATTGGCGTGGTGGCTCAAATTCCTAATATTTATCGCTTATTGCGTAAACACGATGTGGAAATGAACGTAATGACCGCAGGGGATTACAAACGCACAATGACGGTTATGGGGAAAAACACGCATAAAGGCAGAGAAAAATTCCAGCAAGAATTGGACGAAACGCACATGCTGTTTAAAGATTTTGTACAAAATCAACGTCCAGCGGTGGATATTGAAAAAGTGGCAACAGGTGAGCATTGGTATGCCGAACAGGGTATTGCCTTAGGTTTAGTTGATGAAATTGCAACGAGTGATGATCTGCTATTGCAGGCGTTGCAAGATAAGCAACAAAAAGTCATCGGTTTATCCTATCAATGCAAAAAAACATTACTGCAAAAACTTAGCCAGCAAGCAGAAGAAACGAGCCATCGTTTGCTAAGTCGCTGGCTGTTTAACAACACGTACGAGCGTATTCAATAAAGGATAAAGTGAGGGGCAGGAATAAAATAAAGAATTTCTTAGAATTCAAACCTGCAACTATTTTACTTTACCACAAAACTTCCTTATTATGTCTCAGTTTTGCGTTACATAAAAATTGTGTAGCGATTTTCTCTATTATTTTATCAAAAGAGGTTCTTATGAAATTTTCTCGTACTCTTTTAGCCGTTATTGCAGCAACTACACTTGCTGCTTGTGGTAATTTAAGTAATGTTGATGCGAATGGACAAACAGATAACCCTGTTTGGCCAAAAATCTCTCAAGATACATTTAATCACGATGGTAGTCAGTTCGGCTCTTGGCCAAACTGGGCTAATGTTCGAATGATTGAACGTGGAATGAATAAATCCCAAATCCGTCAATTAATCGGTAATCCACAATTCGCCGAAGGTTTATATGGCGTGCGTGAATGGGATTACGCATTTAACTACCGTGAGAACGGTATTCACAAAATATGCCAATATAAAGTGCTATTCGATAGCAAAATGAATGCACAAAGTTTCTATTGGCATCCAAATGGCTGTTACGGTAATGGTACTTTCCGTCTATCCGCTGACTTCTTATTCGACTTTGATAAATACAACTTAACGCCAAACGGTAAAAAAGTAGTGGCAGATATTGCGAAGGAATTAAAAGCAATGAAAGCACAAAAAGTTATCGTTGAAGGTTACACTGATCGCTTAGGTTCTGTGGCGTACAACTTACGTCTTTCTCAACAACGTGCGGATAGGGTGAAATCTTGGTTAATCCATGATGGTGTAAAAGCAGAATTTAAAACCATAGGTTATGGTAAAGCAAATCAAGTAAAAGCTTGCGATAACGGCTTAACAGGTAAAGCATTAAAAGAATGTTTAGCACCAAACCGCCGTGTAATTATTCGTGCTTTTGGACAAGCGGTTCAAAGTAGCGATGTTTACAAAATGAATAGTGGTGTGAAAGGCCCAGCACCAATGTATAAATAATAATGCCTTACCCATTCCCCCTTGCGGGAATGGGCTTTTTTTGTTTGAGTTGTAAGGACGATAAATGAACAACTATATTGATTGGTTTATCATCGCTATTATTTTGTTATCGGTGATTGTTAGCCTTTTTCGTGGCTTCATTCGTGAAGTTTTTTCGTTAGTTTCTTGGGTTGCAGCTTTTTTTGTTGCTGCGAATTTTTACGAAGAAATTGCCACTTACCTTACTCAAATTCAAACCCCTTATCTAAAAAATGGCGTAGCAATGGGGATTCTATTCCTTGCGACGCTGATTATTGGCGGGTTAATTAGCTATGCACTCGGCAAACTTGTGGATAAAACAGGTCTAACAGGGACAGATCGTGTGCTTGGTGGCTGTTTTGGTTTACTGCGTGGTGTTTTGATTGTTTCAGCATTGCTATTTTTTGTGGACGCTTTCACCAGCATCCACAACACTGAAATGTGGAAAAACTCTCAGCTAATTCCGCATTTTCGATTCATTATTGATTGGTTTTTTGAGCAGATGAAAGCCAATTCAAGCTTACTAAATGACTTGCCACAGCAAGCAACGCAAGCAGTGAAATCCGTAAAATCTGCATTTTAATTGAAGACTATCCCTTGTTAAAGAAACCCTTTATTGTCGCCATTACTGGTGCATCTGGTGTGATTTATGCTGTGCGCTTGCTGGAAGTTTTAAAAAAGGTACCAGAAATAGAAACGCACGTGATCATCAGTCAAGCGGGCAAAGAAACCTTGCGCTTGGAAACGGATTATAGTACAAGCGACATAAAAGCATTGGCCGATGTGTATCACGATAACCGCAATATTGCTGCCAGTCTTGCCTCGGGATCCTTTCGTACACTTGGAATGGTGATCGTTCCTTGTACGATAAAAACATTATCCGCCGTGGCCAACTGTTATGGCGATAACCTAATTAGCCGTGCCGCTGACGTATGCTTGAAAGAGCGTTTACCCTTAACCCTTTGCGTGCGTGAAACACCACTACATTTAGGGCAGTTGCGATTGATGACGCAAGTGGCAGAAATGGGCGTGCAAATTATGCCGTTAATGCCAGCCTTTTATCATCACCCACAAAGTCTAGACGACATCGTAATGCAAGGAGTAGTTAGAATTTGTGATCAATTTAACATCCCGTTACCTGAAAATATTTTTACGCGCTGGCCATTAAGCCAGAATTAACAAAAAGCAAGGTCGGAATATTTTTGAAAATTTTGAATATTCTACTGCTGAAAAGATAGGAATAATTTATGACTAAATCCTTAGTGATTGTGGAGTCTCCAGCCAAAGCGAAAACAATCAATAAATATCTTGGCTCACAGTACATTGTGAAATCAAGCGTGGGGCATATTTGCGATTTGCCTGTGTCAGGTTCAGGCAGTAAAGAAAAAGCAAAACCTTTATCCACTAAAGGAATGAGTGCTTTAGAACAACAACGCATTAAAGAGGAACGTGCCAGAGAGGCGTTGATAAAACGTATGGGCGTGAATCCGTACGATGACTGGAAAGCACACTATCAAATTTTGCCGAATAAAGAAAAAACCGTAGCGGAATTGAAATCTTTAGCTAAAAAAGCTGATCATATTTACCTTGCAACCGACTTGGATAGAGAAGGGGAAGCCATCGCTTGGCATTTAAAAGAGGTGATCGGCGGGGCAGATGAGCGTTACAGCCGTGTGGTGTTTAATGAAATCACTAAAAAAGCCATTACAGAGGCGTTTTCTCATCCAGGTAAAATTGATATGAACAGCGTAGATGCTCAGCAAACACGCCGCTTTTTGGATCGTGTAGTGGGCTTTATGGTTTCACCGTTATTATGGAAGAAAGTCGCACGTGGACTATCCGCTGGTCGTGTGCAATCTGTTGCCGTAAAACTTATTGTGGAGCGTGAGCGTGAAATTAAAGCTTTCCAACCGCAAGAATATTGGCAGATCAGTGCGTACACCAAAACTCCGCAGGCGATGCCAATTAAATTGGAACTAGCCGAATATCAAGGCAAAAAATTGGCTGCTCACGCCTTGCCAAATCAAGCGGAAACGCAAAAAGTTGTTGCAGCCCTTGAAAAATCTGCTTTCGTTGTAGCAAACATTGAAACTAAGCCTACATCTTCACGAGCTAAACCGCCGTTTATTACATCCACATTACAACAAAGTGCGAGTAGTAAACTCAATTTCAGCGTGAAAAAAACAATGATGCTCGCACAGCGTTTGTACGAGGCAGGGCATATCACCTATATGCGTACGGACAGCACCAATTTAAGCCAAGATGCCTTAACAATGGTACGTCATTTTATTGACGAAAATTACGGCGTGGCTTATTTGCCTGAAAAACCAAATTTTTATTCCAGTAAAGCCAACGCACAAGAGGCGCACGAGGCGATTCGCCCTACCGATGTGAATGTTCAAGCGAATCAACTTAGCGGCGTAGAGCGTGATGCGGCTCGTCTTTATGATCTCATTTGGAAGCAATTTGTGGCGTGCCAAATGCCAGCAGCACAATACGACAGCACATCGCTTTTGGTACAGGCTGGCGATTTTGGGCTAAAAGCGAAAGGTCGTGTGTTGCGTTTTGACGGTTGGACAAAAGTTTTACCACAGCAAAGCAAAAAAGATGAAGATCAAACCTTGCCAGTTCTCGCTGTGGGTGAAAATCTAAGCTTAGACCATTTGGATCCGCAGCAATTTTTCACCAAACCGCCTGCACGTTTTACGGAGGCAGCGTTGGTGCGTGAATTAGAAAAACGTGGCATTGGTCGTCCATCTACTTATGCCTCGATCATTTCCACGATTCAAGAGCGTGGTTATGTGCGTGTGGAAAGCCACCGTTTCTACGCCGAAAAAATCGGTGAAATTGTGACGGATCGCCTAAGCCAGTCCTTCCCTGATTTAATGAATTACGATTTTACCGCCAATATGGAAACGGTATTGGATCAAATCGCTGAAGGGCAAAAGAACTGGAAAGATGAATTAAATGAATTTTTTGCCGCATTCTCCGAGTGCTTAACGCAAGCAGAGCTTGATGAATTAGAAGGTGGAATGATGCCAAATAAATTGGTGCTAACCCCAGATATTCATTGCCCTACCTGTCAACGTGAAATGACCATTCGTACGGCGAGTACAGGGGTATTTTTGGGTTGTAGCGGTTACGCGTTGCCGCCGAAAGAGCGCTGTAAAACCACGCAAAACTTAATTCCAGAGGCGGAATTATTAAACGTATTAGACGAAAGTTCAGAAACCAAAGCCCTAATGGAGAAAAAACGCTGCCCGATTTGTCAAACGGCAATGGATAGCTACATTATTGATCCTGAACGTAAACTTTATGTTTGTGGTAATAATCCAAACTGTGATGGCTATGTGGTAGAAAAAGGCGAGTTTAAGATCAAAGGCTACGATGGTCCTGTGGTGGAATGCGATAAATGCGGTGCGGATATGCACTTAAAATTAGGGCGTTTTGGCAAATATATGGGCTGCACCCAGTGCGATAACACGCGTAAAATTTTGCGTAACGGCGAAGTGGCCCCCCCTAAAGAAGATCCTGTGCTGTTCCCTGAATTAAAATGCGAAAAATCCGATGCCTATTTTGTGCTACGAGATGGTGCAAGCGGCGTGTTTATGTCGGCGCACAATTTCCCCAAAAGCCGAGAAAGCCGAGCAGCGAAAGTGAAAGAATTAGCCCAGTTTGCGGAACGTTTACCAGAGAAATTAAAATATCTCGCCACAGCACCGCAACAGGATCCTGAGGGCAACGAGGCGATTGTACGCTACTCTCGCAAAGACAAGCGACAGTACATCACATCCGAAAAAAATGGCAAAGCCACAAAATGGCGACTCTATTTCAACAACGGAAAATGGAGTGAAGCAAACTAAGTGTAACCGCGCAACAGGCGCGGTTTATTTTTGTCTTGATAAAATTTTGGTCAATATTCCAGCCTGGAATATTTTTTAAAGGAAAGGAGCTTATATGCTAAACACATCGTTAAATCGCTTTTTTAAGCTAAATCAACACGATACCACAGTGAAAAAGGAAGTCATCGCTGGGATTACGACATTTTTCACAATGGTGTACATTGTTTTTGTCAACCCGTCCATTTTAGGCGATGCTGGAATGGACAAACAGGTGGTGTTTGTGACCACTTGCTTAATCGCTGCCATTGGTACCATCGCAATGGGGTTATTCAGTAATTTGCCGATTGCACTCGCACCAGCGATGGGGCTGAACGCCTTTTTTGCCTACGCTGTGGTTGGCAAGCTCGGCTATTCGTGGGAAATCGGTATGGGTGCGATTTTCTGGGGTGCCATAGGATTATTTTTGCTAACGCTATTTCAAGTGCGCTACTGGCTCATTGCGAGTATTCCTTTGAGTCTGCGTGTGGGCATTGGCGCAGGCATTGGCTTTTTCATTGCTTTAATTGGGTTTAGCAATATGGGACTTATCGTGTCAAGCCCTGCGACGTTAGTTACTTTGGGCGACTTGCATACGCCTTCTGTAATGCTCGGTTTGCTCGGCTTTTTGATTATCGTCATTTTGGCGGCACGAAACGTGTTCTCAGGCGTGTTGGTTTCCATTGTCAGTGTAACTGTGCTTGCGTTAATGTTTGACCCACAAGTGCAGTATCACGGCATTTTATCAATGCCACCAGCGTTGACGGCGGTTGTGGGCAAAGTTGATATTAAAGGCGCTTTGGACACCGCCTTAATCGGTATTATTTTCTCATTTTTATTGGTTACGCTATTTGACTCATCTGGCACGCTCATTGGGGTAACGGATAAAGCGGGCATTTGCGACGAGCAAGGGCGTTTCCCCAAAATGCGTCAAGCTTTGCTAGTGGACAGCACCACTGGCGTATTGGGAGCGTTAATCGGTACTTCATCCGTGGGCGCTTATATTGAAAGTGGCTCTGGCGTATCCGTTGGTGGTCGCACAGGCTTAACCGCCATTGTGGTTGGTTTATTATTCTTGTTGACCATTTTCTTCTCACCACTGGCAGGTTTAGTTCCTGCCTACGCCACAGCGGGTGCGCTGATTTATGTGGGAATTTTAATGGCATCTAGCTTAATTCGTGTGCATTGGGACGACTTAACCGAAGCAACGCCAGCCTTTTTAACGGCGGCTTTAATGCCATTTACCTACTCTATCACCGAAGGCATTGCTTTTGGTTTCATTAGCTACTGCATTATGAAAGCAGGCACTGGCCGCATTAAAGAAGTGAACGCCCCAGTTTGATCTGCACCCCAAAAGTTGGACTAACCAGTCAACTAATTAAGGTGCAGAT
>JAHHQZ010000030.1 GCA_020026075.1 Actinobacillus sp. | reverse complement strand
GAGCACGACCTTGCCAAGGTCGGGGTCGCGAGTTCGAGTCTCGTTTCCCGCTCCATTGTTTCTCTCAAATTTCTAAATTTTAAACCTAAGCCAGATCTTTTTGCTTTTGTCGTGTTTTTTATAAAAAAATTCCAGCCTAACAATAAAGCAAGGCTGGAATTTTCAATAAAATTGTTTTATTCTACAACAAGTGTACGGCTGGTGGTGGTGCCGCCAAGTGACAATTCATCACCTTGTGTTAGGATCACTAAATCACCAACTTGAATATAGCCTTGTTCTTTTAATAAATTAATAGCAAGGCGTGCTGATTTGGTTGTACGGCTGGATTCTAAATCAAGCACAGGTACAACGCCACGCAATAATGCACAGCTATTTAAGGTTTCTTCGTGGCGAGAAAGGGCGAAAATTGGCAAACCAGAACTGATGCGCGACATAAATAATGGTGTTACACCGTGACTGGTTAAGGAAATGATCGCTTTAACACCTGGCATATGGTTCGCAACGTACATTGCAGATAGTGCGACAGATTCTTCAATGGATTGGAACTCACGATCCATGCGGTGGCGAGAAATGTTGATGCTTGGCATTTTTTCTGCACCAAGACAAACTTTTGCCATCGCTTTAACCGTTTCTTCTGGGTATTGACCTGCTGCGGTTTCTGCTGAAAGCATTACAGCATCCGTACCATCAAGCACCGCATTTGCCACGTCCATAACTTCCGCACGTGTTGGCATTGGGTTGCTGATCATTGATTCCATCATTTGCGTTGCAGTGATAACTGCACGGTTTAATTGGCGTGAACGGCGAATTAAACGTTTTTGTACGCCTACTAATTGTGGATCGCCGATTTCTACACCTAAGTCGCCACGTGCAACCATAATAACGTCTGAGGCGAGAATAATTTCGTCCATAATGCGAGGGTCAGCCACCGCTTCAGCACGTTCAACTTTTGCCACAATTTTGGTTTGTAATCCGGCCTGCGTTGCAAGCTCACGAGCGTAATTTAAATCCTCAGCACTGCGAGGGAAAGAAACCGCTAAATAATCTACTTTGATTTTTGCTGCAGTGATAATGTCTGCTTTGTCTTTTTCAGTGAGGGCATCAGCTGATAAACCACCGCCTAATTTGTTAATTCCTTTATTGTTAGAAAGAGGACCGCCAACGGTAACAGTGGTGAATACTTTTTCACCTTCAGTACTATCTACACGCAACTGAACACGGCCATCGTCGAGCAATAAAATATCGCCTTGTTTAACGTCTTGTGGCAGTTTTTTATAGTCTAAGCCAACGCCGTTTCTGTCGCCTTCACCGCGTGGTAAATCAGCATCAAGTACAAATTTATCCCCCTCTTCTAAGAATATTTTGCCTTCTTTAAAGGTTGACACACGAATTTTAGGGCCTTGTAAATCCCCAAGAATCGCCACGTGACGATTTAATTTTTTGGCTATTTCACGAACTTTTTCAGCTCGTTGAATATGGTCTTCTGGGGTACCGTGTGAAAAGTTCATTCGCACGACATTCGCACCAGCGGCGATAATTTTTTCTAAATTATTATCGCGATCTGTGGCTGGACCTAACGTACACACAATTTTTGTGCGACGTAGTTTTTGATTAGGTTGTATCATAGGTTCTCCATACATAAATTAAATGAGTAAAATTGAATAAAATCTGTAAAAATAGCAAATCATTGTACGCTAAAAAAACGCTAAGATCGATAAAATCCAGCGATTGTTATAAAAATGTTAACTGATGAATTTTCTAGCACTTATACTTATTTTGAAAAATTTTCCTTGCAGAGCTATGTGAAAATCGCTACCATTCAGCCCGCACTTCAATACGACCGTAGCTCAGTTGGTTAGAGCATCACCTTGACATGGTGGGGGTCGGTGGTTCAAGTCCACTCGGTCGTACCAAAATCGGGACACAATTTTTTGTCCACTTTATATAGTATCGTCGTTTTTTTTTAAAAGGCGTGGCCATAATTTGACCATGCCTTTTAATTTAAATAAAGGCAAATCAAATATTCTCAAAAGTATTTATTAAAGGAAACATAAAAATGAAATTGAATAAAACACTTATGGCACTTTCTGTGGCAATGTTGGCATCAAAAATGGCTATGGCAAATATTGTAGATAATACTAATAATAAACCAGGTTCAATTGTTCTAGGAACAGATACTCAATCTAACGGGAGCAATGGTGGCGTTACATGTAATGGGAATGCAAAAAATGATGGGGATAGTGCAGTCGTTATTGGTTAATGTGCCGAAAGTGTGAAATCAAAACACCCAGGCAAATCGTCGGGTGAGAACGCAGGTCAAGCAACAGTAGTTGGAAGTTTTGCAAAAGGTGGCTGGGTATCTAGTGCTTTTGGTCATCACGCTGAGGCAACTGGTGGTGGTGCAACCGCAATTGGGGCGGGGTCAAAGGCATCAGGTTTGAGATCAAGTTCACTTGGTTATCTTGCTAATGCTAGTGGCACTGATAGTGTCGCCATTGGATCTAAATCAACTGCGACGGAAGATAATGTTGTTTCCATTGGTAGTGAAACTAACCAACGCCGTTTAGTTAACCTTGCAGATGGTGTTAAAGATACGGATGCAGTAAATTTACGCCAACTAAAAGGTTTAGATCAAAAATTGAATAAAACTACGAAAGAATTGAAAGCAGGGATTGCAGGGGCTATGGCAATGTCAGGTATTCCGCAAGTGATGACAGCTGGTAAATCTATGTTGGGAGCATCTGTTGGTACATACCAAGGACAAAATGCTTTAGCAGTAGGTTACTCCCGTTCAACTGACGATGGCAGAACGGTTTTTAAACTCCAAGCAGGTGTCAACACTGAAAAGGAGCTCGGTGGCAGTGTAGGTATTGGTTACCAATGGTAATACAATTAGTTTAAATGAACATAACAGGCTTCCATCAGGAAGCCTTTTTACTAGTTTCCACGCTCCGATTTTTAGGAAAACTTTTCTCAAAAATTGGGGCGTGGAAACCATAATACCAGTAAACTTAATTACAGATACAATATTGTTTTTGCGGCTTCCCACACGAATGCGACAAAACCAGTCTCTAGTGTGGCGGTTACGCAAAAAAGCGTTAATGCTAAAATTCGGTGAGTATTCATTTCTACAACCCCCTTGATTATCAACAAAATCAAAAATAAAATAATCGCTGTCATTGGTACTTGTCCTATCAATGCATATCGCCCTAACTTCACTCCTAATAAGTTAAGGCGATTTTTTTCATCTAGTGTGGTATAAACCCCAAAAGTTGGACTAAACAATCCGCTAATTAAGGTGCGGATTTTTTATGACCAAATACATTTCAAAAAACAAGTGATAGCATTTTATCTTAACAATGGTAAAAATCGCTCGCTTACAATTTGGCGAAATATCCGAATTTTGAGCAAATTACTCGAATGATGACGCAAGCTATGGCAAAGCTTGCTGGGGCAAAACCGATATTACATTCCGATCAAAGCTGGCAGTATCAGACGTCAGGTTTTAGAGCGATTTGCCAACAAAATAGCATTACGCAAATATGTCGAGAAAGAGAAATGGCTCAGACAATGGTGCAACGGAGAGTTTTTTTGATGTCTTAAAACAGAATGCTATTTTGGTAAACGATTTGAGATTTTTGCAGAACTTGAACACCAAATTCACCGCTACATTCACTACTACAACAGTGAGCGTATTCAGGTGAAATTAAAAGAACTAAGCCCTGTGAAGTACAGAACTCAGTCCTTAAATTAAGTCAGTCCAACTTTTTGGGACTGCTCTGGTGTAAGTGGATTTTTGCTGTTCAAGCTCGGCATATTTTTGTTTATTTTCGCTAATCACCTGCCCCATTTTACGCATCTGTTCCGTTTGGGCTTTTAAGGTTTCGCCCAGTTTTTTAAATGCCGACATTTGCTTTTGCAATTTTTCTAAGGCTTTAAAATTAGACTGTGCGACTTTTAATTGCTCGTTGGCTTTCATCGCCACTTTTTGAAACTTGCTAAAATGTTTTGAAACTTGATCTGTACCAAGTAAATCCACTTTAATTTTTAAATCGTTTGACATAGGCATATCCTTGTTTTATTTTTTGGCAAAATTTATAGGGGGTTATATGAGCATAGGCGCTACTATTTTTGCTTGGTTCATTGTTGGGTTTATTGTTCTTCTTATTGCTATTCCTGTATTAGGTGCATTATTAGTTCCTTTTGAGCGGCTGCCTTAGCGGTCATTTTTTTAGATCGTAAATATGCAAATGGCTGTTTTTTACTCGCTTTAAGTGTTCTGCTCTATGGCGGTCTTTTTTATCTTATCTCTTAATCGCCTAGCCTCGCCCCAACATTTCCAAAATTTCCCTTTCTATTTTTCTAATGCTTTCTTGGTTTACCGCTAATAGTTCCCTTTTGGGGAAGTGGTAGATTTTTTTGCCGTGTCGTTCGCTTGCGCCTGTTTGGTGGGCGGTGGCAAGTTTGGCGGTGCGTCCTTGAAAGCCCACTTCTAAGCCTGTATCACTTGCTTTTTGTTTTAAAAATCTAGCGGTTTTTAGCTTGGTGAACATTTTTCCACGCTTGATTGCGCCTTTTCTACGCTGGAATTTTTGGCGGATTTTTGGCGTTTGGCGTGGGGCGTAGGTGCTACCGTCGGCGTTTTTTTGGGCGGTAATGCGTTTGCGGTTGTCTTGGGCTAGCCCCTGTGCCAATTTACGCATTAGGCGTTTGCGATTGGCTGGGGCTAGGTTTAATAATAAGCCGTCTATACGGCTATTTAAGGCTTTGAAGTCTTTTTCGCCTGTTATCATTTTTCATCTCGCTTGTGGGAAAACTCACGCTTTCCCTGTTCTCGCTCGTTGTATACGGCTAGGCTTTGTATGCCGTTGTCGTCTAGGGTGGGTTCTTGGGCGTGGTAGATTTCTAAAGCCTCGCCGTTGTCTTTGACAATCACTCGCTCCGTTAGGGGAATTTTGATCATCAAGTCGTAGCTGTCATCATTGAGCGGTTCAATTTCAAAGGTGACGGCGTTTTCGTTATCGGCGTTGCTTAAGATTTAGGTGTAATTCTTCGCTTTGTTGAGCGTGGTCGGCAATATCCATAAAGTCCTTATGCTGAAATTGTTGTTAAAAAAGTGGCGATATTTTCGCAACTGTTACAGCGTAAGGCTTGCGGTTTTGTGTGTGAAAAGGGGGTTGACATAAAAAGGGGCAAGCCCCCTTGTTTTATCTTTCCGACATATGGATCGGTTTGTAAGGGCGATTAGACAAAGGTGAAATTAAAAGGGGTACGCATTACAAGGCGTTATTATGAATAAAAATACAGTCATTCAAGTGCTGGATTTCCAGCTGGCAAGACTTGATCATTGCCTTGCTTTTGATGGCGTAATTTAAAAGATCGCCATTGGTGTGGAGGCGTTGGGCGACACTGGGGCAGATTAGGGGGCTTTTGGGGGCGGTTAGGTTAGGGGTTGAGCAGGCGGTCAATGCCAGTAGGTAAAGGCTGGTTGCTCCGTTTGAATTAGTTTTTTTATAGCGTTGTGGGCTTGGGTGTTTTCTATTTTTCGCCCTTGCTGAAAAGCGAACGCCAAAATAAATCCCACAACGGCGGCGATGAGGAAATGTAAAATCTGCTTAGGCTGGAATAATATCGGTGGTTTTTTTGCGATTTACTCGTCTACGATGAGATAGTTTGATGATATGAGTTTTTTATTGACCTATGAAAAAAATGGGCGATAAACTACCACTTATTTTTTCCCAACGGCTTAATAAAAAATGGCGAACTTTAATATTTACTATTCCAACTTATTGGAAACGCAAAAAGATATTTTGCTGTATTTTATGCAAAATACCCCGCTCACAAATCCCCTTGATGCTGAAACTATTCTTGTACAAAGTCCTGGTATGGAACAATGGCTTAACTGGCAAATTGCACAAGCGCAAGGCGTTGCTGCGAATATCAACTACCCAATGCCAGCGAGTTTTATTTGGCAACTTTATCGAGATAACTTACCGAATGTTGAAGAACAAAGTGCTTTGCAGAAGGATAATCTCATTTGGCGTTTAATGCGTTTGCTGCCTGAATTATTGCCTTTGCCTGCTTTTGCGCCTTTGCGTGGGTATTTGCAAATCAATAATGATCACGATCACCGTGAGCAAGATTTCTTACAGCTCAAAACCTATCAGCTTGCTTATAAGATCGCCGATTTATTTGACCAATATTTAGTGTATCGCCCTGATTGGATTCGCTTGTGGGAGGGAAAAGATGATACTGCCGTGCTAGCGCAATTTCAGCAAAACTCGCAAAAGTGGACGGTTTTTCAACAGCAAATTAGCGAGCATTTACAATGGCAAGCTTGCCTTTGGCGTGCAGTAATTGCGGATATTCAGCAAGAAAATGCACGCTTAGGGCTTGCGAGTACAACGGTGTTGCACCGTGCGAATTTACATCAAGCTTTTCTTTCCTTATTGGCTCAAAAAGCCCCTGAAAATTTACCGAAACGTTTGTTCATTTTTGGCATTTCCGCCTTGCCGTTAGCCCATTTACAAACCTTGCAAGCATTGAGCCAATATTGCGATGTGCATTTGTTTTTTACCAATGGTTGTCAAGCTTACTGGGGTGATGTGGTGGATGCCAAACTTTGGCAAAAAGCCCTATTGCGTCAGCGTTTGCATTACGACAAAAACCAAACACAGCAAGAATGGCAAGGCAAAGACTGGCTAACTGCCGAGCAAGTGGAAAATATCAACTCTGAAAACAGTGAAATAACCAGCTACGATGAAACGCTCGCACAGGGCAATCCGCTACTGGCGATGTGGGGGAAAATGGGACGAGATTTTCTGTATTTATTAACAGAAATGGCCAATGCAGGGGGCGAAAATTTTCATATTCAAGAAATTGAGGCTTACGTTACGCCAAGTGATGACACGCCACGCACCTTGTTGCAACAGGTGCAGGATAGCATTTTGCACTTCGCACCCAATGCACCGCAAAGTTTGCAGTGGCAGCCAAATGATGAAAGCCTGACCATTCATAACTGTTACAGTCCAATGCGTGAAGTGGAGGCGCTGTATGACTATTTACTACGCCGTTTCAATAACGCTGATGATCCTATGTTCCCCAAAGATGTAGTGGTAATGGTGGCGAATATTGATGCTTACACGCCTTACATTCAAGCAGTTTTTGGGCAAAACGAGCCACACATTCCATTCGCCATTGCGGATAAATCCTTAACCGAAACGGACGTGGTTATCGCCAATTTCTTGCATTTGCTGGCCTTGAAAGAAAGCGAATTTAGTGCCGAAGAAATACTGGCATTCTTAGATGTGCCAACCATTCGTCAGCGTTTTGGCATACAAGAAGACGAGCTGGAACAAATTCATTTTTGGGTGAAAAATTCCGGCGTACGTTATGGGCTAAGCAAAGAAAAAAATGCGGCAACCCAAAATTACAATGCGTGGCTAGCCGGTCTGGAGCGATTATTGCTTGGTTTTAGTTTGCGTGAACAGGACGGCTTATGGGAAGGCGGTTTGGCATTGGACGGTACCGATGGAATGCAGGAAGAACTGGCGGGCAAACTGGCACAATTTATCCATAAACTTTGGCACTGGCAGGAATTTTTAACAGAAAATCATCGTATTGAAGAATGGCAAAACGCTCTTGATACGCTCATTACGGATTTTCTCGATGAAACTCAACAAGGCGAAGTGTGGCGTTTTTTAAGTGAAACGTTCACAAATTTACGTGAACAGGTAGAGAAAGGCGACTATCAAGCGCCGATCTGCGCCGAAGTTATCGCACAAAAACTTAACGAGGCATTGCAAATTCAGGGCAATAATTACCGTTTTACGCTGGGTAAAGTGAATTTCTGCACCTTAATGCCAATGCGTTCTGTGCCGTTTAAAGTAGTATGCTTGCTGGGAATGAATGACGGCGAGTACCCACGTGTGGACGTGCCGAACAGCTTTGATTTAATGCAATATCATCACCAAAAAGGCGATCGTTTCCGCCGTGATGACGATCGCTATTTGTTCTTAGAGGCGCTACTGTCCGCCCAAGACACCCTTTACATCAGCTACGTTGGACGCTCCATCGTGGACGACAGCGTAAAAGAGCCTTCCGTTTTGGTCAGCCAGTTACTGGGCTACTTAGTGATGAATTTATCGCCTGATCAAATGCGTGCGACCGAAAGTGAAAAATTATGGTACAGCCGCCTCGTGCGAGAACACGCAATGAACGTATTTTCGGCGAAAAACTTTCAAGGCGATTACCCCTCTTTCGCACGCAACTGGCTGGCAATGGCGCAACCCACTAAACCAGCGGAAAGCTTGCCGTTTTTAGATCAAAATTTCACGGAAAATTCCGACCTACTGGAAATGGCGTTGAACCAAAAAACCGGCACGGAAATTGTGATCGAATGGGATCGCCTGCTGGCGTTTTTACAGCATCCGCTGAAATATTTCTTTGAAAAACAACTCGGCTGCTACTTTGACAAACAAACCGCGCGCATTGCGGAAAGTGAAAATTTTGCGTTGGATAATCTCAGCAATTACTGGCTTGACCAAGATTTGCTCACCACGATGGAAAGCCATGCCAGCCCAGAAGATTTTTGGCAAAAATGGACGGTGAAAGGCGTGCTGCCACGTGGGGTGTTTGGTGAATTGCAACGTCAAGAAAACGAAAAAAACGTCGCCGAATTTATGGATTTTTGCAACCAAAATATCCCAGAAACCACGCCAGCACCGCAGGATATTTCCATACCGCTTAGCCTTGCCATCAACGAAAGCACCACGCTCAACCTTCGCCTTGTGGGCTATTTGGCAGACTGTGTTGCAACGCCTATGGGCGAAATTTTTTGGCAGGATAAATCCTTGCGCAGTTTGGACAGCCCTAAACGCATTATCCAAGCGTGGCTCGCCTATTTGTGCCTATTGGCAAGGTCGGAATTTTGCGAAAAATTACGGCCTGCCTTGATTATCGGCAAAACCAACAAAGGCTTTGATTACACCCAAATTAGCTTGGCAGAACCTAGCGCCGACAACGCAAAAGCCCTGCTACAACGCTACGTCAGCGCCTTTTTGCTAGGGCAACGCCAGCCGTGCCTTGTGCCAAGCCCAAGCCTGATGGATTGGCTTAGCCAAAAAGAAAAAGACGCTGACACAATGGTAGGCTTGTTAAGCGATCTCAGCACGAAAAAATCCCACAGTCACAAGCACGACATCTACTGGCAACGCTTAGGCAAACAGCAAGATTTATCCGCTTTCAGCGAACCTCTTGCCGAAGAAATGCAAATTTGGTTTGGGAAACTAAATCTCAACGGCACGAAGAAAGGGAGTAAAAAGAAAGCCTAATTTCCGTTCCCCACTGGCATTTGCGTTAAAGGGTATTGATTACGAAATAAATCGTATTTTTGCTTAAATGTTGAATATCATAGCCGTTGCTCATTGTAATGACAGTCGGTCGTTAGAAAACGCAGACGTGAGGCGAATGATGCTGTAAGCGAGTGTGGTTATAATGCTGAAAATACTGGCACAAAGTCCAAGGCTATCAATCACATTGCCTCACGTGCCGTTGATTTTTTCTTTTAAGAGCTAATTTTAGAAGGCTGGAATTCTTTCCAAAATTTTGTGGATTATTCCGGCCTTGCCTTTAAGGCGTTGAAGTAGCCTTCCCAGTCGAAATATTGGCCAGGATCGATTTTGCGTTCGGGGGCAATGTGGCAGTGGCCTACGATGCGATCGGAAGTGATCTGCGGATAGTTTTTTTGTATGACGTGGGTAAGTTTTACGAGCGTGTCGTATTGGGCGGCGGTGAAGGGCTGGTTATTGGAGCCTTCTAATTCAATGCCGATGGCGAAGTCGTTACATTTTTCACGCCCTTGCCATTGCGACAAACCAGCGTGCCACGCACGGTCGTTTAAATTAACGTACTGGGTGATTTCACCCTTACGATTGATTAAACAATGCGCAGAAACTCGCACATTTGCAAGGTGTTCAAAGTAGGGGTGAGCGTTGGGATCAAGGCGACCTTGAAAAAAATCATCAATAAAATTCGCCCCAAATTCATCAGGCGGCAGGCTAATATAGTGAATGACCAAAAGCGAAATTTCGCCCATTGCACCTTGTGGGCGAGCATCAAAGTGCGGCGATGGCACTTGCCTTACATTTAATATTTCACCATTTTCAATTAAAAATTTATCCATTTTTGACCTTTCTTTGAGAATTTTTGCGATGCCGATCGCAAAACGGACGCTTGCCTTTTGCCCAAATGTACAGGGCGTTGCATACTGCGTGGCGTAAAAATCGCATCATTTTATTATAAGGACTACGCTATGCAACCATTGTTTAAGCAACGCCGCTGGCAGCGGGGTTTTACCTTAATTGAACTTATGATCGTCATCGCCATTGTGGCAATTCTCGCCACTATTGCGATTCCATCTTATCAAAGCTACACCAAAAAAGCGGCAATGACCGAACTTATTCAAGCCTCCGCCCCTTACAAAACCGAAGTGGATTTATGTCATTTTGATTTAGGTGATGTGAAAGATTGCAGTAATGGCAAGCACGGTATTCAACCAGTCTTGAAGAACAAAGGGCGTATTGAATCTGTGGTTGTGGTCAATGGTGTGATTACCGTGAAAGGGAAGGACAACTTAAAAGGCATAAGCTACACCTTAACGCCACCGAAAAAAGGTGAAATTAAGTGGACGACTAAATGTACAGGCGGCAATGAATATTTCCCAGCAGGTTTTTGTGGTTAACAAATATTCAGCCTAGTCGCACTAGGCTGGAATTTTTTTAGGAATTTTGTATGGCAACATCTTCAATTACCTCTGCACCGAAACCACGTTCAATGGCAAGCACAACGCTACCAGCCTCGCTATTTTCAAGGGCTGGACAGCGTTTTGATATTACTGATGATTTGTGGGAATGGAACACGCAGCAGCAACATTTATTGCTACGCTACTTAGCTTTGCCCTTAAAATACGATAACGAGCGTCTGTGGCTCGGTGTAGAAAGTTCAAGCAATTTAAGTGCTTTTGAAACTTTTGGTTTTCTTACAGGAAAAATGATTGAACCTGTGGAGCTGGATAGTTTTCTTTTGAAAAACACCTTACGAATTTTGGGGCGGAAAAGTCGCCGTGATGGGGATAAAGTCCGCCAAATGATGAAACATTCATCACAATTCGCAAGCAACGAACAAGGCAAAAAAATGGGCTTACCTGAATTCCCTGATGACCCTATTGTGCTGTTGCTTAATCAATTATTTGAGCGTGCCTTACAGCAATCTGCCTCTGATCTGCATTTAGAACCTCAACAAACTGAAACCATTGTGCGCTTGCGCATTGATGGCGTGCTACAAAAAACAGAAAGCTTACCGAGAGAAATTGGTCGTAGGCTTATTGCTCGTTTGAAAAACTTAGCCGAAGTGGACGTGAGTGAATTTCGTTTACCGCAAGATGGCAGTTTTCAGCACAAAACCCCACTAGGCGATGAAATGGAATTTCGCCTTTCAACCTTGCCCACTCAGCACGGCGAAAAAGCCGTATTGCGTATTCAACAAAATGCCCCTTTGCAAACGGATTTCACCCTTTTGGGAATGACCAGTACGCAACAGCACACATTAAAGCGTGCTTTAAGCCAACCGCAAGGGCTGATACTCGTTACTGGCCCTACGGGGAGCGGAAAAAGCATTACGCTGTACAGTGCATTAAGCTGGCTAAACAATGCGGAAAAAAACATTATGACCGCAGAAGATCCTATTGAAATGCAAATTGAAGGCGTGGTGCAAACGCAAGTAAATAGTGCGATCGGGCTGACATTTAGCCGTTTACTTCGTACGTTTTTACGCCAAGATCCTGATGTCATAATGCTTGGGGAAATTCGTGATGAAGAAAGTGCCAAAATGGCGCTACGAGCTGCACAAACAGGGCATTTAGTGTTATCCACATTGCACACCAATGATGCCAGCTCTGCGGTAGGGCGTTTGCTACAACTGGGCATAACCCAGCAGGAAATTGACAATAGCCTGTTGCTGGTGATAGCACAGCGTTTGTTGCGCCGTTGCAATAATAAAGAAGGTGAAAATCGCTATAAAGGGCGTGTGGGCGTGTATCAATTATTGAACGTTACACATCACCAACAGCAAGACGGCACGTTGCAATGGTACACTCAATATGATTTGGATTACCCAAGTTTACACGACAGTGCAAGGCTAAAAATCACCGCTGGAATAACGGACGAAAAAGAAGTTCATCGAGTGCTAGGCTTACCAACCACGCCACAAAAGGACGCATCATCAAGGCCGTAAAATGCAGCAGAAAATGAAGTTATTCCATTGGCATGGGCTAAATTCGCAAGGGGAAAAAGAAAAAGGCGTGCTGGTGGCTAGCAACGCACAAAGTGCAAAAGAAACCTTGCACATCAAAGGGGTTACTCGGATCCGCTTACAGCAAAACTGGCAACTTTCGAGCAAACCAAAAGCAGAAGATATAGCCGATTTATTCCAGCAGTTCGCCATTTTGCTCAACGCATCAATTCCGCTGAAAACCATTTTACAAAGTTTGCAAGAGGACTGCCAAAACATCGAACTGTACCAGTGGCTTTGCACGCTTAGTGCTGCGCTGGAAAGCGGATTAAGCCTGTCAGAGGCAATTGATGGCACGCCAAACTATTTAAGCTTACAAGAACGACAGTTGATTCTTGTGGGAGAAATGACAGGTCAACTACCGCAACTTTGCCAGCAAATCGCACAGCATAAAAAAGATCAAGTAGCACTCAAACGCAAAATCCAAAAGATCCTGCTGTACCCAAGCCTTGTGCTAGGTATTGCTTTAACGCTAACCGTGCTGTTGCTGATTTTTATCGTGCCACAATTCGTTACCCTTTATAGCGAAAACCAAGCCCAACTGCCAACCTTTACCAGAATTTTATTATGGCTATCTATGATGATCCGCCAGCAAAGTGTGTGGATTTTGCTCATTAGTGGCGTGATTTGGGCGATGATGAAATTTGTTTTAGCTCGCCAATGGCAAAGTCTAAAAGCTCGTTTAGGGACGGCACTACCTGTGTTTGGTGCCATTATTCGGCTTTCTCGTTTGGTGGAATTTAGCCAAAGTTTGGGGCTAATGCTCCAAGCAGGCGTGCCGTTGCAAGAGGCCTTGCTCAGTTTTTTACCGAAAGATCCGACCTTGCAGAAAGATCCTTTTCACAAAGCTATTGAGAGAATGAGTCAAGGGGTGGATCAAGGTTTAGCACTTTCACACACGGTAAGTGGGGCGTGGTTTCCTGTTCAAGCTCGTAAAATGCTGACCATTGGTGAGCAAAGCGGTCAACTTGGAAAAATGTTGCAACACATTGCGACTAACTACCAAGAAAAGCTGGAGCATCAAATTTCGTTGCTTTCACAAATGTTAGAACCGTTGCTGATGGTAGTTATTGGCGGTTTAATTGGCTTAATTATGCTGGGAATGTACCTGCCGATTTTCAATATGGGATCTCTTATTCAATGATGCAAAATTTTATGGAAAATTCCGGCCTAGCCTTTTTGCTGACGATCTTTTTTCTACCTGTGGCGTTTTATTATGTTAAACATTTTTTGCCCAATGCCATTGCCAGTATAGCAGCGGATTGTTGTGCCGTTTATCCCCAGTTGACAGTGCATTTTACAAAATTAAATCCTACACTTAGCCATGCACAGGGCCTTTTATGGGAATGTCAGCGAGCGGCTCGCTTTCAAACAGGCGTTCCTTTGTCTTTTAAAGTGTTTGCTTGCATAACGATAAGCCTGGTGCAGGGGCTATTGTGGTGGCATTGGCCGTTGTCTTTGCCGTATGGGTTGTGGCTGGTGGCAGTGAGTTTGCTATTGTGCTTGCTCGCTTATGTGGATTGGCTGTTTCATCTCGTTTCGCCGAACCTATGCAAAGCCTTATGGGCGCTGGTGTTGCTCGGTGTGAGTATGGGCTTTGTGCCGATTTCTGTTGAAAACAGTTTGTACAGTAGCTTTATTGGCGGCGCTTGTTTTTATGGAATTTTTTATTTGAGTTTTCGTTTGTACGGACGAGAAGTGTTTGGGCGTGGCGATGTTTATTTTATGTTCGCCATTAGTGGCTTATTTCACTGGCAAACTCTACCCAAATTAGTGCTGATCGCAAGCCTAAGTGGCGTTGCTTTTGCGTTGTTATGCTGGGCATGTGCAAAATTTTTGCAAAAATTCCAGCCTACGCAAAATGCTTTGACTTTATCTCATTTCACCTTGCCTTTTGTGCCGTTTCTCGCTTTTGCCACGGTTGTGTGTGACTATTTGCAAACCGCTGGGCTGGAATTTTCATAAAAATTTTGCTCGCATTGGAGTAGAATGACGCATTTTTAATAGGTTTTGGGAGAGAGAAAATGCCTTATGTTGTGGGATTAACGGGCGGTATTGGCAGTGGCAAAAGCACGATCGCCTATTTATTTCAAGCACTTGGCGTGCCAGTGGTGGACGCAGATATCGTGGCAAGGGAAATTGTTGCCAAAGGCGAGCCTTGCTTAGCGGCGATTGCCGCACATTTTGGCGATGAAATTTTATTGGAAAATGGTGAACTCAACCGTACTTTGTTGCGTGAGAAAATTTTTGCCACGCCTTGTGAAAAACAATGGCTAGAAAATCTACTGCACCCTGCCATTCGCCAGCGTTGCTTACAAAAACTTGCAGATGTTCGCTCGCCTTATGTGCTATTCGTGGCACCTTTGTTGATTGAAAACCAGTTGACGGATTTATGTGACGCTATTTTGGTGGTAGACGTGAGCGAAAACACGCAAATTGAGCGCACAATGAAACGAGATCGCAATTCGCAAGCCCTTGTTCAGCGGATTATAAATGCGCAAGTAAGCCGCCAAACAAGGCTAAGCTATGCCACTCAAGTGTTGGAAAACGAGGGCGATTTAGTGCAAACCTTTCCTAAACTTGCAAAAAAAGTGCTAGACTTGCACGAACTTTATGGTCGTTATGCAATAGAAAAGAACAAATAATGCACATTTTTCTCGCAAGGGGGAATCTATGAAACAATCAATGCGCCACAAACAAATTCTCGAATTAGTGTCGGAATACAGTTATTTAAGCACGGAAGACTTGGTGAATATTTTGGAGGTCAGCCCGCAGACAATGCGGCGTGATCTCAAAGAGCTAGCGGAAAATAATTTGATTCGCCGTCATCACGGCGGTGCAACCTGTATTTCTTCTACGTTGAACAGCGATTACCGTGATCGTAAATCTTTCTTTTCCAAACAAAAACAAGCCATTGCGCAAGAAGTGGCGAAAATGATCCCAAACGGTGCGTCCTTATTTATTGACATAGGCACCACGCCAGAGGCCGTAGCGCACGCCTTGCTCAACCACAAATCCTTATACATTGTTACCAACAACATCAATGCTGCTCATATTTTAATGAACAATGAAACCTTTAAAATCACGGTAGCCAGTGGCGATCTTCGTCCTGATGGCGGCATTATTGGCGAGGCAACGGTGCATTTCGTTTCTAAATTTAGTTTGGATTTCGCCGTGCTGGGCATAAGCGCTATTGATAATGACGGCGCAATGTTGGATTTTGACTTCCACGAAGTGCAAGTGAAACGAGCCATCATCAAAAACGCACAAACGATCATCTTACCAGTGGATCAC
The DNA here is from genome assembly GCA_020026075.1 of Actinobacillus sp. GTDB lineage: Bacteria > Pseudomonadota > Gammaproteobacteria > Enterobacterales > Pasteurellaceae > Actinobacillus_C. The sequence continues at coordinate 4,981 of JAHHQZ010000030.1, read as the reverse complement.
TCCAAATTCAGCCGCCGAGCCGTTGTGCGAGTAGGCGCATTAAGCGATGTTAACCACCTACTCACCAACCGTCCACCACAAGAAACCATCCGCAGATTTCTACAAGAACACAACGTAAACTTACACATCGTAGAATAGCCACATAGAATAGCCACGCCGAAATTTTGACAAAAATTCCGACGTAGCTATTACCTTAATAAATCAAAAGAAGAAAGTTTTTAGGCTTTCTTCTTTTGGGTTTATTTATTTTTCAGAGGTTAAATATTGATTAAAATCATCAATAAATTGTTTATTTTCCTTTTCTTTATAGAACGGTAAGCCGATTAATTTATAATTTTTATTTTCTGCTTTTAAAATTTGTTCAAAACCATAACGCTTGGATATTTCGAGTAAAAAGTCCTCTTTCCATTTGTCAGTTTCGAGTAGGTGTTTACCTTTCGGCTCAATAAAAATTTGATATTGGATCTGGCTTTCTTTACTTTTCAAAAATAATAAAAAGTCAGGCTGAAAACCACGTCCTTGCTCAAAATCATATATCTTATAAATTTCTTCATTGCGTAGTAAATAGACATCATCGTATTCTTTTTCTAGTATATTTAATTGACTTTCAATAAATTGAACAAGATCTTTTTCTAATCCTGTTCCAACAAAAAAATCAATAGTCTTATTATCATCAATGGCATTTAATACATACCAATCTTTTTTACTTACTTGATATTCTTCGCTTTTATCTTCAACAAGCTTTTGTTTGCCTATATTAAGATTAAATATATTGGATAAAGGTTGCGGTTTAAAGACTTTATCCCCTTTGTAAGGATGAATATATTGATTTAACTCTGTAAAGAATTTATCAATAAAGTCACATAGCATATCCACTTTTTGAACAGCAGGGATATGATCAAAATCAGTTTGATAAAAGGTTAGATATAATTTAATATCACCTAAAAATTGATCATTAAGTAAATCATTAACACTATTGATATTTAGATTTTTTTGTAAATTTCTAAACTGAAATTCCGCATTATCTGCTTTGGATTTGATAGCCATTGCTTTCAAAAATAAATGTTTAGGGATTTTATTTAATATAATCGTATGCGTGCTTGCCGTATTTTCTATATTAAATTGTTGGTTCTCGTTAAAATCAATATGGGTTTCTGTAAAATTTAGTTTTGGGAAAGTATAGGTGTAGCAAAAATCTTGTTTTACTTCACTAAAATCTTTCTTTTTCCGTTCAGGGTTTGGGATACGCTTATTGATAAAAAGGTTTATTCCAGTTGCTTTATTTGCAAAATCATCTTTTAACTTAAAAGTAATTACCCGTTTTTTCTCATTTTCAATATATCCCTCTTTGGTGAGTTCTTGGCGTAAATGGGAAATATAGCGTGCTTTACTATCATCAAAAGTGTGGAAAAATAATTCTTCTAAGGCACGTAAATCGTGGTTTAAGTCGTCATCAAATTTACGTTCATTACAAATTTTATCATTATAATCAAAAGGATAATAACGTACACCACGCCCAATTAACTGCATTTCAGCTACTGTAGCCTCAGGTGTTTTTTTATTGCTTCCGCCAGCATTTTGTCCTTCGTATAAACGAACAATATCAAATAGATTTAATACGTCCCAGCCTTCTGTTAGGCGATCAACTGTAAAAATAGCACGGATTGGATTATTCTTATCTTCTAAATTATTGAGTAATTGCTCAGTATCGGCATTTGTTTTTTCTTTGCCTGTTTGATTAGTTTTTGAGTTAGTAATAATGCAGTGGCGATCCGTATAATTATATTTTATCCAGTCACAAATTTCTGTAAAACTGGCTTTGTCATTATCAATTAAATTTATTATTTTTTGTATGAAAATTTTAGCAATAGATTTTTCAGTATTATTTTGGTTCGTAATGTTATTTAAAATGGTTTTAACAAAATTAAAATCTTTACTTGTTAAATCTTGGGTTAAGGTTAGAAAATATTCATAATCAGCTAAACTTTCTGCAATAGTTTTACTACGGAATAAAATCACTGATTTAAAATGTGGGATATGGTACTTCAAAGCCACTGTATAGCGATACCAAGCAAATAACAGTGCAGTTAAAATACGCTCTTTCTTCTGTGCCTCAAATGCGAGTAAGTTGATTTGTTTTGTAAAACCCGCTTTTAGGAAATCTTTTAAATCATATTTAGCAATAATTTTATCGTTATATTTTTCCTGCACTTCCTTATTTTTAGGAATTGTTGCCGTAAATTCTAATAAAATATGTTTTGGATTTTTATCTAATACTAAATTTAAAATAGTATGTTCCCAGCCAAGCTTTTCTTTTTCATTGGCTGAACCTTTTAATTCAAAGAGATCGGTCTGTACTTTTATGTTTTTTGTATTGGCATTGAAGTGATGGGCTTCATCTGCCAGCATTACAAGATCGAGTTTATTTAATTCTTCTAACGTATTCACATTTTCTTTTTCAGCGTGAATATTATTATAGAATTTTTGCACAGTGGTAAATTTTATTTCTATTCCTTGTGGGGATTGAGAAAAACTATCTACTTTTTTGATGTTTACCGTTTTATTATCAATAACAATTTTTTGTTTAAATAAATATTTATTATGTTGGTTATTGATAAAGTTATTTTCTGTTTTATCAACGATATTATTTTGATTAACAAAAAATAAAAAATGACGATAACCCTGTTTATAATAGTACAGGATACAAGCCGCCATTAGTAGGGTTTTACCTGTACCTGTTGCCATATTAAACATTAAATGTTTGGTCGGAATATTTGGTGAATTTTCGGCAATAATTAAATTTTCTATAGCATTACGTTGCCAATCAAATAATGGGTATTTGATATTGTTTGTAATGTAGTCAGGAATAGTAAACTTATCTTGCATTCCTTCCTCTTTATAAAAGGATTTCTTTGTTTCTATTGTTTCATACAGCATTATTCATTCTCCCCATAAAATTCTTTACTTAATTGTTTGTCCTGCTCGCTAATATTAAATTGGGTATCATCAATTTCACTTTGATTTACATAAAGCTGATTATTGTCTAGCATTGCGCAGAAAATTGCTTTTTGTTCATCTAGGGAAAGTTTTTTAAATTCTTCACTTTGTAATTGTTTTTCAACAAAGTTTTTACTGGCAAGGTTATATTGTAGGAAATATTTTTCATATAGTTGGCTGAAAAATGTGATAAGTTCTTGGTAACTTTGTGCTTGTTCAATGTGTTTTTTTGCGGTTAAATTAAACTCGGCTAGTTCGCAATAAATAAATTCTCCGCCACCTTGCCAATTTACCGCCTTAGAAATTCCCCCTTGCTCGCCATCAATGACTTTTTTAAGGCGTTCAACGGCAATGGTTTCAATATAATCCATTTGTTCCACCCCAATATATTGGCGATTCATTTTATGGGCAACGGCAGCAGTGGTGCCTGAGCCTAAGTGGAAGTCTAGTATTAGATCATTTTCTTCACTACCGTGTTCAATAATTTTTGCAATAAATTCTTCTGGTTTTGAATAATTAAAATCTTCTACAAATCCCAACGCTTTTGCTTCTTTCGTTGCTACTTGGTTCATAAAGTTATTATCCGTAAAAACTAAACTATTAAAGGTGGTTTTAGTTGTTTTTAAGTCTTTGAGAAATCTTTTATAGATAAAACCTCTTTCATTCTCTTTATATTCTTTTTTGAAACAAATTCGTCCTTCATCAATCATTGTTTGTAGTGTGTTTTTTGTAAAAACCCAAGAACGACCTTCGGGAGGCAATATTTCTTTTTTAGTATAAGGATTTATAATTGGAAAATTTTGTATTTCGGCATAACCTGCTTTTGTTGGATTATCACTAATCCAAGCACCATTTGGATCATTATCAGGATTTTTATAATTTTTAAGGTTTTTACTTCCGCCTAGCAAGTTGATATTTTCTTTATTTTTTGCATAACATAGTAAAAATTCGTGTTGATAATTTAACCCTGTTTTCGCATCATTAGTCGTGCTTTTGGTCTTACGAATAAAATCTGCTACAAAATTTTTTGGATTAAATATATCGTCCATTAGTACTTTTAAATATGCCATTCCATCATCATCAATAGAAACAAAAATAACGCCATCATCTTTTAATAAATTTCTCGCTATCTCTAAACGATTTTTCATAAAAGTAAGCCACGTAGAAAGATGAAAGTTTGAGTTATAAGCAAAAGTATCAGCGGATTTCTTTTCTCTAAAATAATACGGCGGATCGATATAAATTAGTTTTACTTTGCCTGCAAATTCTTGTTTTAGGCTGTGTAGGGCGATGAGGTTGTTGCCTTTGATGATTAAGTTGTCGGTAATGGTGCCTTGTGGGTTACGCTGGAATTTTTGCGGAATTTCTGTGCCGTCTGCGGTGAATTTCTTCCAGTGAACGAGGGCTTTTGGATCAAGTAAGCGATCGATTTCATCGGCGGCGATAATGTTATTAAAAAAGATTTCTTGGCGTTTTTGTGTTTTTTGATTAAAGCAGTTTGGCTTAGCGCCTTGTTTTTCTTCCTTTTTATTGACTTTTTCATCGTAAGTGTAAACACAATCTTCGCCGTCTTCGGTTCGTTGTCCGCCTGCGAGTAGGCAATCTTTGTAAGGGAAGTCCAAGACTACGCTGGAATTATTGTGCAAAAAATGGCGGTTTTGGCTTAGACCAACGCGGTTGGTAAAAGCGGTGTAGGAGTGGTTGATTTGGCTTTCTTCAAGGAAAAAACGAAATTCGTTGAGTTTGAAAATGTGAGCGTTTCCTGCTTGTACAAAGAATTTACTTGCAAGGGCTGGCTCGCTAAGTAGCAGGTTTAAAAGTTGAGGATCGTATTGTTGGGCGTGTTGTAAAACGAGATTTTGATCGAGTTCGCCGTTAATTAAAAGGCATTCGTCTATTGACAGGGCGTTTTTGAGAATTACGCTAAGATTGGCTGTTGGCTGTTGGCTGTTGGCTGTTGGCTGTTGGCTGTTGGCTGTTGGCT